>JAUVXZ010000043.1 GCA_030603345.1 Pseudomonadota bacterium
GTGGTGGGCAGTGATGAGCGAGTTTTTTACACTACTTGCCATAAGGTGAACTTCCCGTAGTTTCAACATTACATATCGTAATTGAAAGTTCAATATCAGGATTGGCAGCGAAAAATCTCAATAGGAAAAACCATATTTCAAGATGAATTCAACTGTCTTTAGCGATACCCATTCTGATTATTTCTGTTTGAAATAGCCAAAAACCGCCGGGTCTTGATTTCCAAAAATATACGTCGGGAATCAGGGAACCTTTAGGTCTTTGCAGTAAATATTCTAAAAGAGAAAAGAACAAGTAATGCTAGGTCCTCAAGAGCTGAAATCGTTTTTAGATGAGACGGAATTAAAATTCATAGCTTAGAGTAAAAGGATTATTCTGTTCAAACAGAGATTCGACTATACTTCCTTAAGGGTACAATCGCATCCTAGTTCACGGCCCTCTGGCCGAAGATAGTGACTCTATCATTTCTTTATTCCTACAATCAGCGAGCGTCGAACCACTCCCAGGGTTCGGTTCTTGTGCATCCGGCTCACCATGTTTGGCAGAAATCGCTGTGTGGGCAAGGGACAATCCACGATATGGGTGAGCTGCCACCCTGAGGCCTTTAGGAGGTCAATGTAGTCTGAAAGAAAGATACTTTGTTCCGGATCTTCTTCTCTTGCTGATACTCCTTGAAACTCTCTCCCTCCAGGGCGTAGGCCTTACGGGCCGGAGGCCAGTCAGAATTGAGAAAGGCGATACGTGCATGAGCCTTTGTATGTTCTCTAAATAGAGGAAAGAGTGCTTTAAAGAATTGAAGATATTCTTTCCGGGAAAGAGTGGAGATGCTCTCTTGGGGATAATGGCTTTCCTGTTTTTTGAAATAAGGCGGATCAAAAAAGATCAGATCCGGCTTTTCTTTTCCCCTAACGGGCCACACCAACCTTTCTGGATTCCATTGAAAAGGCTCGATCTCCGGCCGTGTTTCAGGCCGATCGACTACATCAAAAGACCAGCATCTCCTATTGAATGCAAGACAGGTATCAGGCACAACTCCACCACCTGCCATGGGATCAAGCACAAGCTCTCCCTCCTGTGTAAAGTAAAAAAGCGTATGACCCACCAATTGGGCAGGGATCTGTCCTGGCCATCTATCTCCAAACCGTGGATCAAGGTCATTGAAATACCAGTAATCCCAGGCACGCAATCCCCAGTTCAAAGACTTGAACCGTTCATAGTCGCTTTTTCCTTCCAATGCGATGGACCACACAAGAGGCTCGGGACAACGGTGTTCTTGTGCCACCTGGTGGATAGGATGACCCTTTTCTAAAGAGCTTCGAATAGATCGGACAAGGCTAGGATTCTCAGAATATTTCAGTGCGGTGAGTCGGTTGACCTTCAGTCGTGCAGCAATCCTGGTAACAGCAATGCCCAATCGGCTCATGAAGAGATTTTTTGCCTCAAAGCTAAACGATGGGATTACACGAGCCCGGTTGAGATCTTTCAGGCACTCCTTTTTGGCTGCTTTATCGGCAATTTCTTCAATCTCTCTGGCACTCAGGTCCCTGAGGTCTCTTTGCCAGAAATCCGTGCTAACATGGCCCATTTCAGCATTAGGGGAGCTTTGAACATACGCTGTAACCCGTTGAAATTCCTTTTCCGATGCAGATCTGAGTTTTGCCAACGCCCGGGTCTGGGATCTATTCAGACGGTGTTGAATCGATATTTCCTGCACCTCTTCGCAAAAGTCTATCAGTAAAGGAAGGTCATTATTCAAAAATGATAACCATTCCAGAGGTTTAGGCAGCTTTGCAAAGATATTTTTAACACGTCCAATAAATTTATTGGACGTGTGCCTTATTTCCTCACTGACATTATATCTCCGCTCTTTGTTACGCCTTACAGAGTCAAGTTTTCCCAGCAAGGTTTTCACCCGATCTGCAGGGTTTTTCCCCATTGAGGCATATTCTTTATCCTCGATCAGTTCCGCATCCACGATCTCGACAACGGCTTCAATCGACTCAATGGCGGAGAGATCTTCACGCTGAAGGTTCTCGGCAGCGGATATGCGCCGTGCTTGAAGCTCGCTTGCCTTTACAATTTGAGCCTGAATGGTCTTTATACTGGTATAGTCCCGGAGGGCTCTAAATCTTCGCTCTCCTGCAATCAGTTCATAACGATCCCTTTTAGGACGTACGACAATGGGCTCAATCAATCCCTCCCGTTGAATGCTCGCCGCGAGTTCTTTCAGTTTATCCTCGTCAAAGTGTCTGCGCAGTTGATACGGGGAAGGGTCGACCTTTCTAAGGTCAATAACCCTTTGTATATAATCGAGGTCACTATTATGTTTTCTTTTTGGCATGGGAGTAAGAGGAAAAATAACAATCTTGTAATTTCGCAATTCTGTTGCCAAAATAACAGAGAAACGGTTAGAGAATCAAATTATTCTTTATCTAAGGAGGGATTCATTATGCGCCTTATTGCTAATAGGGTGTCAGGCTTGACTAATTGACTATTTTTTCGAGAGAAGAGGATTAGTTCTTGATGTTGAATATTTCTGTGTGGTGCACAAAAGCGGATCGTTTACCAATAAACCGATTATACAATCCAAAGTTTGTGACAGCTTGCCAATATTCAATTTGGGAAAACTGAATATCTGATGAGAATATCAAAGCCTCAAGCTCCCATGTGAGAGATGTCGGTTTATCCAATGCTGACTGAAATCAGCAGAATTGGTCATCGACAAAAATTGTTGAATAGCATCTTGAAATATGGTTTTTTCTATTGAGATTTTTCGCTCCGAGGCTCAATCCGATATTGAACTTTCAACTACGATATGTAATCTCGAAATTACGGGAAGTTCACCTTTTGGCAAGCTATACGTAACAAATCCTGTTTTTTCTAGTAATATTGATGGTTTATATGGTGTTATCCTGCCTTAGTTTTTCATGAGTGTCAAGTCATAAATCCCTCACCTCCCATCTTTTCCATTACCAACTCCATGGCTTTGAAGTAATCCCTTTCCACCTTAAGGTTAGATACCTTACAATACCTCTGGGTGGTTTTTATGCGGGTATGTCCCAGAAGATCCTGGATGGTGACCAGATCCGCATCGGCATTCAGTAATTGTGTCGCCATGGTGTGCCGAAGATGATGACAAGAAACCTTTAATCCAACCTTTCGGGCATAGTATTCCATACGCTTCTGTATCCCACGAACTGATATGGGTTTACCTCTACAAGCTCCCTTATCAACCAGGAAGATTTTCTTTGCCCTGGAAGAAGGTCTTACCCTCAGGTATTTCACCAATGTATTATACGAGTCCCTGCTGATATAGACTACTCTGTCTTTGTTCCCTTTCCCATTGTAAACATAGATCTTCCTCCGCTTAAGATCGATTGCGTTAAGAGTTAGATTTGCCACTTCTTCAACCCTAATGCCGCATCGCAGCATCAGTGTGAACATTGCCTTATCACGATGAGCCTTAATGGAATCAAAGAGAACGGTAATTTCTTCATCCCTTAAGTGCTTCGGTAGCGGCCTGGACATACGTAGGGCGTATCCATGCTTTACCGGATTGATAATAGCGACCTCCTCCTCCCTAATCAGATATTCATAGAACCCACGGATACTATCCAGATGAGAGTTGATCGTCTTGGGCTTCAACTTTTTATCCAGAAGATAATCGATATAGCGCAAAATCTTTTTGTTTGTCGCCTCCTCTATGGGTTTATCCAACCAGAGCACAAAGTGGCTAAGAGTGTTCATGTAATTCTTGATTGTGTGACTGGAGTAGTTCCTCCTCTTTAAGAAGCGTTTGTAGTTCACGATCCAGTTGATAATGACCATCTATTTCACCCCTTTCTATTATATTCATTGCCCTAAAATACTCCTCTTCCCGAGTCTTATCCGTAAGCCTTGCATAACGCCTGGTCATCTCAATGCTGCTGTGACCAAGAAGTTGTTGGACACACTCCAAACGCATGCCGGCATTTAAAAGTTCACTTGCACAGGTGTGCCTTAAGCAATGTAGTGTGTACCCCTTATGGCTTAGACTAGCTTTATCCAGATACTTTACAAACATCATCCGGACTGCAGCATAGGTCATTGTGTGGCGGCCATTGGCATAAAAGAGAAACACCTTGTGGGGCTCTCTTTCTTTGAACCAGGCTTTTAATGCACTCACTGAATCATCACTTAGATACACGATCCTTCCTACACGCGTCTTTTCCGCTTCATAGATCTCTATCTTTCTCTGCTTAAGATTCACATCCCCAACTAACGTGTTCAACAGCTCCCCGATCCTCATGCCGGTCCTCAGTAGTACGAGTATCATAGCTCGATTCCTTATATGATCAATCACGGATAGTAAACGTTTGACATCATCCGGATCTATAGCTCTTGGCAATGAATCAGGTACCTTGATAATCATCCTTTTAGATAACACATCCGGTCTAATAGTATCGTTGTCAATCAGGTAACGAAGAAACGCATTTACTGTGCGAAGTCTCATCTTAATGGTAGAAGCCTTTAGACCTCTGTCCTGTTCATGCTCGATGTAAGCATACAGATCCTCTCTCCCGATTTCTTCAAGGCAGCTCTTTCCTGATTTCTTTATAAAGAGAAGGAAAACGGCAATGGAAGTAAGTGAATTTCGAAGAGTGTTGGGTCTGCAGTTATTTCGATACTGATCCCTCAGATAATCTTCAATATGTAATTTAGCAGGGATGTTCTTTTCGGCAAGCCTTGTCAAGGCGTCTTCAAGCCCTTGACTCCTCTTTTGCTGAAAAAGCCAGCTACGAGGATTTTCATCCTGGTTTTTCCGGAAAGTATCAGATTCTTGCCAAGATTGAATATTTGACAATAGGCTGATATAAAGTGGATGTTTTTCTTGATTGTAATAAAATTCTGACTGAATAGTCTTAAGTTTTAATTGTAATCCTTCACCGGTCATCACTGCCTCCTTTCCTTTGATTTTCATAGAAATAACAGGCAGATAATGACCTTTCATTATAATCGTGTCAATTACCTTTTGTTACGTACAGTGGCAAGAAAGCTATAACTTGAGCATACTGTAACCAGGCACAACATGTAGGGATCTAGCGAAACTGCGGTTTCTCATCTCCGATTGATAGATGATTAATTCTTCCGCAATTCGTCAATTCCTGACAGGGGCTGAGACTGTATAGTTCAGTTAGATATATGCATCCAGCCTGTGGATGTTACGTATAGTAATCCGTTTATATTTAGTTCAATTAAATTGATTATCTAATGTCGGCAGCTCCCCATACTTCAGGCTAGAATTCCCCAAAGTCCTAGATTCATCTCCGACTTTTGATCTATAAATCATGAAGACTTTTTCGTCGGCCTTAAGGCACAGAACATTGTGTTTCGTTCTGAAGATGAAGAGGGGGTGATTACTTGCCATAGCTGATATTCGCCGTCAAGTTGAGTCTATTATAGACTTGGTTTGGTAATCAAAGCTTTTTCGGGCTCTAAATTTTCACCAATCATAGCAGTAGTTGAAAGTCCAACACTAACAATGCGCAAGTCAAGAGCAGGTTTTAACCTCGCCGTCTTATTTACGGCAAACATTTCAACCGCCTTCGGCGGTAAAGGGTAAAAGTGTAAAAGATCAAAGTGTAAGAGTCCTGGCGCAACGAA
Source organism: Pseudomonadota bacterium (assembly GCA_030603345.1). GTDB lineage: Bacteria > Desulfobacterota > DSM-4660 > Desulfatiglandales > B25-G16 > JADFWK01. Next base: position 5,642 of record JAUVXZ010000043.1, read on the forward strand.
AACCCACATCGCTGCTCCTGTCGCCCGGGCCGTCCCAGCTGCGGAAGGCACACCGGCAGCGGTCACTTTGGTTGTTCCACGAGCCGCCGCGCAAGACAACCCTGCCCTCGCTTTCATCATAAATGCTATTCGTCCATCCAGAGACATTGCCTGCCATATCATAGCATCCTGCAGGGCTGATACCATTGGGGTAGCGGGTTACTTTTGATGTTCTTCCGATACCCGATTCATCGCTATTACATCTTGTCTCGTCGAATTTATCCCCCCAGGGATATTCCCGACCATCAGCACCCCTGGCCGCATGTTCCCACTGCTGCTCCGTGGGGAGAACTTTCCCGGCCCATCTGGCGTATGCCTTGGCCTCATAATATGTTACACCCACTACTGGATGTTCCGACTGGTTCCATTTTTCGTCGTTCCAGTACATGGGCTGAGTAATTTTCTCTTCTTGCCGCCACGCCCATCCTTCTTTGTCCCAATATTCTTCCTTTTCGTAACCGCCTTCCTTTATAAAGTGCTCAAACTGACTGTTCGTTACCGGATAGATATCTATCTCAAACGCTTCAGCAATATTAACCGTCTCTTTTTCATCACCATATAGAAAGTCACCGGCAGGTATCTCCACCATCTCACCTAGTTTATAGTCTATCCTACGTTCAAGCTTCTGCCGGATGCGTTTATCTTCTTCCAGCGCTGTTTCAGTGCTCTTGACAATGCTGCTGAGTGAAATGAGCTGCCTGACCTGTTCTGCGGGAATCTTGATGTTTCGTATAAACTCAACCAGCCTTCTGTCTTCGAGGTATGGCTGAAGAGATTTTTGGGTGATAGCCTGTATCTTGTCTGCCGGGATTTCCCACGAACCGGTGTTTGGGTCTTTCACAGAAATATCTCCGATTATCTCAATCAGTATATTGAAGATTTCGCTGTTCTCTTTTGCCTCTTCAACCAGTTTGGGCGATTCAAACTCGATGATCTTCCAGAACAGCAAGCTTGTTGCATCTACTCCGGTCTGCTTGTTTTTGTGGAGCCCTTCCATAAGAGACAGGTCATTTAAAAACCGCTTAAATCGCCTGGGGTTATTCTGTGTTGTTGTCACAATATTCCAAAGATGGGGTTTGATCTTTTCCACTGAAGCAGGATCAATGTCTTTAATATAGTATTCAAACTCCTCCAAGGGGATTCGCGGAAGGTTAAAGGTGACCTGCACTATCTTGTCCATGAATCTTTTTGCATCTTCATCAGAGTAAGCATCTTTGTCTTTCAATGCGTTTTCTATAATCTCATTTGCAGCTCCGATAACGAAGATACACCCTTTTTTATCCATGAACAGCTTGATGGTCTCAAGAACCTTTAAAATTCTGGATCTTGGACACCTGTCTAGGTCATCTATGAAGACCACTAAGGCACCTTTACTGTCATCCGGTTCCTCCGAACTTGTCCACTTTGGCCGCAAATTCGTATATGCCCACAAAAGCCTGTCAAAAAATTCCTGGAAGGTGATATAAAATCCGAGTTTCGATTTATATTCCAGTTCAGAAAAAACTTCCGGCAAATCGATGCCGGTTATTGACTTTGCAAGATTGCCAAGGGCCTTGAATGGTTTAGTCTTCTCGATCAGGGCTTCGATTTCGGCCTTGCAAGCCTCAAGAAACCCGTCTCTTTTCATGGTTTTGAAGATCTCTTCAATTAAAGCCGCAAGGATCTCATCTTCCTTGTCATATTTCCAGGCCTGAAACCAGACGGTCCTGCATTTTCGATAGGTTTTCTTGTCCGTGTAGTCATTATCTTCCAAAAAGCCTTTTACTGTTTCCATGAGGGTCGTTTTGCCAGACCCCCAAGGACCGTAAATGCCTATAACAAGAGGTGTTTTGTTATTCTTGTTTGCGATAAGATCAGCAACTGTTTTGGCGTAGGCGTCGAAGCCAAACACCACGGACTTTTTTGCAGGGCTGTCGCTGATGATGTAGACTGGTTCATAATCTGGCATTATTTTGTGCTCCTCTATTGCAATTGAGCTGAACCGATGTTTTCAGCATAGCTATTTAATTAGACTGTAAGCTGAACTTTTAATTTTGGCTTTTTATTTTGACCTAGGTATTAGATACGTGCCATAACCTGAAATCTATTCAAATTTCAGTATACGTATGGTATTGGAAACTTCAATATTATTCTGAAACCTGTCCTCTAAAGGTCAAATCTCTATGGTTTGAATGATGAATCTCAATTGCTTATTTCAAGATGCATTCAACAGGTTTTACCGATGCTCGGTTCTGTATATTTCAGTTAGTATTGAATTCATTTGCCTGGTTGAACTGCTAATTTCTTCAGCCGACACATCAGTATCCGGGCTCTTGTCAAAAAAAGTGTAAAGCTTAGTGCTCCACGACAGGTAGCTCAGCGTTTCTTCAGGAATGGTTCGTTTGCATGATAGAGAAAACCTAAAGTCTTCCACTGCTCCCCCAATAATTCATTTTCGTAGTTATATAGACTCCACATGATATCCATATCGGAAACAAAAAGAAGACTCTTTGACTCATTTTCAAAAAATAGGGCGTTCGAGAAGCGCATGCCATCTCTGATGTATCAGCCGTATCTTTCAATGTTTCATGAAATTTAATCTTATTGAGGTTCTTATCAAATTTCTGTATAATTCGCATTAATTCTAGGTGTTGCTGAGAAAAGCAGAGTCTGCTTAGTATAAAATGTTAGACATACTGATCTCAGGTCTCATGGTTAGAATACCTTCAAGATAAGTACGCACAGTGAATACTACCGACTATATAGATTACTTACGACGTACTCGAAAACGAAAATCCATGAGGCGTTTAAAGCTCTTCTTGACAAGCCTTTTAGCTGCTATCTTAATTATCTGCGGTTCCCTTTATGTCGTGAAAAACGCATCCAGATTTGATTTACCTGATCTTGCGGCATCTTACTTGCTGAATACATTATTTTATGAGTTCTCTCCTACAGAGCTAAAAAACATAATTCATCATGAAACCGGAAGCGACAAAAAATTCTACACTTTGCTATTCACCTACACGATTTATCACGTTGCCAACTTATACGCCATACTTCTAAGTGTATGGTTCACTATTCGCGGCCGCATGATCTTACACAGAATTCGCCTCTCCTATAAGAATGGCCTCTTGGTAGTTTCTGATCTTCGCAAGGGAATCGAAGACTATGTTGTAGATCCAACAAGCATAAAGAGGCTATTGCTGACACTTAAAATACGTTTTCTTTGGCCAAGTTTTAGAATCTCACCTTTACCTTATCGTTGGTATGAAAAGAGAATGTATCAATGGTTGGAATCAAGTTCGCTGACCAAAAAGACACGTTCAATAGTTCACACATTGAACCGTTTTGATGATGCTCTTATCAAAGCAATACATTGTAGTTATCGTCTCGCTGACTTTAGAAAGGCCCTTGAAAATCTGGAAATCTTTTTCTTCTCAATAGCATTGCGATCAGATGAATATCTCAAAAATCATCCAGGCAAACCGTCATTAGCCGAATCTGAGACGGACATTTTGTATTCTTTCTCAGTTTGCTCTCGTCCACTGATGATAGGTGTTGAGAAGATTCGAGTAGAAAAGAGACATAGGATAGGCATCTTAATAGGAAAATTATTTAGCCAGTCAGTAGTCCGTTACGGATTTCTTGTTGCTGTTGTTGCTGGAGCGGTCATGATTATAGGGGTATTTCTGTTTAAGCTTGATCCGTCCCAAGCTTTCCTAACTTGGTTCACAGTAGCTTTCGGGAGCATGACGCTTAGTGTAGGGATATCTTCAATCTCCATCGCCAGAGGAAAAGAAGATGATCTAGATGCAAAGGATCAGAAATAAACCAAAAGAGGTGACTTGCACATGATAGAAATGTCTAATAAATCAATCCACTTGACGGGAGTTTCGCTGTCACTTTCCCGCAAGTGATTTCGGTCGTTATCCAGTCTTTTAATATCTTGTTCTACGTATCTGCAATTCCCAACGTATTTGAGATGCTGTGATATGATTTTGAGATCTTTATTTCATCCAGTCACTCTCACTCAGGCTGACACAGGTCATTTCAGCCTATTTTCGTTCATCTGAGTTAGTCTGTTGAATACAAGATGAACTAAGGTGCTGGAAGCCACCTGGAATTATACAATATTTGTATCGCAATTAAACGGACTACTCTAGGCATGGAGTCCTTGCGAAATCGCTTGGAGTGTTCAAATCGGTTAGTGCAGGTCCTTGATTCGGCAACCCCAACATCTTGTACATGCTATAATCTGGGCTGAGGATTAGCTTACTGCTATGAGTGGCAACTCTCCCACAAGTCTCCTGGCTTGCGATTACCATACGTAACATACACAGGCGGCGTGCAACATTTCTAACTGGAGCAGTCAGGCACTTTGACGCCCCACGGAGGGAATATTTGAGATGTAATTTAACAGAAAAAGACCCGAAATCAGGCCTCTGATTCATCTTGAAATGTGTGTTTCCTATGGAGATTTTCCCTGCCAGGGCTCAATCGGATATTGAACTTTCAATTGGGATATGTAATTAAGAAGTTTTCGGGTTTAAGTATGTGGCAGGAAAACTATAATTATTGATTGAAGGCCCTTATAGCCCCTATCAATAAGGAGAAGGGGGCACACGAGCTCAACATCAAGGAGGTTCGAGCACTGCTGGTCGCAAAATAAGAAAGTTACGCAGAAAGGAGGAAGTCATGAAGTGGCAAGAGTTGATTACTGACGGCTATGGCCGGGTACTGCAAGTACTGGAAAAGGCGCTGGCGGGGCTGACTTTGGATGATTTGAACGAGCAGCCTCATCCGGACTGTAACAGTATAGGCTGGCTAACTTGGCACCTGACACGGGTGCAGGACGACCACATTGCGGACCTAATGGGAGAGGAGCAACTCTGGATAAAAGACAAATGGTATGCAAGGTTCAACCGTCCGCCCGACCGCAAAGACATAGGGTTTGGCCACAGTTCAGAGGAGGTGGCGGTGTTCAAATCACCTGACGTTGAGACCCTGTTGGATTATTATAGGGCCGTGCTGGAACGATCGAGGAGATATATCAGCAACCTCTCAATGACCGACCTCGACCGTGAACTAAATGAGCCGTGGTACCAACCGTTGCCTACGGTTGGAGTGCGTCTGGTGAGCGTGATGAGCGACTGCCTGCAACACGCTGGCCAAGTGTCATATGTGCGTGGTCTGTTGAAAGGCAAAGGCTGGCTGGATGTGTAGATAAGCCCAAAGCCCAGCAATGGTTTAATGGGTAGCCCAACATCTTGGGTATTTTTTGATAACAAAAATAAGGTACCTTTATCAATCATTACCACTTACTAGCCTATATCCCAAAAAAAAGCCTACAAACCTCACACGTAACAAACTCCCTGGATTTTCAAAATCCATCAATTGAGTATCATCCTTACAAACCAGTGTAATCCGGTTGTTGTTCGACCCCCTTGCTTCATAAGGTAAGCCTGAGGCAAGACCTTACGCTTTAGCTTTCTTGACATCTTGGCCTTGAAATGCTACCACCCTTTTCCATCGTCTGAAGCTCAGGTGAAGAAGTGCCGGGATCTGATTACACTATTACTTTTGAGAACTTTGACAGCCTTGCCGCATATTGGCGTAAGCCCCATTCGCACTTACAATGGGACTGCCTCTTTGTTTTGCCTGCCTGGCTGGAAGTCTGGTGGAGCGAGTTTAGCCCGAGGGCAGACTTATATTTATGTGCTGTCAGACAAGGGGATTCCATTTTAGGTATCGCCCCCCTTCAATTAAAAGAGGAAGAGGCCTGCTTCCTGGGTAGCGCCGATTTTTGTGACTGTTTAGATTTTGTCGTTAGCCCAGGAGGTGAACGCGATTTTTTCAACGTTTTACTTGACGATTTGGGACAGAGGGGTATCAGACGCCTGATCTTGGGGCCCTTGAGACCAGACTCAAAAGCACTGAGATATCTTGTGGGCGTTGCAAATGAGCGGAGGTATGAAGTCTCTTGCGAGGTAGAGGATATCTCTCTGGAGCTGGATTTGCCATCTACTTGGGAGGAATACCTAGGCATATTGAGCAGCAAACAGCGGCATGAGGTGAGACGCAAACTAAGAAGACTGCAGGAAAAAGGCGAGGTACATTACCGAACTGTTGAGGGTAGTGAATCTGTTAAGGGGGAGATGGATCTCTTCCTGAAGTTTTTTCGAGAAAGCAGGGAGGATAAGGAGGTATTTCTGACCAAAGGGGGGGAATCTTTCTTTAGATCGCTGGCAAAGGCTATGGCAAAGGAATCCCTCCTGAGCATTGGCATTCTGGAGCTTGATGCAAAGCCTGTTGCCGCTATCATGTGCTTTGATTACAATGACACAGTGTACCTCTATAACAATGGTTATGACCCCCAATACAGATCCTTAAGCATTGGGTTGATTTCCAAAATCATGTGTATCAAAGATAGCATCGAGAGAGGCAGGAGAAAATTTGACTTCCTTAAAGGAGCTGAAGAGTACAAATATCGCCTCGGAGGAAAAGAGGTTCATCTGCAACGATGCCAGATACTCCTTAGATAAGCACAAGTAAAAAGACTGTAATGTGGCTTTCTGCTAGCAAGGAGGGAGTTGGAAGGAACAATGCAACTAAAGATAGCCATGCTTAGTGTTCACAGCTGTCCCCTGGGCAAGCTGGGAGGGGAAAATACAGGGGGTATGAGCGTTTACATCCGGGAGCTTTGCCGTGAACTCGGAAGGCAAGGACACCTGGTTGATATCTATACCCGTGCTCACGAGCCGATACACGATCAGATTGTAGAACTGGGTAAAAATGCCCGCCTTATCCATCTTAGGGCGGGACAGGAAGAAGAAATAGAGAAGCTGGCCATTTATCCGCATCTTGCTGAGTTCGCACGTGAAGTTGAAAACTTCAGGAAACATAATGGGCTTCACTATGATCTGATCCATAGCCATTACTGGCTTTCGGGTTGGATTGGCAAATGGATGCAGAGATGGTGGGATATCCCCCATATTACAATGTTGCATACCCTGGGCGCGGTAAAGAATGCAATTGGTATCGGTATGAATGAACCAGATCTTCGTATCAACTCTGAAAAGGCCTTGGTAAGGGATTGTAACCGCATTATCGCCCCAACCGAGAGAGAAAAAGAATACCTGATCCACTATTATGATGCTTCTCCCAAAGCCATCACCGTTATCCCTTGCGGTGTGAATCTGGAACTATTCAGATCTGTAGAGAAGGAAATCGCAAGGAACTACCTTGGCTTGGACGGCAAAGGAATTATCCTGTTCGTGGGTCGAATTGTTCCTCTAAAGGGCATAGATAAGCTGTTGATGGCTATGCCCTATCTGGAAAATGGGCAAAGATTGAAGTTGCTGGTTATAGGCGGCGATGAATATTGTCAGGACGAAATGAAAAGGTTAAAAAGCTTGGCACAGAGCTTACAGATCCATGATTCGGTCAGCTTTCTCGGCTTGGTGAAACAGGAGGAGTTGCCTTACTTTTACAGTGCTGCCGATTTGTGTGTTTTACCATCTTATTATGAGAGCTTCGGGCTGGTAGCCTTAGAATCTCTGGCTTGTGGAACACCAGTAGTAGTCACAAAGGTGGGTGGACTCGAGAGTGTTATTCGGCAAGGTGACACGGGGTATGTGGTGCTAGACAACACTCCTTTTCGCCTTGCTAATAAGATGGCTCTACTTCTTTCGATGTCAAATAAAAAAGAAGCTATTAGCTCGATCCGAGCATCGGTAACAAAATTTAGCTGGTCAAAAATCGCTGAGGCAATAGTTAACGAATACCGGGCAGTGCTTAGCAGTTACTCTGCCAAGATATAGTAAGCCAACAAGATGTTGCTCTTACCTTTCATTTGCCCCGGTTCATATGGCTTTATAAAGAATGTTAACCCAGCTTTTTCTCATACCATAAACTACTTTTCCAAACCTCAAACCCAATAGATCTATAAAGGGCAAGGGCTGCTTTATTTTCACTATCTACCGTTAATTGAACGATTCGCATACCTTTGCCTTTCAAACGTGATAGTCCAGCTACCAGCACCTGCATGCCCACCCCTTTTCCTCGGTAATCTGGGTCAACGCCAAGCATGTAAATACGCCCCTCACCCCCATTATCAACCTTATCTTCTCCAAGGTTTATCTTCGTCCAGCAATAACCAGTTGGCTGATCCACTTCGAAAGTCAGGATTATGTCCTCTAGAGAGCAATGCGGGAGACTGATGCGGTAAATTATATCCTCACTGGTGTTGGGGCTGAAACCCCATGTGTTGATGAAAGACCGATTTTGGATTTGTGTCAGTTTTTCTTCCTCCCCCTTTCTCAGAGGACGTAACGGGAAGGTATTCTTGCTGAGATTCGGCAAATGAGCCTTACAAAGATCCAGCCTTAATTCCAGAAAACGGCGGACGACACTAAAGCCCATCTTGGAAAAAAACCTCTTGGCCCACCCGGTTTCCTGTGGAATATTCACATGTGATACTCTTAATCTTAATTCTTTAGCATGGTTTAGTGCACGCTCAATAAGGCTTTTGGGGAGATCCCTCTTATGTTCGGGGTGTACCATGCAACTGAAAACAGCCCGTCTGATATTCAGCTCAGGCATCACATCCATATATCCTATGATCTTTCCTGCTATCTCAGCTATAAACAGGTTATCTTCGGGAAAGTGATTTGGCAGACCAAGACTCTCACCCAATTCCTGAAATGAAGTACAGGAGCATGCCTCCCCCAGTTTCTCGACCTCAGATGCAAATTGGATTAACCTATCTCGGTCATCGGGGTGGTAATTTCTCACTATATAATGGGGATCGCTCATTTTAGAAAAGGAAATGTCTTTTTAATTCAGATAATGTCCTTGCATATTAACATCCCTAACATGAAAACTTTATCGCTCATTTTAGGCCACCACTTTTTTCCTGTCAATCCTCACGGTCTTTCTTCCAAAGACCTGCAGTCCAATATCAATAGTCTTCCAACGGTATACCTAAAGCACTTCCTCGGAACCTTGCATAAGCCTCCTGCTTGGTGGTATAGGTACTTTATTCGCTGTGCAAGTCCTGATTTCCTTGGTACTTTTTTATCAGGTACCTTATACCAACTCCTTTTATTTCACGGCCGGAATACAATCTTATAACGGTGTGACTGATGTAATACAATTCATAAGTGAGACGCTATATTGAGGAGACTTATTTATGGAGACAATAATAGCTCAGGTGATGGTGGTTACGCCTCATCCCGATGATGCAGAATACGGTGTTGCTGGAACGGTTGCCCGCTGGATAAGGGAAGACAAGGAGGTTGTATATGTGGTGTGCACCAACGGTGACAAAGGCACCAACGATGCCAATATAAATCCGGAGGAGCTGGCCAAGATTAGGGAGAAAGAGCAGAAGGCTGCCGCAGGGTCACTTGGGGTGAAGGAGGTGATATTCCTGCGCCATCCAGATCAGGGTTTGGAGGATACACCTGAATTCCGCAAGGAGCTTGTTCGCCTCATAAGGATGTATAGGCCTGATATCATAGTAACTGCTGACCCTTACCGGCGCTATGTCTGGCACCGGGATCATCGAATCACTGGCCAGGTTACCCTGGACGCCATCTTCCCTTATGCGAGGGATCATCTTTCTTACCCAGATCTGATTGAAGAAGGCCTTTATCCTCATAATGTCAGAGAAATATTGCTCTGGGCATCAGAGGATGTAAATTACCGCTCAGATATTACCCAAACCTTTCATCTGAAGCTGGAAGCGCTGAGATGTCATCAGAGTCAGGTCGGACACACCCCACCCCAAAAGCTGGAAGAGAGACTAAGGGAAAGGCACAAGGAAATGGCTAGGGGAGAGGGTTTCCAGCTCGCGGAGGCCTTCCACCGGGTGGAGATATGATGGTAGGTCAATCCTCTGACAGAAGGGATTGTCTAGGACGAAAGCCAGAGTACATCCCCACACAGGCCAGGATCATGCGGCCGGGAGGAGAAGACAACAAATTCCGCCTTCTCCTTTTTTAATATGGTAGAATCACCATGGCCAGGGTATATCTGAGTATCTTCAGGTAAGAGAAAGATCTTGCTGGTTATGGAATCGACTATTTGTCTAAAATTTTCCGATGATAGAGTCTTACCCGGACCACCGGGGAATATAGTATCTCCTGATATCAAATACCTACCAGTTGAAAAACATGCGCTTCCCGGGGTGTGGCCAGGCGTATGAAGCACCTTCAGTTCTATATCTCCAAAGGATACTATATTGCCATCACCGAGAAGGATCTCTGGTTGAAAAGACAGATTCTTGGCATCTAGGGGGTGGACGGCGACGGGGACCCCCAGCATGGACTTTAGCTCGGAGAGAGCGCCTATATGATCCATATGAGTGTGGGTTATCAATATATATCGAGGATTAGTGCCTTTCAAACGCCTTAGAATTTTATCTGCCTCTGCAGGTGCGTCCACGACAACACTGTCCGCAGTTGAGCGGCAGATTAATATGTAGCCGTTGGTCTCAAAGGGGCCTAATGTAAGCTTGTCGATCTGGAGGGAGTCATCTTTTGCTACGATTGCCATTTTTTTACCTCACATGGATGGCAAGTTTCCTTTAGAGATACTCTATCCACGGTTTTTGTAATAGCTTAGCTTAGAATAATACGCATTTAGGCACCTAAAAGCTAGGTCAACTTCTATAATCTTCAAATAAATTAGAGAGGTCCTACTATGGTGCGTTTAATCCTTTTCTTATTTATGACGTTATCTATATCGCTGAATCTTGGGTGTTTCAACAATTCTGGCAAAGCTCCCCAAGATTCGTCTCAAATCATCGGAGAGGTTGAGCTTTATACATTCTCACCTAACGATCAATATTTTCTAAGTGACGCACGGCCATTTCCGTTGCCTCACAATACCTTACTTAGAGATGCACTCGACAGTCTCGGTCGAGATCTGTCTAAAAATTACTTTTCCAAAACATACACACACAAGGTAACAGATATTCACTTTGAAATACTCAGAATAAACAAAATAGCTACACCATCTCGTCCGCTACGAATCGCTGTTATTAATATGGTCGACAAAGATAAAGATGCAATGAGGTATTTCTTTCAAGGCTCAGCTGGGGGACAGACGACCTTTTATATGCTGGCCGCAACATTTGTGCAGCCCCATTTGAGCCCACCTTTGCTAGATGGCTTGGTTCTTCTCTACAATGGTAAAATACTCCCAGAGCTTGACCATATTAGTTTAACTGGTATCGTGACTCCAAGATCGGCTGTGCATGTTGCTAAACGAGCAATCCACCACTTTAAGTTTCACCGCTGCGTCCAACAACTTCGAACTGGCGATCGCCGTGGCAGTGGCTGTCTTTGGCATAGACTCGGGCCAGGCATTCGCAGCAGTGATCGGTCCGCTGGTGGAGGTACCGGCTCTGCTAAGCGGAAATTATTGATTGGGAATTTAAAGAATATAATCGAGCTTGCAAAATCAACAGGTAAACTAGAACGAGTGATTGTTTGGGGAAGCTTTATCTCGAACAAAGAATTTCCCCAGGATGTAGACTTGCTC
>JAUVXZ010000014.1 GCA_030603345.1 Pseudomonadota bacterium
ACAAAAATCATGTTAATCATGTTTACCCGCCATACTTCTGGCGGGTTAATCCTGTCTAATACATTAAGGAAGATAAATTAGAGTTTCTTTCATGTATAACCCTGAACGTTGAACCCTGAAGCTGTAAACGGTTACCAATAAGAAGACGATTGATCATGTTTTCCCAGATTGAAGAGGTAGAAAAACGACTCAATACTCTGGAATACGAACTAAGTAGGCCAGAGATTATTCAGCAACAGAACCTCTACCAGAAATACCGCAAGGAGCACGTGAGCCTTTTGCCTCTTGTGGATGCCTTCCGTAAGTACAAAGCAACAGAAGAGAGAATTAGAGAGACCCAGAGTCTCCTTCGCGATCCTGACAGGGAGATAAAGGAGCTTGCTCAGGCAGAGATAGAGAGCTTGAAGCATGCGTTAGCAAAACTGGAAGATGAGTTAGGGCTTTTGCTTCTTCCCAAGGATCCAAGAGATGAAAAAAACAGCATACTCGAAATAAGGGCAGGCACCGGCGGGGAAGAGGCAGCGCTCTTTGCTGCAGATCTCTTTAGGATGTACTGCCACTACATAGAAAAAAAAGGCTGGAAAGTAGATATTCTGAGCCAGAGCCCCACGGGTCTTGGTGGCTTCAAAGAAATCATCGCCCTGGTGGAGGGGGATAGCATATATAGTAGACTTAAGTATGAGAGTGGGGTTCACCGTGTTCAACGGGTTCCGGAGACCGATGCCCAGGGAAGGATACACACCTCAGCTGTTACTGTAGCAGTGCTGCCTGAGGCGGAAGAGGTGGATGTGTCAATCGATCCCGCTGATATCAGAGTAGATGTGTTTCGATCTTCAGGTCCGGGAGGCCAAAGTGTGAACACCACCGATTCGGCCGTAAGGATTACGCATGTTCCAACCGGGTTGGTGGTTTCCTGCCAGGATGAAAAGTCCCAGCACAAAAACAAGGCAAAGGCTATGAAGGTCTTGAGATCCCGTCTGCTTGATATGCAAGAGGAAGAACAACGAGCCAAGGTATCTGAGGATCGAAAAAGCATGGTAGGTAAGGGAGACAGGAGTGAGAAGATAAGGACGTATAATTTCCCTCAGGGGAGGGTAACTGACCATAGAGTCGGGTTGACAATCTATAGACTCGATGGCGTTCTGCAGGGTGAGCTTGATCTCATTTTAAATCCCATCCTAGCCCATTTCAAGGCTGAGTCCGGGAAGGGTCAGGCAAACCTGGTGTCATGACTCAAAAGAGATGGACTATCTAGGAAATCTTGAATGTAACCACTGAGTTTTTGAAACAGAAAGAGATAGAGTCTTCCCGGCTCTGCTCTGAGGTCTTACTGTCCCACCAACTAAAGAAGAGCAGAGTCGAATTATACCTTGAATTCGATCGGCCATTGAGGAGCGATGAAATAAGTGGTTTTCGCTCCCTTATCAAGAGACGCATAAACCGGGAACCCCTTCAATACATCACCGGCCATCAGGAGTTTTGGTCCCTTGATTTTTTGGTGAACCCGGCGGTCTTGGTCCCAAGACCGGAGACCGAGATTCTCGTTGAAGAGGCACTGAGGCTCAAACAAGACAATCTGCTGCCTGACAGTGCCAGCGGCCAACTAACCATATTGGATTTAGGTACAGGATCTGGGGCGATAGCAGTATCCCTGGCAAAAGAGTTTGAGAGTGCTGCTCTATGGGCGAGCGACATTTCTGCTGAGGCACTGGCTGTGGCAAGAGAGAATGCGGAACACCATACCGTTTCCGAAAGAATAACGTTTTGCCAGGGTGATCTCTGGCAGGCCTTCGATAACTCTCCTGTTACCTTTGATATGATCATCTCCAATCCTCCGTATATCCCTGCTGATACATTTGACACCCTGCCTGCAGAGGTATGTTCATATGAGCCGAGGATTGCCCTTGATGGGCATGAAAAGGGTATGCATTTTATTGAACGCATCATTACACAGGGTGGAGACTATCTGAAGCCCGGCGGATGGCTTCTCATAGAGATGGATCCAGGCCAGACAGAACAGGCACTGGAGCTTATAGATGCAACCCAATCATTTCGTTCCAAGGCACGGCTCATGGATTACCGGAAAAAATATCGAATGGTAAAGGCTCAAAAGAACAATGGATAAAATCATTATCGAGGGAGGGACTCCACTTAATGGAGAGGTAACACTGAGTGGGTCAAAAAACGCCGCTTTACCGATCCTCTCAGCCTGTCTTCTAACAGGTGGGTGGCATTCCCTACACAATATCCCGGCATTACGAGATATTTGGACGATAAAGAAGATCTTGTCCAACCTCGGTGTGGTGTTCGAGGAAGATGGTCAAGCCCTCAGGGTAAACTCTGATGACGTGAATAGCCATGTTGCTCCCTATCAATTAGTCAAGACTATGCGGGCCTCTATTCTCGTTTTAGGCCCCCTTTTGTCCCGGCTCGGAAAGGCGAAAATTTCCCTCCCTGGCGGATGTGCTATCGGTGCCCGGCCCATCGATTTCCACCTAAAAGGCCTCTCTGCAATGGGCGTGGATATAAGCCTGGAACATGGATACGTAGTTGCCAGGGCTGATAAGCTCCGGGGAGCTTCCATATTCTTTGACATACCATCTGTGACAGGAACAGAAAACCTCATGATGGCTGCGGTTAAAGCAGAAGGAAAAACTACCCTCAACAATGCTGCCAAAGAGCCAGAGGTCGTTGACCTCGCCAATATGCTCAATCGGATGGGAGCACAAATCGAGGGGGCAGGTACCGATACCATCACCATTACCGGGGTAAAGGAATTACATCCCGTTACCCACACCATCATTGCCGACCGGATTGAGGCCGGAACGTTTTTAGTCGGTGCAGCCATTACAAAGGGAAACGTGAGGATCAAAGGATGCAGAGCAGATGACCTGGGAGCGATCGTAGAGAAACTGGTGGATTGTGGGATAAAAATAGAAAAACAGGGGCAGGACCTCATCGCTCAGGGTAACGATAGCATCAAGAGTGTCGATATAAAGACCATGCCATTTCCCGGTTTTCCTACCGATATGCAGGCCCAATTTATGGCACTCATGTCAATTGCCGATGGATGGAGTATGATTCGGGAGACGATATTTGAAAACAGATTCATGCACGTGAGTGAACTGAGGAGAATGGGGGCTGATATTGAGATCAATGCAGGCCAGGCCCTGGTTCGGGGTAAGAGCAACTTATCCGGAGCCCAGGTTATGGCCACCGATCTGAGGGCAAGTGCCTGTCTTGTTCTGGCTGGTCTTGCTGCCAAAGGACGGACAGAGATCTCACGGGTGTATCACCTTGATAGGGGCTACCACGATCTTGACGGGAAGTTATCTCTGCTCGGGCCGAAGATTTGGCGGGAACAGTATTAGTGTTTGTTGGGTTAATTGGGTTTATTGAGTTCATTGCGTTCATCGGGTTCATTGGGCTTTAACCCAGTAACTTACCCTGCGGTTTGCAGGGTTTTTCCTTTTCCTGTTCTTTCGAGCTGCGAACTTTGCCCACCCAACAATACTTATTTCATTACGTATTTTCTCGATAATGATCCAGTCTTGCTTTCTTATTAAGATTGTGCCATAAGATATGTGGTGCATATCTACGTCATGTGAACCCTTAACCGAGGGTGCCATGGAGCGAATAAATAGACCCCATTTCTCACATTGAGAGGTGGGGTTTTGTTGTTTTAGGGGAAAGCCTGTTTTATAGCGAACTTCTTCTATATATTGCCTGTTTATAGATTATTGAAAGGAGTTAAGCATGCCAGACATTGCAACAATATCTTCAATAATCGGTAGCGTCAAAGCTGCAACTGATATCGCAAGGTTGCTAAAGGACAGTAACCTTTCCTTAGAAAAGGCGGAACTAAAATTAAAGCTCGCGGATTTAGTTGGCGCATTGGCAGACACAAAGCTACAAATTGCTGAAATCCAGGAGCTTCTCTCTAAAAAAGACCAGAGAATATTTGAACTAGAGGAAGCATTTCAGTTTAAAGACACATTAATCAGATCTGGAGACGCTTACTACGATTTGAATGATTCAGGCAAAGCTGTTGGCCAGCCTTATTGTATGCACTGTTGGGAAACGAAACACAAGGCTTTTCATCTGCACAATGAAGTGGGTACAACGCTTAACAAAGTATGCCCTTCTTGCAAGACCAAGTACCAAGCCAAGCAGACGCAACTTCTAAGGGTGGACTAACGAACATCGAATGAAAATCATGGACTTTCTTTCATGTCGGGAACTCTTGGGAGAGTAAACCTGTCTATTGCAAAAAAAAGCGTAGCACTTTGACATGGACTGGAAAATTTGCTCCGCTTTAGCCAATGGTTAAAGGGGCGGTTGGTTGTAACAGAAAACGAGGTGCCATGGATTGAATAAATAGTCCCCATTTTTCAATCAGAGAAGTGGGGTTTTGTTGTCTTAAGGGAAAGGGTTTCTTTGTCCAGCTTCTGAAAGAATTGAAGGATATCCGAATATGTAGAACTTCTTCTGCATATTGATTGTTAACAGGATCATAAATGGAAGATTTACTTAAAATAATACTGTACTCATTTTTTGCAGGAGTCACTGTTTTCTTGGGAGGGCTTCTTTCAAGATATTTTGAGAAATATTTGCATGACGGTTTTCTTAAAGAAGAAATTGTTCACACATCAATTGCTTTTGGCGGAGGAATAATGATTGCCGCTGTTGCATTTGTGTTAGCGCCAAAAGGTATGGAAATATTACTATCGGTTCCAATGGCAATATTGTTTTTATCAGGGGCAATTACATTCTTCTTCTTAGATAGATATATAGAGCAGAAAGGAGGGACAGTTTCTCAACTTTTGGCAATGTTGATGGATTTTGTTCCAGAAGCTATTGCCTTAGGTGCAGTATTTGCGACAGATCATAATTTAGGATTATTGCTTGCACTTTTTATAGGTCTTCAAAACTTTCCAGAGTCATTTAATTCATATTTGGAATTGCGAAGTAGTAAATATACTTCAAGAAAATGTTTATTAATATTGTTTTTTCTGAGTTTCTCAGGAGTTATCTCGGCAATTTCAGGGTATTATTTATTGAGTGATATGCCACAACTTACAGCATCACTAATGTTATTTTCTAGTGGCGGGATACTTTACTTGATCTTTCAGGATATAGCCCCAATGTCAAAATTGGAAAAAAGTTGGTTTCCTGCAATTGGTGTAACTTTTGGTTTTCTTGTTGGTATGGTTGGGCAAAAGATATTGGGATAGTAAATCGAAATAGTCCTGCTAACAAATCGTTGCACGCTGACCAAAATTGCTGGGACAATTTTGGCAGGTGGACTCAATTATGGTTAGGCCACATCTTTCTATCTAATATGAAAGGAGGGCATGAGTAGAATCGGTCTGCTCTAGGTCTTTCAATTGATCCGAACAACATTAGAGGAGGATATGGATCATGGACAAGCAACTATCACCCGGTTTAAAGACCACGTTTCTCATCCACGCAATCGTAGCCACACTCTTCGGTCTTGCCTATCTTCTCATTCCGAAGAAGTTTGGCAGTTTTGTTAATTGGCCAGTTATGGAGCCCGAAGCCTACCGAATTATTGGTGCAGCTATTCTCGCCTTTGCCGCGAGTTCATGGCTTGCGTATTCGGCTAGCGCATGGGAACAAGTAAAGATCGTTGTGCAAATGGAGATCACATGGACGATCCTTGGGACGCTTGTTTTACTATACGGCATATTCTTCGCGGGTCTTCCAGCTTTCGCTTGGGTAAACGCGATAATCTTTGTCGTGTTTGCTGTTCTGTTCATTGTGTTCTACTCTCGTCGGTAGTGCAAGGGTCGTTTCAGGGTACGGTTCAAGTGCAGGATTTTAGATGTTACGAGAAATATAAGTTTGATGATGCCTGAGTCGCTGGAGCGGACCGGGGATGCGGGGTGATTTGAAATTGCGTGAACGGATCCACGGCCGCTCGGCTCGCAGCCGTTGGTTGTCGCGGAAAACAAGGGTGCCATGAGGTTGAATACTCAAACCCCATTTCTCACGAAGGAAGGTGGGGTTTTGTTGTGTTGGTGGACGCCTTTCTTCATCGAGATTGTGTAAAAACTGAAGAATATCTGAATATGTAGGATTTTTTCTGCATCTCACCCTTGTAGCCCTATTCAGTAAAGATTGCTTCATTTTTCATACCTCTGACTTATCGCTTGACGTTAATATCGTGATACGTTATTATAATTTCAATGATAAAATCATTTTGTGGCAAAGAGACTGAGAAAATATTCAATCGAAAATTTTCGGGCAAATTTCCGAAAAATATCCAGAACATAGCACGCAAGAAGCTCATAATTCTTGATGCTGTAACACAATTAAATGATTTACAAATCCCGCCGGGTAACCGATTGGAGGCATTGAAAGGTGACCGGAAAGGTCAACACAGCATACGCATCAATGACCAATGGCGGATATGTTTTAAGTGGAAAGTTGACGATGCGTATGATGTTGAAATTACAGATTATCATTAGGAGGATCATATGAATAATAAACAACTCCCTCCCATCCATCCAGGCCAAATTCTTATGGAGGAATTTTTAGAACCAATGGGGATTAGTCAGTATCGACTGGCCAAAGATATAAGTGTACCTCCTAGGCGAATTAACGAAATTGTCCATGGGAAACGATCAATTACTGCGGATACAGCTTTACGTTTGGGGCGCTTTTTTGCCATGTCGCCGCAGTTTTGGTTAAACCTCCAAACTCGCTATGATCTTGAAGTGGCTGAGGACTCACTTCATAAACGGCTTGATGAGGAGGTACATACTTTTAAGGTACAAATAGCGTGAATGTGAATTTGCCTAAAAACAAGAGGGTCTTCATTCTTGACATAGTTGCGGGTTTTCTTCGCAAAAGTCTATCAGTAAGGGAAAGTCGTTGCTGTAAAAAGGTCGCTATTTTAAGTACTTAGGTGGCCTTGCAACAAATTGTTCTACCTGTCCCATAAATTTATGGGAAGATGCCATTGATCCAGTAAAAATGCACAATTGTTCTTTATTCACAGGCACTTAAGAGATAGACTAATGCAGGGCGTTTTGGGCACTTCTTTCGCTGAGGCTTTCAGCTTGATTTGGGGCAACTTCGGGATATCCTACTATACCCTATTGCACCTTACTTGGGAAAAACTTATGGGGTTCAGGGGACACCTTACTCATCTTTCCAGCATGTCTGTTCAGAGCCTGTTAGTTCCTCCCACTCCAGTCAAGAATTAGGTATGCTGTCCCTAGGTCTCATATTTACCCTCTTATGTATTTTCCCGATAATGATTGAGTCTTGCTTTCTTATTGAGATTGTGCCATAGAAAATATTATGTTTATCTGGATCATGTGAACCCTTAATCGAGGGTGCCATGGATTGATTATTGAGACCCCATTTCTCATAAAGAGAGGTGGGGTTTTGTTGTTTTAGCGAAAAGGCCTATTTCATTGAGATTTTGTAAGAGCTGAAAAATATCTGAATGTAGAAATTCTTTTGCATATTGATTGTTAGCCTGGGTTCTTTTTGAGGTACATTTAGCTAGTTTTCAAATCTATTTTCATAAGGTGCCGGTGGAATTTTATCGATCTGACTCGATTCCTGTATCCCAGCGGGGAAAGGAGGTGATTTAAAATGGCAAAAGTACTTCGTTGTAGTGACGTCGGTTTTGAGTGCGAAGCTGTGATCCGTGCTGAGACCGAGGAAGAGGTATTGAAACAGGCCGCTGAACACGCTCGAACAGTGCACAACTTGCAAGAAATGACTGAAGAGGTTGTGGACAAGGTGCGTGGAGCTATTCGAGAGGAATAGAGCTTGTGGCGATTGACACACCCATTTCAGCCGAAACTCGCCTCGAACGTACTCTCATTTGGTCAGAGTTACAAGCGGGGCGGGTTAAGGTTGAAGACGCCACGAGACAACGCACCCTTCAATGAAAAATCAATGGAAGAGATATCTAAATCAAACACATAACAGGGAAAATGACATGAGCATTGCTAACAACGTTCTTGAAGCCATCGGCAATACACCATTGGTGGAACTGCGCAGAGTCGTTCCAGCTGATCACGCACGTGTCTTGGTAAAGCTGGAAGGTACGAACCCGACTAGAAGCATGAAAGACCGTATGGCGATCGCTGTGATTGAGCGGGCAGAATCGGACGGCCGATTGCCGCCCGGCGGAACGGTTGTTGAGTACTCAGGGGGGAGTACTGGAGCTTCGCTTGCACTCGTATGTGCGGCCAAGGCTTACAGGATCCGCATAGTCACTTCGGATGCATTTAGTCGTGAGAAACGCGACCATATGCGAGCACTTGGAGCAGATTTGATCGAGGTTCCAAGCGAAGGTGGTCGAATTACGAAAGAATTGATTGAAGAAATTATCGAATTAGCACGCCAGATAAGTGAGGAGCCAAATACCTTTTATAGTGATCAGCTACAGAACGAAGATGCCATTGCAGGTTATCATCTGCTGGGCGAAGAGATCTGGTCTCAGACAGGAGGAAACGTTGATGCCTTCATACAGGTTGTCGGAACTGCTCACTCTATCAAGGGCACTGCGGAAGCGTTGCGCAGCAACAAGCCCGATCTTAGAGTAGTAGCAGTAGAACCCGCGGAATCGCCGGTTTTGTCAGGTGGACAGCCAGGTGCGCACAAGATCGAAGGAATTGGCCTCGGTTTCATCCCTCCATTATGGAAAGCCAGCATAGCAGATGAGATCATGACGGTTTCCACGGAAGAAGCTAAGTCGATGGCACGGCAATTGACGTCTCATGAAGCGCTCTTTGTTGGTACCTCCTCAGGTGCTAACGTCGTCGCGGCTATTCGAATGGCCAAACGGCTAGGACCCGGGCATACTGTTGTAACGTTGCTCGTCGATTCAGGCCTAAAATACCTGACTACTGATCTGTATACAAGCTCTTGAGTGGCATCTTTGATTCTTGACAACAAAAAACAGGGTGATTAGGCGTACACATTTGACAGGACTGCCAAGAATTAATAAAAACAGCAGTAACTGATCGATATAAATTCAAAATCACAAAGTCAATTAAGGGAAATTGGAAAAACGATAGAGAAAAACCTCTCTTCTTGAGGGCATCAAAAATGAAGTGCCCAAAATGCGAGTTTGAGAACAAAGAAGAGGCCAAATTCTGCCTCGAGTGCGGAGAAAGACTGGAGCTCAAATGCCCTCAGTGCGGCAAGGCATTACCGCTCCTGGCGAAGTTTTGTGATGAATGCGGCCACAGCTTAACCCTTCCCTCAGAACCATCCACTAAAGATCTCTCCTTTGATGAGAAATTAGACAAGATCCAGCGCTACCTTCCTGGAGGACTCACCGAGAAGATCCTCGCCCAGCGGGGAAAGATTGAGGGTGAGCGCAAACAGGTCACCGTTCTGTTTTCCGATATGGAGGGCTTTACCCCTCTCACCGAACAACTCGGCCCTGAGGAGGCTTACGCCATCATGGACCAGGTCTACGAGATCCTCATCCACAAGATCCACGATTACGGAGGCACGGTCAATGAGATGACCGGAGACGGAATTATGGCCCTCTTTGGAGCGCCTATTGCATTAGAGGATGCACCTCAGCGAGCGATCCGTTCCGCTTTGGCGACACACCGAGAGATGACGAAGTTTAATGAGCGACTCACACAAGAGCAAGAAGGCATCCCGCCTCTTAGAATGCGGATCGGCATTCACACCGGGCCAGTGGTCGTGGGCACCCTGGGAAACAACCTCAGGGTTGAGTTCAAGGCAGTGGGAGACACGGTGAATCTGGCCTCCCGCATGGAAGGCCTGGCAGAACCAGGGTCTACCTATGTGACAGAAGATACCTTTAAACTCACCGAAGGCCTCTTCCGGTTTGAGGCGTTGGGGGAAAAGGAGGTCAAGGGTAAGGAAGAGCCGGTCAAGGTCTACCGAGCAATCGCTCCCAGCACCAGGAGGACCCGGTTTGATGTAAGCGCCGAGCGGGGTCTTACGCCCTTTGTTGGGAGGGCGCGGGAGCTTGAGCTTCTCCTGGATGGCTTTGAGAGATCCAAGGCAGGTCGAGGTCAGGCCTTCTCAATTGTATCTGAGGCCGGGGTTGGGAAATCAAGGCTCCTCTATGAGTTCAGAAAGGCCGTGGCTCACGAAGATGTGACCTTTCTGGAGGGGAGGTGTCTCTCCTACAGCAGGGGCGTGGCCTATCATCCGATCATAGATACCCTGAAGGCAAACTTCGATATCCATGAGGGAGATGGGGATATCGAGATCAGGCAGAAGGTCAAAAAGGGCTTGAAAATATTGGGGGCCGATGAAGCCTCAACCCTTCCCTATCTTTTGGAACTTTTAGCGGTAAAAGACAGCGGTATCGACAAGATCCCCATGAGCCCTGAGGTGAAGAAAGATCGGGTGATCGAAACATTGAGGCGGATCGTTCTTGAAGGCTCGGAGATCCGGCCCCTGATTTTGGTCTATGAGGATCTCCACTGGATTGATAAGAGCTCAGAGAATCACTTGAAGCATCTGTTGGAGAGCATACCGGGGGCACGGGTCTTATTGATATTCACCTACCGGCCTGAGTTTGTACATACCTGGGGCGCCAAGTCCTATCACAGCCAGGTAATGTTGAACCGGCTATCCAATCGGGAGAGCCTCATGATGGTATCTCATCTCCTAGGCACGGAGGAGCTCGATAAGGGCCTTGAGGAGTTCGTCCTGGAGAAGACAGAAGGGGTCCCCTTTTTCATAGAGGAGCTGATAAAGTCCCTGAAAGATCTGAAGATCATAAAGAGAAAGGACAACAGATATCATATAGCAAAAGATCTCAAGGAGGTGACCATCCCCGCCACGGTTCAGGATGTCATCATGGCCCGGGTTGACTCCCTGCCCGAGGGGAGTAAGGGCCTCCTTCAGACAGCCTCAGCGGTGGCGAGGGAGTCCAGCTATGAGTTGATAAAGCGGGTGACGGGGCTCACAGAACAGGAATTATTGTCGCATCTATCGGTTTTAAAGGACTCGGAGCTTCTCTATGAGAGGGGAATATATCCCCAGTCGACGTATATCTTCAAGCATGCGCTCACGCAAGAGGTCGCCTATAACAGCTTACTTCTCAAAAGGAGAAAGGAGCTTCATGAAGAGATAGGAGAAGCCATAGAATCCCTCTACCCGGATCGGCTCGAAGAACACTGCGAGCTGCTCGCTTACCACTATGGGCGTAGTGGCAACGCAGGCAACGCGGTGGAGTATCTGGCTCTGGCCAACCAGAAGGCGGCCAAGCTCAACGCCATGGAGGAGGCTAAGGCCTATTTTGACGAGGCCATGACACATCTAGACACGCTCCCTGAGACCGAGGAGAACCGACAGCGGCGAATCTCTCTGTTAGTAAACCAGGTGGAAGTTTTCATGCTGCTCCTTAAGATCTCCGAGTATTACGACCTTTTAACCCGTTACGAGCCCATGGCGATCGAGTTAGGAAATCAGGCATTATTGGGAGCATTCTATAGCCGTGTGGGGCACACTGAGTTTCACCTCGGCCGCTTTGATCAGGCCATCAAAATGTCCACCAAAGCGGCCGAACTCTGTGAAGCTGCGGGGAACGCTGAAGATGCCGGATTTGCGTATACGTGGTTGGAATGGAGCCATCTATATAGGGGCGACTTCGACCGGGTCCTCACCGTGAAAGAAGACCTTCTTTGCAAGATGGAGCAGCGGTTTAACCTTCGCTGGTATGTGAGGGGGCTCTGTGCAGCCTCAAGGGCTTACGTATGTCTTAGTCGCTGGGATGAGGCGGTAAAAGAGGGCGAAAAGGCGCTGAAGGTTGCTGAGGAATCCTCAGACAACAGCCTTGTCGTTTTTGCGGCCTGGACCCTCTCGATGGCCTATACCTGGAGAGGCGACCTTGGTCGGGGTGTTGAATACGGGGAGCTGGCATTCCAGAAGGCTTCAACGCCTGCGGACAAGGCGTTTGCGCAGAGAGGTCTTGGATGGGCCTTGTGCCGAGCCGGAGAGCCAAAGAGAGGAATTGAGCTTCTGACTGGTGTGTTGGCGATTTTTCCAGCAGGACGCTGGATGCCGGGTGTAATTCCTACTACGTGTACCCTCGGCGAGGGATATTGGCTGGCCGGAGAGGTGGACAAAGCAAGGCAGACACTCGAAGAGGGCCTGGAAATCGCAGAGCGCTGTGGGGCGAGGTATTATATTGGGTTCGCTCAACGTCTCCTGGGTGAGATCGCTCTGAAAACCAACCCGGCCCAGGCGGTACCCCACTTCGAGAAAAGCATCGCCATTTTTCGAGAGATCAAGGCCGAGAACGAGTTGGCGCTGGCCTACGCAGGCTATGGCCGGTACCACAAGCAGAAAGGGCAAATTTCACAGGCTCGGGAGTATCTAACGAAGGCCCTGGAGATCTTAGAGCGGCTAGGTACCCTGCTCGAGCCGGACAAGGTTAGAGAGGAGTTGACCGGGTTGCCCGAAGAACGCTAAGCACCTTGGACTGATAGAGAAAACAGGAGGGTCAAACCTATGTGAGAGGGGGACGCCGTTGACTATGTTGACTTACTCTGCTAGGTTCTGTCCCCTTAGCCTCACATGAATGTACAAATCCGAATGTGCTGCCAGATCCTAAAGCATTTTGACCCGTCATGTTGATCTACCTGATTGGAATGCCGACATAATTGACACACTACCATATCTTTCCTATACTTCTTCCCTTGCGTGGCAGTTTCTATGAAAATCAACAAGGCCAAAATGGGCTATTTGAATCGAGGGCGCTGCTCAGGGGGGGCAGGCCCATAATCAGTGAGGGATGTCAATATGAGAAAAGAGGATGGCAGAGATCTGAATAGAAGAGAGTTTATCGAGAGGTCCGCTAAAACTATGGCTGTTGTGGTTGTCGGAAGTACTATCCCAATATCCATTACAATAGGCTCCTGTACTAAAGGTGATGAAAACACACCTAGTAAGGCCACAGGAGGTAATACAAAAAAGGAAGGGAGTAGTGTGCACAAACAACAGGTTACTAATTACTATATATCAAGAAAATCGGAATTATTAGAAAGCTACGACAAAGGAGCCAAACCTCTGGGAAAAATCTTAGCGGCTCGCTTTGATGATAAACATACGAACACCATCTTAATAGAGGCCCGTCAGGAATTCGAGGCAATTATTCCCCAGCTACCTTATATTGGCGGCGACAAGAATTTTAATACAAAAAATCTTATTATGGCTTCCTCATGCTTGGCGATATACAGAGTGCTTAAAGATCATGGTAAAACAGCGGAGGAAGTAGGTAAGATCATTTATGAAATGACCGAAGCATTGGTTGATTACCCAAAGTTCATTCTTCATTTTATTGGAAGACTGAGATACGGTAAAGGATATGAGAAGAAAATAAAAGAATGGGCAATGGAATCTCAAAAACGGCAATATCCTGGAGACTGGGTAGGAACTTTTGTTGAGGGCGACAGAAGGAAATTTGACTATGGTATTGATATGACTGAATGCGGGATATTGAAGTTTTTTCATGCACAAGGGGCAGACGAAATAGTCCCCTATATATGTGTATCCATGGATGGGATATTTAGCAAGGCCTTCAATAGGGGCTTAGTTCGGACAATGACCCTCGCAGAGGGTTGCGATAGATGCGATTTTCGGTATAAGAGGGGTCGTGACACTTTGCTGCTGCCATTAAAAGATGGCTGGCCCCCACAGTTCCATCAGCACTAGTTCAGGGGACACCTTGCTTATCTTTCCAGCATGCCTGTTCAGAGTCTGTTAGTTCCTCCCACTCCAGTCAAGAATTAGATACGCTATCCCTAGATCTCACACCATTTCTCACATTGAGAGGTGGGGTTTTGTCGTTTTAAGGGGAAAGTCTTTCTTCATTGAGATTTTGTAAAAACTGAAGAATATCTAAATATGTAGAGTGTTTTCTGCATATTCACCGTTAGCTTCCTGGATACTTCAATCAATTTTTCCTTGCCTAAAGTTATATACTGCGTTATGTTCTTACTGGTAAGACCAATTAATTCTAAGGAGTCTAAAATGGCAGCGTTAGCAACGACAAAGATGTCTTCCAAAGGCCAAGTCGTTATTCCAGAGGATATCCGCACGCGGCTTGGCTTCAAGGCTGGCTCCCAATTTGTGGTGGTGGGCGAGAAGGACGTGGTGATCCTTAAGGCAATTTCACCACCTTCTATGGAACAATTCGATGCGCTTATTGCCGAAGCCCGGAAGCAAGCCAGGCAAGCCGGTATGAAACGATCAGACATCACTGCTGCAATTGCTAAAGTGCGTGCAAATAAGTGAAAATCATAGTCGACACGAACGCTTTGAGTCGTCCTACATGGTCAAATAAAATGTTTGTCGGTGATGACCAAAAAATCCTTAATCCTAATGAAACCTGTTTTATACCCTCTGGGAAGAGCCATGGCCAGGAGACCTTCGGCGACTCGGTTAAACTTTTAGGTATATCTTTAAAATAGAGTTGACCATGAGAAAGACCTGTCGATGTACCGCCATGATCTTCCTCTGGTGCATCAAACCAGCAGTCGATCTTTGGACATCCTGTTCAAATGTGTTCCCTAAAGCAAAATTAGGCCTTGAGAAGAGGTTTTCTCTATGTTACCTTATGTAATAACTTTTGTTACAGGGAGATAATTATGGCCAATAGTACTAAGAGAAAAATCCTGAACATATCTCTGCCTCCAGAGTTATATAAGGAAGTGGAAAAACTGTCTAAAGAGCAAGCTAAGGCCAAAGGCGAATTTGTGCGAGAGGTAATAAGGCAATATGTGGCCGCTGACAGGCGTTGGAAACAGATTAGATTATGGGGTGGGGAAAGTGCTCAGAGATTAGAGATTAAAGATCAAGGGGATGTGGAAAGCATTATTGAGCAATACCGGAGAGAACAAGCCCCATGATCAAGGTGGTAGTAGATACCAATGTCTACATCTCAGCAATCTTGTTTGGTGGAAAACCTGAAGAGATTAGGAGATTAGCCAGAGAGGGTAAAATACAGCTTTTCATTTCAGAGAACATTCTGTCTGAGATAGCAGGTGTTTTAAAGCGAAAATTTTATTGGACTGATTGGCAAATTTCAGAAGTAATCAAAGAGATCAGAGACTTTACTACTCTTATTACGCCTATTGTAACTCTATCAGTTATTAAGGACGATGAGCATGACAATCGAGTTTTGGAATGTGCCATTGAAGGGAACGTCCAGTATATTATATCAGGAGATGAACACCATATACAGCCTCTAAAAGAATACCGCGGAATAAGGATTCTAAGCCCCACCCAATTTTTAGGTTCAGTCAAACTGTGATGGACTCATAAAAAGTCAAAATAGCCTCCTCCACACGACTACTTCTTGTATCTGCTCAATATGCTGTATCACACACCCCATACAAGTTAGTTCGCTTCGCTCCCGCCCGCCTCCCCGCCTGCCACTTGCCCGCCGGAAGTATGGCGGGTAAATCGGGCAGGGCCTGAGCGAGAGCGATGGGGGCCGGTGTAACCGCAATGGTTTAGCAAAAAGAAGAGGGTCAAGTCTTCATTCTTTACATAGTTGCGGGTTTTCTTCGCAAGAGCCCATCAGTAAGGGAAAGTCGTTGCTGTAAAAAGGGCTCTATTTCAAGTACTTAGGTGGTTTTGTAAGAAATTATTCTACCTGTTGAGTAAATTTACTCAACAGCAACTCTTCATTCGCATGACTTTTTCGCAAAAGTCTATCAGCAGTAAAAAGACTTTTTAGCAAAACTGACGTTATCACAATAACTTATTGACACGTCCGAGAATAATTTGTACCTGTCCCATAAATTTATGGGAAGATGCCATTGATCCAGTAAAAATGCACAATTGTTCTTTATTCACAGGCACTTAAGAGATAGACTAATGCGGAGTGCTTTGGGCACTTCTGCCGCTGAGGCTTTCAGCTTGATTTGGGGGACCTTCGGGATATCCTACTATACCCTATTGCACCTTACTTGGGAAAAACTTATGGGGTTCAGTGGACAACTTACTCATCTTTCCAGCATGTCTGTTCAGAGCCTGTTAGTTCCTCCCACTCCAGTCAAGAATTAGGTATGCTGTCCCTAGATCTCATACGGTAGCCTGAGGGATATCCATCTCTTTGGATTGAATGTGTCTCGTTCCAATCTGGATATTCTGAAAGGCCCATCCGTGGAGCTTGTGTTTACAGGCGAAAATGCCTCCCAATTTGAAGAGATTAGTGGTAAAACGTCCTCAATCATGATGGAACGATGGTCACGAGAGAACGGGTACAAACATGTCCTGGCAATCAGCCTGCCGCTGGTGGCCTCAATGGGGTCGC
Source organism: Pseudomonadota bacterium (assembly GCA_030603345.1). GTDB lineage: Bacteria > Desulfobacterota > DSM-4660 > Desulfatiglandales > B25-G16 > JADFWK01. The sequence continues at coordinate 16,310 of JAUVXZ010000014.1, forward strand.
TTACCCTGATGCAGTTCACAGACCGAATGTTTCTGGCCAACTATTCAGCTAATGCCATTGCCGCTGCACTGCCGGCGGGAATTGCATCCTTTACCACGATTGCCTTTTTCATGGGCGTTACCAACTATGTAAATGCCTTTGTAGCTCAATACATGGGGGCCTCCGCCTTCAACAGAGTGGGTGCCTCGGTGTGGCAGGGTATCTATTTTTCCCTTTTGGCCTCCTGCTTGCTGGCATCGCTGTATTTCGTCTCTGAGCCACTGTTTGAATTTATTGGCCACTCACCCGACATACGGAACCTTGAGGTAACCTACTTCAACATACTAACCCTGGGAGCCGGGCTGGTGGTCCTAGCATCGTCCATGGCCTGTTTTTATACGGGCCGGGGTCTCACCAGGACGGTAATGCTCGTCCACATGGTGGGAGCAGCAGTCAATATTCCTCTGGACTATTGCCTGATCAATGGCATTGGAATTTTTCCGGAGCTCGGGATCGTGGGGGCAGCACTAGCTACCGTGACTGCCTCTGCCACCATCGTGGTTATCCTGAGTGTGCTCATCTTCAGCCCTGCCAACCGGTTCAGGTATGGTACCTGGAAGGGCAGGGTCTTTGACAGAGAGCTTTTTGGCCGGTTAATGCACTACGGGCTTCCCAGTGGAATCCAGTTTTTTCTTGAGATCTTCGGAATTACCTTCTTTGTCCAGATGGTGGGCAGGTTGGGGGACCTTGAGCTGGCTGCCTCCAATATTGTGCTCTCCATAGAGACACTCTCATTTTTGCCCATGGTTGGCTTTCATATAGGTACTGCCACCCTAGTAGGCCAGGCCATTGGCCGCGGGAGACCGGAGGACGGGATGTATGCAACCACGAGTGCGCTGCATATCACCATGGCCTATATGATGCTCGTAGCAGTTGCCTTTGTTGTTACGCCCAAGCCACTTCTCAATCTTTTTAAGGCTCACCACCACACCGCGGCCCAGTATGCAGAGATCATGGATCTGGGTGTGATCCTGATGCGATTCGTGGCCGTGTTCTGCTTTTTCGATGCCCTGAATTTGATTTTTTCCGGGGCCATTAAGGGCGCAGGCGATACCAGGTTTATTATGTGGACCATCGGTGCACTGGCGCTGGGGGTGATGATCACCCCGATGTATGTGGCTGTGGAGGTTTTCAAGGCCGGACTGTATACGGCCTGGACCCTGGCTACCTTTTACATATGCGCCCTGGGGCTCGCCTTTATGCTGCGCTACCGACAGGGAAAATGGAAGTCCATGAGGGTCATCGAGTTTCAACCAGTAGGAGTAGGGAGGTGCTCAGCAGCCGTGGACGTCCAATCAGGGAGCTTTGATGAGCAGCTCTAGAAAAAAGAAGGCGGTCAGGCCTACACATTTGAGGAGAATGCTAAGAATTAATAGGAACAGCAGTAACTGATCGGTATGAATTCAAAATCACAAAGTTAATTAAGGGGAATTGGAAAAACGATAGAGAAAAACCTCTCTTTGTCAAATGTGTAGGCCTCACCCCTTTGTGTGCCTTTGTGGGTTTCGTTTTCTTGTGATCCACATGCGGATATTTTGCAATGCTACTGCTAATTTTGGTGTGAGGCAGCCCAACTTAACATGTTCTAGACGTATTTGATGAAAAAAATTTCTATTCATCTCTAGCTGACACAAATACCTGCTCTGCTCTCAAAGCCAATACCAATCTGCTCTTCAGGCTGTACCACTACATTCGCTAGCGTATTTTTTACGTAGTAATTCAGCCTTGACTTCTATTGAGCCTTTGGTATCCTGATCTGTAACAATCTCCAGAAACCTTCCTACTTGTCTTTTATATGGAGAAACACCTCAAATTGACTAAAAAAGGAATTCTTATCACCCACTCAAACTAAAGAATAAAAAATCATGGAATTAGAATCGCTCCGCCGAGAGCTTGCCACGCTCAAAAGCGAAAAAATTGCTTTGGAAGCTCAACGTAAACTGCTTGAGAATTTTGTGGAAATTGCACGCTCCCCAGCTGAAGCTGAAACCTTGAAAGCCACGTTGGAGAAGACTTTAGAGGTCTCCACTGAGCTAACTAATGCCGAGAAAGGCAGTCTGTTTTTAGTCGACAGCAATGGTGTTGTCACCGACTGTATCCTCGTACGCGGCGATACCACGCCAGAGGAGCGCTCCCGCCTGGTTGGTAGCGTTTTGGACAAAGGGCTTGCCGGCTGGGTGAACCGTCACCGCCAGGTGGGAATAATCGTCGACACCGCGCAGGATAACCGGTGGCTCACGCTTCCAAACGAGCCTTACACTGTTCGCTCAGCATTGGCTATTCCCATTCTCAGGGGTGAGGAGTTGCTGGGCCTTCTCACCTTGCTGCATTCTCAGCCGGGACGTTTTACCTCTGAAGCGGCTGAGCTTATGGAGGCAACCTCCCACCAGATAGCCCTGACCTTGGAAAATACAAGGCTCTACGCAAAATTATCTAACTCTTACCGGTCGTTGGACAAGGCTAAGCAAGCGGTCGAAGCCTATTCGGAAGCGCTCGACCGTGAACTGGAAAAGGGCCGACAGATTCAGAGGAATTTTCTGCCCGACCAGATCCTCCAGCTGCCCAACTGGGAGATTGCGACCTGTTTCTTTCCAGCCCTGCAAGTATCCGGTGACTTCTACGACGCTTTCCTGCTCCCCGGTGAGTGCGTAGGATTGGTAATTGCCGATGTATGCGATAAGGGCGTAGGTTCAGCCCTTTTCATGGCGCTATCCCGCAGCCTCATTCGGGTGTTTTCTGGAGAGAGTTCCCTGCACGACCTCCCCACCTCTGCCATCGACGAGAACATGCAGGCCACAACCGATGCACATCAAATCAACGCCCTGAAAGCTGTTGCCCTCACCAACGACTACATCGCCCAGGAACATGGTGAGGAGGGAATGTTTGCCACGGTGTTTTTTGGGGTGCTGGATCCTAAAACCGGGTTACTCGCCTACATCAATGCTGGACATGTACCCCCTTTTATCATTGGCTCAGCTGGTGTAAAGCAGCGTCTTAAACCCACAGGACCGGCAGTGGGAATAATGCCCCATATGAAGTTTTCTATTCAAGAAGTTCAGATTGAACCAGGTGACATCTTGCTTGGCTATACCGACGGGGTGACCGAAGCTCAAGACCCGAGCGGTGAGTTTTATACGATCAACCGATTGCTATCACTCCTGGAGCAACCCGCCTCCACCGCATCTGATCTTCTGGAGCGCATCAAGGAGAATTTGTTCATTCATATGGACAAAGCGGAACAGTTCGATGACATTACGATGTTGGCCGTTCATCGAGAAGAAAGGGGTCTACTCAAAGGCGAGAAAGAATAAAAAGCTTGGGAAAATTATTAAAGCGATAGAGAAAAACCTCTCGACCCCTTAGTGCTTAACATGAGGCCGATAAATATGTATTATATGTATGTCCTAAGCGGATAATACCCCCTGTGGTTTCGACCCGGGGTGCGGGGCCACATAAGTGGCCCCTGCTTATTTATGGCGCTGGGCATATGCAAAGGCGAACCTGTGTTTATGTTGGCAGATGGTTTTTCCTTAAACCCTGGTTTTTTTCAAGTTTGTGTTGATGGAAAAAAGATATTCAAAAAAAACCGTATGGAAATCCTTACTTGCAGGAGGAGTCCTGTTTCTTGTCGTTGTCGGCCTGGGCGCTCTGCTCTATTGCTGGCACCTTTCCGTTAAGATCGATAAGCGGTTTTCAGCCCGGCGCTGGAGCATTCCCTCAAAGGTGTTCTCCGATATCACTATCTTGTATCCAGGGCAGAGCATAAATCCCGAGCTTTTTCATGAAAAACTGCGTAACCTTGGATACCGAGAGGTCGCGCATATGCCGGAACATAAAGGCGAGTTGCGTAGGGTCGGCTCGACAGTTGAGGTTTTTCTTCATGACCTCGAGGCACCATCCGTGAAGCATGCGGGCTTCCCTGTAAAGATAATTCTATCACACAATCAGATTGAATCGATCACACGGTTGGACAATGGCATGTCTCTGCCGATTTTGGAGCTTGAGCCCGAGGAGATAATGCTCTTTTTCGGCCAAGAACGGGAGCAGCGGCAGCTGATTTCCATCGATCAAGCCCCTCAACAACTCATCCATGCCGTGCTCGCTGCCGAGGATAGCCGTTTTTATCGGCACCATGGAGTGGATCTGAGGGGAATCCTTCGTGCCCTTTACACCAACCTGCGTCACGGCACCGTGCGCCAGGGTGGATCTACGATCACTCAGCAGTTGGCCAAAAATTACTTCCTTACCCCCGAAAGAACCCTCTCTCGCAAGCTCAAAGAACTGCTCATGTCCCTAACCATGGAAGTCATGTATGAAAAGAACGAGATTCTGGAAATATATCTCAACGAGATCTATCTGGGACACAAGGGCTCTGTCTCTATTAATGGTGTGGGCGAGGCATCTTATTTTTACTTTGGCAAACCGGTCAGTGAGCTCTCGTTTGGTGAAGCCGCAACCCTAGCGGGTTTGATTAAGGGCCCCAACTACTATTCACCTTACGTAAACATGGAACGATGCCGCGACCGAAGAAATGTGGTGTTGCGTGCTATGGGCCGGAATGAATGGATCTCAATAGAACAGCTCGAGGTCACATTGGATTCACCGGTAAGAACGGTGAGCCCTAGGGTATACGGCAAAAAGGCGCCCTATTTTATGGACTACCTTTCCGGGCAGCTTACCGTACTGTACCCGCCTGAGATACTGTCTGACCTCGGATTTACTATATACACCACCCTCGACACACAGGTTCAAATGGCTGCCGAGAGGGCCTTGACTACGGGATTGGCTCGGCTGGAGGGCATGAACCAAAGCCTGAAAAGGCCGGAGCCCGAAAAAAGGCTCCAAGGAGCCATTATCGTAATGCAACCTAAGACAGGTTACGTTTTGGCTATGGTAGGTGGCCGCGATTACAGCGTAAGCCAGTTTAACCGGATAACCCAGGCTCGGCGACAGCCTGGAAGCGCATTCAAGCCCTTTGTCTTTCTGAGCGGACTGGATGAATTCACCCCTACTTGTCTATTGTCCAATGAGCCCAAGTCATATGAGATTGATGGTAAGATATGGCAGCCACAAAACTATGAACCGGTTATGGAAAAATGTGTAAGCCTGAGATCCGCTTTAGCACGGTCTATAAACTTAGCTACGGTAGATCTAGCCATGCAGGTCGGCCTCGATCGTGTGGTTAGCACGGCAAAGGCATTTGGCTTTTCCACGCCCTTAAGGCCTTACCCGTCCCTTGCACTGGGGGCATACGAGGTGGTCCCACTCGAGCTCGCCCGGGGCTACTGTGCCTTTGCTGCCGATGGGGTTCTCCCGTATCCCTTGTCCCTGAAAGCAGTTTTGGACGAGGACGGAAGGATGCTTGAGCGAAGACATATGAGCATTAAAAGCGTGATATCTGCCGCCAAGTCCTTTATTATGAGCTCGATGTTAAGGAGTGCGGTAACAGAGGGTACTGCCTGGCCACTCCAGAACATGAGGATAACCTTTCCGGTTGCAGGAAAAACCGGTACGACCAATGGTTTCAGAGATGCGTGGTTTATAGGGTATACCCCGGATATCCTGGCCCTGGTGTGGGTGGGTTTTGATGATGGATCTTCCGTACATGCTCCGGGCTCGGCCGCAGCGTTGCCCATATGGGCTGAGCTCATCAACAGCATACCTCAATACATTTCAGGTGATTGGTTTAAGATGCCACCGGGGGTGGTCAAACGAATCGTGTGCCTGGAAAGCGGGCAGCTGGCCATTCCCGGGAGGTGCCCTGAGCCAAAAGAAGAAGTATTTCTTGCTGATACCGCACCTGTTGATCCATGCCCGCTCCACGAGCCCGTTGGTGCGTTTAAAAAGATCATCGAGGGGGTTAAAGATCTATTCAAGAACCGTTAAATGGCTCCTTTTGTCCTTTTTAGGAGGTCTCGGTCTGACTATCGTGGGGTGCGCCGCCACGATTTCAACACCTCCCCCTGTGCCGGCGCATGCCCCATCTGTGCAAGTGGAGGAACCGGTCAGGCCTGCTGATCAACCTAGTCCTCGGGTGCTGGCCTCTCTGGGATTGACAGAGCAAGGGCGCTTGCTCTTGGAAAGCGGCAACCTTGATGACGCCATCAGCATGCTCGAGCGGGCCGTTAGTTTGAATCCCACAAATGGGCGCAACTACTTTTACCTGTCAGAGGCATGGCTCCTGAAAGGTGACACCGTTCAAGCGGAGGAGTTCAATCGTTTGGCCGCTATCTACCTGCGGGAGGACATTGAGTGGATGGCTCGCGTGATGGAACAGAGAGAACGAATTAGGCGGCATACGAGATAGCACTGGAAAGACCGGATCTCGGTTCCGCGCATTGGATAACGAACAGCGCTAGACGCGACTTAACCCCATAAACACAACAAACCCAAGAAACACAAAAAACTGCTTATGTTCTCTCGCCCTCTTGTTCCTGCACTGTGTGCCACCATCATCGGGATCCTCATTGGCCATACTTTCCTGACCAACGTGCACCTATCCGTCCTTTTTTTCCCTATAGTGATTGCGGTGTTTTTGGGAATGACCTTTATCCTCCCTTCAAAAGTGCGCACCGTATGGCTCATGGCCATATTTTTGCTCATAGGAGTCAACTCCCAGGTAAATAAACACCCCCTGGCAGGTTTGCCTCAAACGCTGAGTGAGGGTGAGCAGGTAGTTGTGGAGGGAACAGTCTATAACCTACCAAAGGTACGTGTCAACGCGGCAAGCCTCTATGTTCACGCAGAAAAAATCTTCTTAGCTCGAGAAGTCAGGAGCGTTCAGATCAATATTCTCGTAAGGATTTACCGATATAGGGGTACACTGAATGTAGGTGAACGGATACGGTTTCCTGCCAAGCTCAGGGAATTCAAGAATTTCAATAACCCCGGAGGCTTTGATTATCGATCGTACATGCAGACCCGAGGGCTTTCCTTTATGGCCATAGTTTCCGATGGGCGGTATGTAGTTCCCATGGGAGAGGGCGATCTCGGTATTGTCGGAAAGGTATTAGAGAAGATCCGAAGGCCTTTACGGAATCTTTTGAGTGAAAGACTCTCCTATGGCACGCGCCCAATCTATGCCGCCCTTATTCTTGGGGAGAGACAAGGGCTCACACCTGAATTACGGAAACCATTCGATAGATCAGGGGTGGGACATATCATGGCTGTTTCAGGGCTTCACCTTGGTTTGGTGGCCTGGCTTTTCTACATGATGTTGCGATGGGTCTTGTCCTTCTCCTACCGATTGACCCTTATGACCGACATACGGAAGGTAGCAGCAATTCTAACCACGGTGCCAGTGGTAACCTATGGCGTGATTACCGGACTTCAGGTTTCAACCCAGAGGGCCATGATTATGGTGCTGATATTTTTGTGGTCCGTTATTATGGGCAAGGAGAAAGATGTTTGGTCCAGTCTTTGCTTGGCAGCACTCATAATTCTCGCTCTTATGGGGAACTCCCTCTTTACCGTCTCGTTTCAGCTGTCTTTCACAGCTGTTGCCGGCATCCTATGGCTGGCTCCCTTAATCCTTTCCAGAATTCAGAGCGTAAAACTGGGCACCGAGTCGCTTGGAAGGAATCGCGTATTGCGGACAATGGTGACCTATTCGACAGGTCTCATTGCCGTGACTACTGCGGCCACGGTTGTAACAATCCCACTGATTGCCTTTCATTTCCATCGTTTTCCTCTCGTAGGCCTTGCTGCTAATATCACCGTAGTTCCCATAATTGGACTGTGGGCCATACCCCTTGGACTTGTTTCCTGCATTGCATTACCCTTTTCTTCCATTCTGGCAGGATTCTTTCTCTCTCTCGGCGAGTCTGGTCTCAATCTTGCTGTGTCGTTAGTCAAGTTCTGGTCGGATATTCCCTGGAGCTCGCTTTGGGTAATTCGGCCCAACTGGTTGGAGATCCTCTTGCTGTATGGGCTGCTTTTTCTGGGCCTCAATTTTTTTCGTGCACGAGTTTACCGGCTTCTCCTGCTTGTTGTTGTGATCCTGCTTTGTACGGATACTGGGTACTGGATCTACCACACTCGTTTTAATAGTAATCTCAGGGTAACCATTCTGGATGCTGGAAGAGCGGATGTGGCATTCATACAGTTCCCCGGCCATGAGAGGATGCTGATTGCACGTAATGCCTTTGGCCATAGAGGTTTTAACCTGGGGCAGGGAGTCATTGCCCCGTACCTCTGGCAAGAAAAGATACGGCGGATTGACTATCTTTTCCTGCGCAATCCTTATAGGCAGCAGACAGACACGGTTCAGTTCATGATCAACACCTTTCATTCTAAAGAAGTCTTGTCCAGTCTCCCCACTGAACGAACCATTGGCGGGGCTCAGATTAAGGGAGATATGGATGAAGGAATTACCCTATCCTGTCGAGGGTGGTCTTTCTATTTCTGTGACCGTGAGGTGCGGATTGGAAAGAAAAACATGGGAAGGGGGGAAAGTGGGGCGCTCTACCTCATCACCAAGGATAAGATGGCCCGCCACTCTCCCGCTCAGGTTCTCAGTATATCCCAAACCGGTGCAATAACCATCACCGTAGATCCAAAAGGCAGGATAAGAATGAAGAGTTTTTTAAAAAAGGATCTGCCCTAAAAATTTCCGATTGACAATCGTCAATATTCGATCATCAATCTTCAATACAAAAAAGCCTACAATTCAAGCCAGGAATCCGAGTAAAGTGATTTTTTAAGAAGAATACGTGTTGTTTTTACGTAATCTTGTAACTCTTTGGAGATAGATGACATATCGATAGTCTCTTCATCCATCACCTTCCCTATAATTTCGACTATATCCGGCCGTTTTCCTTTTGCTATATCTACCAGATCTTTATCGTAGGCATCGGCAATAACGGAGTACATACCGCTTTTCTCAAGCATAACCATATACGTACGGTTCAATATGGGCCTCAGGTGATCAGGTGGCCCATTGGAGACATTGGACAGCCCACAGGTAGATTTCAGCCCTTCACCAAGATCTTGAACCATTGGCATAAACTGAAGGAGAGAGTAAACCTGATCCTGTTGAACATTCACGGGTGTAGCAATACCGTCAACAAAGATATCCTCATTGGCAATACCTGCCTCATTGGCTGCATATACCAATTCTACTGCCAATTCAGCCCTCTCATTCTCATCTCTGGGCATACCATGAGGGCCCCATAGAAGTGCAATCATTCGGGCGTTATATTTGGCACACATGGGAAGCATCTTTTCGTATCTCTCTTTTCGACACATAATAGAATTAATCAAAGGTCTCCCCTTGCATACGACCAGCCCAGCCTCTATGGCCTCAATATTAGATGTATCAAGGGCAAGGGGTACATCATCCACAACCTCCTGTACAGTTTTTACTACCCACTCCATCAATTCCGGGCCCCCCTTTCTGGCAGGGCCTAACTTAATATCAATAAAGTCCGCGCCTAGTTCCT
>JAUVXZ010000042.1 GCA_030603345.1 Pseudomonadota bacterium
TGGTCTTTTCTACGACTTATCAACAGGGGATACTTGCCCCCTCCGCATTCCCTTCGACAGGCTCAGGGCTGCGGCTTCCCCCACTGATAAGTCGTGAAAAGCACAGCGGCCTCCGACTCGGCCGAGCTCGTCGCGGGCCACCAGTCACAACAGAAAAGACCTCATGCCTCTCCCGATATTGCAAAGCATTTGATGCTCATAGTAGTAGTATAGAACCCTGATAAGGAGGAATGAAAGATGAAAAAATTTTTTATTTTCATTATTATGAGTATAATTGTTAGCTTTTCAGCTGGAGTAGCCCTGGCACATTTTGGAATGCTCATACCATCTGATTCTATGGTGATGCAAAATGATAATCGGACCATCAATGTAAAACTATCCTTTTCCCATCCCTTTGAGGGAGAAGGCATGGAACTGGTCAAACCCAATGTTTTTGGGGTCATGGCAAATGGGGAAAAAGCAGATCTCTTGGAGACACTAAAAAAAACCAAGGTTATGGGGCATACTGCCTGGGAGACCTCTTACACAATCAAGCGGCCAGGTGTTTATATGTTCTATATGGAGCCCAAGCCTTACTGGGAACCAGCCGAGGACTGCTACATAGTGCATTACACCAAGACCGTGGTAACTGCCTTTGGTGATGACGAGGGATGGGATCAAGAAATCGGGCTCAAAACCGAGATCGTGCCGCTGTCAAAACCCTACGGTCTCTATACCGGAAATGTCTTCCAGGGTATTGTGAAAATGGATGGCAAACCAGTACCTTTTGGTGAGGTGGAGGTAGAGTACTATAATAAGGAAAGAAAGGCACAGGCTCCTACTGATTATATGGTTACCCAGACTATCAAGGCGGACGCCAACGGGGTCTTTACTTACAGCGCGCCTAAGGCCGGCTGGTGGGGATTTGCGGCCCTGAATACATCAGACAAGAAGATCAAAGGTAAAGACGTGGAAATTGGTGCGGTTCTCTGGGTTAAGTTTCACGACTGGAAATAGATTATGTCAGTTGTCCGTTGTCAGTCGTCAGTTGTACACAGGCTGTTGCCGAACGGAAATCCTTTTGAGCGGTCATTGAAACGTTTTTTGCCAATCCCGCTGCATAAGCGGGAGCGAATCCCGACAAGTCAGGGCTGGTGGGAGTCCCGCCTATCTTTGGCGGGATCAAAAAACGTTTTAGACCAAGCGAAAAGGAATTTCAGCTACACCCTGTACAGTATCGACGGATATCACTTTGAAATAGAACGTTCGTTGTTCCAAGAAACGATAAGGGTAATTACTCAGGTATCTTGCCACGAAGCCTGCCCTGGCGCGAGCGTCTTAGCATATATTCCAATTTCAATAGTATCTATTTATATCATATAGTATGGTTAAGCATTGCATGCCAGGTCTGGGCCAGGGGCACCAGGACCCGCCCGCCTCGCCGCCTGCCGCTTGCCCGCCGGAAGTATGGCGGGTAAATCGGGCAGGTCTTTGGGCCTTTGTGTCTTTGTGGCTGAATAGTTACAGATAAGTTTACCAAAAACCAGGTAAAGACAAATGCACATATCGGAAGGTATACTGTCCGCACCCGTGCTGATCACGGGTGCAGCCCTGGCTGCAGCAGGGATCTCAGTTGGCTTGAAAAAAATGGATTCAGATAAGATCCCCGAGGTGGCTGTTCTCTCATCGGTCTTTTTTGTTGCCTCCTTGATCCATGTTCCTATCGGACCATCCAGTGTTCATCTTATTATTAATGGCATTAATGGGCTCTTGCTTGGTTGGCTTTGTTTCCCCTCTATCTTGGTTGCCCTGACCCTGCAGGCAATCCTCTTTCAATTTGGCGGAATCACGGTTCTTGGCGTCAATACCTTGAATATGGCCCTACCAGGCGTGATCTGCTATTATCTCTTTGGGAGACTGGTAAATCGAGAAACAAGACTCGTATCATTAGCTGCCGCGTTTTCCTGTGGTTTTTTTGCTGTCCTGTTTTCGGGCATTCTAGTGGCACTATCCCTGCTCTTCACGGAAGAATCATTTATATCAGCGGTCACCCTAATCCTCTTGGCCCACTTGCCGGTAATGATCATCGAGGGGGTCATTACGCTCTTTTGCGTGGCATTTTTAAAACGGGTGAAACCCGAAGTTTTTGGAGGTATCTATGGAAAAGGTTCGTAGGATTCAGATCTCCTTACTCATCCTTTTTACGGCATCTCTGTTTGTAATCTCCATCAGTATTCCTGCCTTAGCACATAAGGTAACGATTTTCGCCTGGGTTGAGGGGGACACCATATTCACCGAGAGTAAGTTTAGCGGTGGAAAGAGAGCCATAAATGCGCAAATCCTTGTCTTTGACAGGCAGGGGAAACAGCTCCTTGAGGGAAAAACAAACGATAAAGGAGAATTTTCATTCAAAATTCCCAAAGTCGCTGATTTACGGATTGTCCTTAACGCAGGTATGGGACATAGGGCAGAATGGACGATCCCAGAATCAGAGATCCGGGAAGCATCCGGTCTTTTAGGGAACAAAAGAGCTGGTGAATCTTCCCAGCCCTTAGCTGTTGGTCTCAGTAGGGAAGAGATAGGGGATCTTATTGAGGAATCTTTAGAAAAGAAACTGGGGCCAATTGTTAGGATGCTGGCTGAATCACAGTCCAAGGGGCCTTCGGTCACTGAAATAGTCGGTGGCATCGGGTATATCTTTGGCCTCATGGGTGTGGCACTGTATTTTAAAAACAGGGGAAAGCAAAGGCATAGAGAGGACAGGGATGATTGAAGAGAGATTTGCCGCTGGCGACTCCTTTGTTCATGGCCTCGATCCAAGGGTCAAAATCATTGTAGCCATTATTTTTTCTGTGGTTGTGGCTGTATCAAGCAACTTTTCAGCCTTACTGCCTGCACTCGTGGTGGCAGTAATCCTTATACTGCTTGCCAAGCTTCCAATGGGAAAGGTTTTCTATCGACTGTTATTCGTAAATGGATTGATTCTCTTCCTTTGGTTCATGCTTCCCTTTACCTTTCAAGGGGATACCTTGTTTACTATTGGACCATTGGTTGGAACAAAAGAAGGTGTATTGTATGCCAGCCAGATCACTGTTAAATCTAATACAATCCTCTTAGCTATGATCGCCCTTCTGGCAACAATACCTATCTCTACCCTTGGCCATGCCATGAGGCAACTCTATGTTCCTGATAAGGTAGTTCATCTTTTTCTCTTTACCTATCGCTATATTCATGTCATTTTCCAGGAGTACCAGAGGCTGATAAATGCCATGAGAATACGTGGTTTCATACCCAAAACAAACATCCACACCTATAAGAGTTATGCCTATCTTGTGGGGATACTCCTGGTCAGAAGCTATGACAGGGCAGAGAGGATCCACAAGGCCATGCTTTGTAGAGGGTTCACTGGAAGATATTATACATTGAGCCGGTTCTCAGTTAGAACAGGAGATCTCGTTTATCTAACAGTGATGTTGGTCGCAATCTTAGGACTGGTAATGCTACAATGGAGAGTAACAATCTGATTATTAATCTGAAACATATCTCATTTTCCTACTCGGGAGACAAACCCGTACTTGATAAGCTGAGTTTTCAACTCCTTCGGGGCGATCGGATCGGTCTAGTAGGGGCAAATGGGAGCGGCAAGACCACCCTTCTGCATGTTATTATGGGTCTTTTGAGGCCCTCGTCAGGCACAATCGAGCTCTTCGGAAAAACGGCGCATGAGGAAAAGGACTTTCAGGCAATTAGGAAGAAGATCGGCCTCCTTTTTCAGGATCCTGACGACCAATTATTCAGTCCCACAGTGTTGGAAGATGTAGCCTTTGGACCATTGAATTTAGGGAAATCGCCAGAAGAGGCTAGAGACATTGCTTTACAAACACTGGTAAGGCTTGATCTGTCTGGCTTCGAGCACAGAATAACCTATAAGCTCTCGGGAGGGGAAAAAAAACTTGTATCTCTGGCCACGGTTCTTGCTATGGATCCAGAGGTGCTTTTGCTCGATGAACCGACTAATGGGCTGGATGACGAGACAGAAGAGAAGATAACCGATATCTTAAAGGGACTGGACCTTTCATGTATCCTTATTTCACACAACCTGGATTTCCTCTTTGAAACTACAAATAGGATTTACGCCATAGCGAACGGGAAGATCTCACTTGATGAAACATTGGTACCCCATCCCCACGTTCATACCCACAGATTTGGTAGATTACCTCATGAACATAAATCCTAACGTCTTTCGGTAATGGTTACGATGCCCGTTTCGTTTTTTGGTAACGTCTATCGTTTTTTAAATTTTGTCCATGAGTTACCTAATTTATAAAGCTGCCTTCCAGACTTATCGTATAAATCAACTAGCTCATCACAGCGTTCTATACTTGCATAAGTAGGATAAATATCTCTGCATTCACTTATACTGACTACCATCTCATTGCATTCACCCATAGCATCATCGATATATTTTTGAAAACGTGCCTTTTGATGCCGTTTAGCATAACCTTCGGCTATCAATCTTGGTATTGCTTTACATGCCCGGCTTAATTGATCTCTTAAATCGTATTTTTCACTGTCGGGCAATTTAGGCGCAATTTCTTTCATAACAATTAGCATAGCTCTGTATGTGTTCTGATATACTTCCAAATCTCTGAAACTTGTGATTCTCTTTTTTTCTTCCATTTACGTCACCGTCACCGATACGGGCTTCGTTACCCTAGCCTTAACCGAAATAGGGGTAGAATTCAAACCCTATTCATAAACCTTTTCCACATCATCAGGCGTAATAGCATCCTCCTCCACATCCCTTGGCTCGATTTTTCTTCTCTTCAATTCCTTATAGTATTCATGCTGAATGAGAAGATTCATAACCTCATTCGTACCGGTCCAGATCATTGCCAGGCGACAGTCCCTCAGGAAGCGTTCTATAGGATAGACACTGGTATAACCAATTCCACCCATAATTTGCATAGCATTATTTATTACAGCCCAGGCAGCCTCCGTGCCTACCTTTTTGGCCTCCGATACCAATCTGCGGGAATCGTCACCGGAATCGGCCATTCTGGCCGCTGCGTAAACCAACGCCCTAGCAGCATCCAAGGTGCTAATCGAATCAGCTACCATGAAGTTCACCGCCTGAAATCTGTCTATGGTTTTTCCGAACGCCTTACGTCTGGTAGAGTAGCGCGTAGCTACCTCCAGTGCTGCCCTTCCGAGACCAACCGCACCAGCGCCACTTGTCAGTCTTTCAGGGACCATCATCCTGTTAAATACAGCATAAGCGTTGTGCAACTCCCCGATAAGATTCTCTTTGGGAACCCTTACATCTTCAAAGACAAGTCGTCCTGTGCCACCACCCCGTGTTCCAAGGAGGCTATAGATGGTTTGATCCTTGACTCCCATTCCCCTCTCAACAATAAAGCAACTGATGGACTCATGCGGTGGCGCATCAGGGGCTGATTTGGCGTAGACCAAAAAATAATCGGAGTCTTTCGCACCTACGATGAAGCGTTTCTCACCGTTGAGGATAAATGAATCGCCGTCTCTTACCGCCTTTGTTGTAGCGCCAAAGAAATCAGAACCTCCCCGTGGTTCAGTCAGGGCCTCAGCCGAATAAAGTGCACCTTCATTGGTAGGTTTGAGATAGCGTTCCTTTTGTTCTCTCGTTCCAAAGGTATTAATTGCCTCTCCAACAATGCTGGGCATAACATAAGCACATGTGATAGAGTTACCGAGTACCCCGACCTCTTCACTGGCAACCACCTCAGCTGCCCAGTTGAGACCACGTCCACCATACTCCTTTGGAAATCGTAGGCCGAGCAGATTCTTCTTTCCAGCCATCTCAACAATTGGCCGGCCCGTCTCAATTACACTCAAATCCATATCCCGTACCAGTTTACTCGGGATATCATTTTTTACAAACTCCCTGACTTCATTCTGTAAAGCCTTTTGCTCTTCAGTCAGCATAAAATCAAACACGGCTTCCCTCCATAGTATTGGACGTCTCCTTCCGCACCAATCTCAGGTTGATGGGGTTTTGGGTGGGTGGATATTGAGACGCTTCACCTTCCGCCACAATGTTTGCCTACCAATGCCGAGTTCCCTTGCAGCCGCCTGGCGATTCCAATTATGATCCTTTAGCACCTGCAAAAGAAATCCTCTTTCCAAATCATCCCACTTGATTCTCTTTGACGAAACCGGCTCTCGGGTTTCACCTTCCTTGAAAGAGAGGGCTGGCTGAAGATAATCTGGCAGGTGTTGGCTCTCAATGCGTCGTCCGCGACACAGAACAGTTGCATGCTCAATGATGTTTTCCAGCTCTCTCACATTGCCCGGAAAATCATATTCCATAAGGATAGAGAGCACCTCTGGTGATGTACCGGTTATCTCTTTCCCACTCAACCGGTTAAATCGCCTCAAGAAATGCTCAACCAGGAGCAGTATATCCTCTCGCCTTTCTCTGAGGGGAGGCAGTGTCAGATTAACCACATTGATTCGGTAATAAAGATCATCCCTGAAGGATCCCTCTTTGACAAGGGCACTCAAATTCTTGTTTGTGGCTGCAACGATCCTAATATTTGCATGAATTGGTTTGTTTGACCCGAGTGGCTCATAGGTTCGCTCCTGCAGGACCCTCAGCAATCTCACCTGAAGATGGGAGGAAAGATCACCTATCTCGTCTAGGAAAAGAGTTCCCCCTTCTGCTGCAGCAATCCTGCCTATCCTATCTTCTCGTGCATCAGTGAATGCGCCTGCTTTATGCCCAAAGAGTTCTGATTCGACCAGAGTATCTGGCAGTGCACCCAAATTCACAACAACAAGAGGTCCCTTGCTCCGTGCACTCAACGAATGAATAGCCCGTGCAAAGAGCTCTTTTCCGGTTCCACTCTCTCCTTCCAAAAGTACGGTGCTATCGCTCTGGGCAACCTGCTCCAGAATGACGAAGAGCCGGTGCATCTCTTTATTTTTACTTATTATATCAAAAAATGTGTGTTTGCCCGTTAGTTCTTTTCTGAGCTCCTCTTCCAGACTCAGATCCCTGAATGTCTCAACCCCACCTATTATTTTGCCCTGCTCGTCTTTGAGGATAGCTGTCGAGATACTGACAGGAACCCGTAATCCCTCAGAATTTACAATAAAGATGGGTTGGTTCGTTACCCGTTTCCCTGTTTCTATGGTTTCTCTCAAGGCACACTGTTTCTCGCATATGTTTGCCCTGAAAACCTCCCAACAGTGCCGGCCGAGTGCCTCCTTGTTAGGTATTCCCGTAATGTGCTCGGCAGCCCGGTTGAATGACGTAATACGCCAATCCAGATCCACCGTAAAAACACCGTCTGCAATGCTGTCGAGGATTATAGATGTTTGATCTTTTGCCATGTGGATTTGCTGGGTTTGTTGAGTTTGTTGGGTTCTTTGTGTCTATTGAGTTTGTTGAGTTTGTTGGGTTTCTTGTGTTTATTGGGTTTGTTGAGTTCACCTATAACTTTAGCTCACTTCGAGCTTTAAGTACTTGGTAACATTCAAAAGTTGAGCCATTTAGGTTTAAATGGTAATGGCTGTTTCTGAAAGGCGATATCTCACAAAAAATACCACCGTGTTCTGCAGTGGCCAAATATTTGGGATTTACTCCACAAAACATTTGCGCCTTTGGCTATGCTCTGTTAAATGCCAAATATTTGGCCACCTCCCTTGAGGCTAATAGATATCGCCTTGAGGAAATTGGCATTACCAGTTAGATAAATTGATTCTCATCATGTGGTTGAAAAAACAACTGGACCTCAACTTTTTAACGTTAGCAAGTACTTTAGGCACTCTCCCCTCATATATACCTCGCTGCATACTGCCTAACGGGATGGCCATCTAGCACATGGAATTGCCTGATCTTTCTCAGGGTAATCGGTGAAAATATGCCTATGGGAAGATATATTATCTTTTTTCTCATACGGGAGGCAAATGATCTACAGAGAGAAGACGGGGGTATGGAAGCCACATAAACGACATGTCTTTCAAGGGAGTAGTCAAGGGCAGCCAAGAGAAGCCTTTCCGACTTATTTCTGGCGATGTCAAAAAACGGATCCTTCCATATGTCATACACCCTCAGCGGTGGAAAAGTAAGCATGAATCCGCCGTACTGACATCGGGATATCCCTGGTCCCACTACCTCTTCACCAGCCGGGGTACTGTAAAAGGCCATATCTGATTCCTGATTGTGTTCCCCCAGCCAGGTAACCCGCCAAGGGAAGCTTTCTTTGCCTGCCGCATCAGGGAGATCAGGGTCGAAAACAATTACTACCGATCCGACTTTTCCCTTGAAGGGAATATTTTCTCGTACATATACCGTTCCCTCTTTCCAGTTCCTGAGGGTCTCCCTGATATCGATTCCGTCCATCATCGAGCTCACAAAGGGCACTACCCTGGTATTGTCCTCTGACTTCTCCTTGAGAGCCCTCCTCTTCAAATAATCGCCAAACCCCTCTACTACAATATCCTCTGGTTGGTGTGAGCAGATCGTATGACTTTTGAAATCCCGTTTCCACTCACCCGGGAACCGCTCCTTCTGCCGCTTTTTCACAGGCAACGGCACCAACCTCCTTCGTAACGTACTGAAATGCCGATGAAATCTGATTCTTTTCTGATCAAGGAACAAATCCTTACCTTTGAGACGAAGGACTGGCAGTCCAGGTGAGTCTGTCTGCCAGGGATACTCTGTCGCCAAATCCCAGACCTCGTACGCAAAGTTATCATCCACCGAGCCCCTGGCAGCTACCAGCAACTGGTATAAATCAGGCGTTAGAAACCCGCTCAGAAGGGCATAGTTTGTAACAAACTTGTTAAAAACCCTGAGTTGGCTTACGCTCACTTCATCTTTGTCCTTCTTCAAATAATTTTTTCTTGCCTTTTCTATCAACCCATCAATGGCCTCCAATCTGTCAGGTTCAGTCATATGAGGATCATCCCTAAACCGTTCATACAGAACAGCAAGAAAGGGTATCTCGGTCATGATCTCCCTGCTCGATTCCCCGTGCAGATGGGCGAGCATAACGGAATCTCTGCTCTTTCTGCCGATGACCTCTACCTGGGGCTCATCAAGATACGTTAAGAGACCCGGAAAGTGAGCCAGGCCACCAACAAAAAGCACTCTCTTGCCCTCACTATTCAGTTGCTGTAGATGATAGGCCATAGTCCTCTCCCTCAATTGATCCTGAGGGTCGGGGAGCGGACCTGGGTGCTCATTAAGAAAACTGCGACAGTAGCGCCAGTATCCTATCCGCTTAATCGAGTAAGGATCCGGCATAGGTGTCCGGTCTATAGAGTATCCCTCGGTATCCCTGTCTATGAAATGGACGGGCAGATTCTGGGATAGCGCCAACCGCACCGCTTCTATCTGACCGTCAGTTGGCTCGATGGGGAGGTAGATAAAGGTGTGATCATCCTCCTCGTAGTAAACTACAGACAGCAAGGGCAATCTCTTAATGCCCTCCAAAAGCTTCTCTCCTATCGTGGGTGGATATTCAATCGCCACGATCTCTGGTCTGAAGGAGGCAAATTGATGCCTGACCTCAAGGGCAAACTCGACCCTGTTGTGCAGAATAGGTACAAGCCTGACATTTTTCCATTCAAATGGTTCTTGAGTTTCCATAATAGTCAAAATATCCGGCAGCAACATCATCCAGAATCATGGAAGCTGCCTTTTTTAGCGCTACTGCTATGCTCTTTTTTGGGAGACTTTTTCCCTTACTAGGGCTATCAATGCTCAACCTTTTGAGGGCATATCGGGCAACATTGATTCCATCCCTGACCGTATATCTCTCATCCGCCTCGTGGGCTATCTGAAGAAAATTGACAACATAGTCCAGGATCTGGTCATCGGCAAAGGGAAGATTGGCAGCCAAGATCAGCCTCTCTTCTTCTCTGTCAGGAAAATCAATGAGAATCTGGGGCTGGAGTCTGGAATGTATATATTCGGGAAGATCAAAGGTGCTGGCGTCATCGTTCATAGTGGTACAGAGCCGAAAATCGGGATCTGCCTTAATCTTTATGCCTGCTGCAATTGACTCTACATAACGACGGTTATCCATTAGGGGTGCCAAGGACGCCCAACTCTTCTCACTCATCCTGTTTCCCTCATCAATAACCGCTACCCCTCCCTTGATCATGGCAGTAACAATAGAGCTCGCCATATATTTTATCTTTCCCTGATCGCTAATAACGGGGGTGACGATCAGATCCTCTGGCCTCGTATCTATGGTCGCTTGAAAGAGATACACAGGTCTATTCAGGCTTTTGGCTGCATAATAGGCTAAGGTAGTCTTTCCTACCCCGGGCTTGCCTATCAGCCGTGGATTTAATGGGAAATCGCCTGAACCCATTACCAGCCATGCTGCCATTATTTGGGTCACCAGCTCCTGTTGGCCTACCCAATCCATGGGCAGCTCATCTGGCTCGCTCAGGTACAGGGTTACGCCATCGATTGTTACCGTCTCCATGATGCCTCGTGCTCCTTATTTTCGTCGTTGGGCGTAAGGTTACGAAACCGCTTCCGCAGTGACCGTTCCTTTCTCGTGTGATCCCTTCCCGGTTGAGGTCCCTTATTCGCAACCCGGGCGTCTTTCTTGCCCTTGCGAAGCCTGGCAAGTCGTTTTACTTCACCATATTTTCCGTATCTTCCACCCATAGAGGGTATTATGAGATCTCCTCCGCCGAATGTCAACAGGAGGGTGTCTCTCAGTCAACAATCATCCCTAAAAAGAGTTTTTGATCTCTCACCCCAGTTAAATATGCTTCGCCCCGATGGAATAAGCTACACATTCCATTGGGCAGGCCCCAGTGGAATAGAAACAAAGATTCCACGGGGTAAACATTTAACGGGGCAGGCAGAGACCACAGAGTCACAGAGTTTTTGTGCTAAATCCTTGACCCCGGTTAAATAAGCTTCGCATTTAACGGGGGTCAGAAAATCAGGGAAAATAATGATGAGAATAACCTCTCTGCGTACTTTGCGAGCTCTAGCACTCCTGCTCGCAGGAGTGCGGGCGAGAGATTGCCAGCAAAGTCTTTTCAATAGCAAAGCTCAACCATACCATCCCGCGGGATGGTTTATGGTATTAATGATCAATAATGAAAACAGCTGGTTTTGCCAGGCGGGGCCTTGGTGACCGGAACACCTATCCGATATGAGGGTACCATCTACTCGTTAAGTGCGAGCTCGATTAACCGGTCCAGGAATTGAGAAACGGTTAATCCTGCTGTCCGGACCGCCAGTGGAAAGAGGGAGTTTTCAGTCATACCTGGGAGGGTGTTGGTTTCCAAGAGATACACATCGTTGCCGGCTACTATCATATCCGATCTGCTAAACCCCTTGCACCCGAGCACGCTGTGGGCCTTTAGGGCATACGCCTGAATCTTTTTGCAGCCCTCATCAGACAGTGTAGCCGGACATATCTCTTTAGATTCACCGGGAACATATTTGGCCGTATAGCTAAAGAAGCGGTGTTCTTTCTGGGGAATTATCTCAATTACGGGCAAGGCCTCTGGTTCGCTGTTGCCGATGACACCGCAACTAACCTCTCTGCCCTCTATGTACTCCTCGGCTATTATCTGTGAGCTCATGGCAAAGGTTTCCTCCAGTGCTGCAGCAAGCTCCTCGCGTGTCGCACAGATATTCAATCCAATACTCGATCCCTCTGCTACCGGTTTGATTACCACCGGCTTTCCCAAAATGGATAATATCTCAACCGGATCACACTCCCGATCCTTAGATAGCAACATCTCCTGAGGCACCGTGAGCCCAATGGATCTAAATAATTCCTTGCTTACCGGTTTGTTCATTGCCAAAGAACTCGCCAACACACCTGAGCCGACATAGGGAAGATCCAAAAGATCAAGGAACCCTTGCATACAACCATCTTCTCCTTTCTTTCCATGGAGAAATATCAGCGCAATATCTATGTTCTTTGAATCATGTATCAATCTGACCAAATCTGATCTCGGATCATACCGCTCCACCTGGTACTTCGCTTTGTCAAGGTTCTTGTAAACGAATTCTCCACTTTTCAGCGATATCTCCCTTTCCCGTGACCACCCTCCAGCAATAAGTGCGACTCTCCGCTTACCCATGATCTCCCCTCGCGTAATAGATGTATGTGAGTTTTTTTGAAAATATCATAAAAGATAAAAAAAAATAAAATAAAAAAAGTTATCAAAAGAACTGTTCTCATCCCTTCTTTCAATAAAAATGGATAACCTTATTCCAGCCTGGCTTTCACCAGTGCGATCATCCGAACACAAGCAAAATCCTTGCCCATTATCTAGCTGTTCGCCCTTTTCCGCCGTGCCAGAAAAAATCCATGCTAAGAAAACGAAAGGCTTCAGAAAACAAAGCTTTTGAGAGCAAATGATAGTTTGACAATATCGATAACATTTCTGTTGTGTGTTGAATAGAAATAAAAGTAGCTGAATTCAATAGTAATTTTTCATGATCTTCCTTTCTATGTCCAGCAAGGATTTGAAAGGCGGCACACCATTACCTTCATCAAATCAGCATGTTAGTCCTGTTGAAAACTCAAGACAGGTTTAAGATTATTTTCCACGTAATCGCCTTTGACAGCCACGGTTTGTTCTATTAAAAATTAATGAAATTCTTAGCATGGCAATGAGAAAAAGTTTGGTACAAAACTAACAAAATAATGTACCAGTTGATCGCATGCTTTACTGAACAGTTTGTTAGAATATCGTTTCAGCAAACGCTCCCCTTGTACCACAATGCTGTGTTGATAGATCTTTCTTTTTCTTAACTCCAAGATATCGTTGCATGTTTCATTGATTGTGCCCCAGGGATGAACCCTTTTTTCAAGATGACTTCCTGCCAAAACTGAGGATTAGGAATGGAAACTGTTTGGAACCGAGCGAAAGAATGCCTCAAAGAGGTAATGGACCAAAAAAGCTACTCGCTCTGGGTACAACCACTCAGATTCCTGGATTCAGATGAAGGTGCCGTCTACCTTGGATGCCCCAACAAGTTCTCTCGAAACTGGCTCCAAGAAAACTATGCCTCCCTCTTTCACCGTCAGCTTTCTGAGGCTGGACTCAACGGCCATAAGCTACTCTTTAAAGTCTTGTCAAATAGGGACTTACATGAGTTCCAACCCAGTGGAGGCAATGGTAATGGAAAACAGTTAACACTCCCCACAATGCCAAAAAAAATAAAGGCCGGTGACAAATACCTGAATTCACGGTTCACGTTTGATAGATTTGTAGTCGGCGAATGCAATGAGTTTGCCTATTCGGTTTCCAAAGCATTAGCGAACGAGTCTCATTTCCTGTACACGTCTCTGTTTTTGCTGGCTGAAACCGGTTTAGGGAAAAGTCATCTCATTCAGGCTATTGGCAACTCAATTCTCCAGAGAAAACCGACAGCAAAGGTTCTGTATATAACCACGGAGGATTTTACCAATGAGATGATATACGCCTTGAGGAATAACCTCATCGACCAATTTAAAAACAAATACCGCCGGTTATGCGACGTGCTCCTTTTAGAAGAATTACATTTCCTCGGTGGTAAAGAGAAAACACAGGTTGAACTCGGTTACACACTTGATTCATTGTTTAATGATGAGAAAATGGTTATCTTCACGAGTCCCCTCAAACCAGAAGAAATTCCGAATATGAAAAGGATGCTTTCCTCGAGACTCACCTCGGGTGTTATTACCAGCATAGAAAAGCCTGGGTTTCATACCAGGGTCAATATCCTAAAACAAAAAGCGATAGAGCGAAACGTTTCTCTACCAGAAGAGGTAGCTTACTTTCTTGCTGAAAACATTACCCAGGATATAAGGCACCTTGAAGGAAGCCTTGACTCCCTGAAGGCCATCTCATTTTTCCTGGAGAAGGAAATAACCATGGACTTGGCAAGAGAGACCGTTAAACAATTAATACCTGCCAAACATCTTGCAACCGTTGAGGATATTCAGAGAATAGTGTGCAAATATTTTAAGATTGATACTGAGGCGCTTACATCCAAAAGCAGAAAAAAGGCTATCTCCTATCCGAGAAGTATAGCAATCTATCTCTGCAGAAAATACACAGAAAAACCCTTGGAGTCTATCGGTCGCTCCTTCAACCGAAACCACTCAACCATCTTATATGATAATGATAAGATCAAAAGGAATATAGGAATTGACGATACCGTGAGGAGGGAGGTAGAATTCCTCTGCAGACAAATAGAAGATAGGGTTGCATGATAAAAAAAATCGCCCGTTTACTCCTCATATTTTTCCTTTCTTTTTTCACGTTATATCTCGTGTTTGTCTCGGTAATCTCAGTTTCAATCGGCTTCGCCAATTCAGAAAGGCCTGGATTTTGGATGCCAATACTGTGGGGAGTACTCATATTCTGCCTCGGCCTCTTCATCATAAGGTTGATAGGGTATCTGCTTAAACAGATGAAAGCGAAGGAAAAATATCCCTATTATTAAGATTGACAAACGGTAAATAAAGAATCCACTGACTCAACCAAAATCCTACATTATTCTCCAGCCACTGAAACGCGCTACCAACAAATATAAGATCATGAGTTTCCAAGTTTCTGCTATACATTAAACCTCTTACCCTGCCAGGACTCTCTCTCGGTAAAGGTCTCTTTAATGCGTGAAAGTGTCTCATTCTTTCTCAACGACCATTCAGGGACCACCAATTCATGAGGATGAGGATCTCCTGTAAGTCGCTGAATAACCATATCAGGGGGAAGGAGTTCCAGAAAATCACAAACAAGATTTACATATTCCTCTTGCTCAAGGCATCTATACTCACCTTCCAAATATAATTTCTCCATCCTTGTGCCTTTCACAACATAGAGCAAATGGATCTTGATCCCATCAATTCCCATTGCTGCTACCGCCTTTGCCGTAGCGAGCATATCATGTCTGTCCTCAAAAGGAAGGCCAAGTATCACATGGGCACAGATCTTAATCCCCCTGCCCCTGGTTTTGTCTACAGCCCCCTTGAAGCACTCTACATCATGGCCCCTGTTTATTGCGGCAAGTGTCCTGTCGTGAATAGACTGTAGCCCATACTCGATCCACACAAGGTAATCCTTTGCGTAACTCTCAAGGAGGGTGAGTACTTATTCATCTACACAATCTGGCCTGGTGCCAATAGACAATCCAACGATATCATCTATTGCAAGTGCCTCTTCGTAGAGTCCTTTCAGTTTCTCATAGGGCCCATAGGTATTGGAAAAGGACTGAAAGTATGCAATGAACTTCTGGGCCTTATATCGCTTCTTAAGGAACTCTTTGCCTCTCATTATCTGTTCTGTGATAGAGAGGCCTTGGCTGCCGGCACCGGTACCTGATCCTCTTGAATTACAATACATACAACCACCGGTTGAGATACGGCCATCTCTATTCGGACAGGTCAATCCAGCATCGAGGGATATTTTCTGTACCCGACAGCCAAAGATGTTTCTGAGGTAGGAATTTAGATCATAGTAACGATTGGTCATGGTTTATCCCGGTACGCGTGCCTTCCAACACAGACAATCTTTTCATATACATTCTACCCCTAAAATTGTAAAATGTTAAGTTAGTGAGCGTTATGCATCATCCGAGTAGTAACAAATGAATTATTATCCAAAGAAATACGACATTATCGTTGTTGGTGCAGGCCATGCCGGCTATGAAGCAGCCCTGGCTGCTGCCCGGATGGGGTGTAACGTCCTGATTATGACCATTGACCTTGATGGGATTGCAAAAATGCCCTGTAGCCCTTCTATTGGAGGTGTAGCCAAAGGCCAGTTGGTAAAAGAGATCGATGCCCTCGGTGGCGAAATGGCCAAGGTAACGGATAAAACTGCAATACAGTACCGGACCCTGAACACCAAAAAGGGGCCCGCTGTTCAATCCTCACGCACCCAGAATGATAAGATTCGGTATCATATCGCCATGAAGGAGGCACTGGAAAAGGAGTCTAACATTGACATTAAGCAGGGCATGGTTGAGAAATTGGCAGTGGAAAACAGCCACATTGTTGGCATTGAGGACCAAACAGGATTCGGGTACCAGGCTCCTTCAGTAATCTTAGCCACTGGAACATTTTTACGGGGGCTCGTGCATATTGGTTTCACTGCTATCAGGGCCGGCAGAGCAGGCGAGTTCGCCTCCTACGGACTGCCGGAAAACCTAAAGGAATTAGGTTTCAATCTTGGTAGAATGAAGACAGGCACACCTGCACGACTAAAAAAATCAACGATTGACTTTACCAAGTTTGAAAGACAGGATGGCGACGAAAACCCTAAACCCTTCTCCCTGTTCACCAGAGAAATCACCAATCAGCAGATTTCCTGTTACATAGGTCATACAAACAAAAGGAGCCATCAAATCGTTAGAGACAACTTAGAGCGCTCCGCCCTGTACGGAGGAAAGATTACCGGGGTTCCTGCACGGTATTGTCCCTCTATCGAGGACAAGATAGTCCGATTTTCTGACAGGGACAAACACCAAATCATACTCGAGCCTGAGGGAATAGATACTGAGGAGATCTACGCAAGCGGTCTTGGAAACAGCCTCCCGATGGATGTGCAGATCCCCTTTGTGAGATCTGTAGAGGGATTGGAAGAGGCTGAAATAATGAGGCCCGCTTATGCAATTGAGTATGATTATGTGGACCCGATACAATTATTTCCCACCCTTGAGACCAAGCGTATCAGTGGCCTCTATATGGCTGGACAGATCAATGGGACCAGTGGATATGAGGAGGCAGCTGCCCAAGGTATGTGGGCAGGAATTAATGCTGCATCAAAGATTCAAAACAGACCACCCTTTATCCTCGATCGATCAGAGGCATATATGGCTGTCATGGTTGATGATCTGGTTACCAGAGGAACCAATGAGCCTTACAGAATGTTTACTTCCAGGGCTGAATACAGGCTCCTGTTGAGAGAGGATAATGCAGATAAGCGGCTCATGGAAAAAGGTAATGAGCTCGGTCTCATCGATGATGAAACCGTAAAGGAGATGACAGAAAGGTACCGGGAGATCTCAGCAGAGGTTCACAGGATAAAAAATACCGTAATACCCTCCTCAAAAAGAGTAAATGATTATCTTGTGGGGGCAGAATCGAGTCCAATAAAGAACGCAACTGCCTTAAGCCAAATCCTGAAAAGGCCTGAATTAGGATATGAGAACATTGAAGCCCTTGATGGGAACCATAAAAGCCTCAGCGAGAGCATCACCCGTCAGGTCGAAATAGAGATAAAATACGAAGGGTATATTCAGCGACAACTACGGGAGATTGAAAAATTCAAGCATCTGGAAAAGATAAAGATCCCACCAAAATTCGGTTACACAAGTATTCACGGGCTTTCAAATGAACTAAGAGAAAAACTCTCCACCATCAAACCTGTTTCCTTGGGCCAGGCGTCACGGATACCGGGTATTTCCCCCGCGGCAATCTCTATCCTGATGATCTACCTAAAAAAGGATGGTTCACTACAACAATAACCCTACCCCTCACCCAAACACGCCTGCACAAAGCCATAGAACAGGGGAGATGGCTGGTCCATCCGTGATTTCAACTCCGGGTGTGCCTGGGTAGCAACAAAGTATCTAAGATGGGGAAGCTCAATAAATTCAACGAGCCTCCCATCCCTGCTCATACCGGAAAAGACCAGACCCTTATCGGTGAGGATCTTGTGGTATTCAGGGTTTACCTCGTAGCGATGCCGATGCCGC
>JAUVXZ010000296.1 GCA_030603345.1 Pseudomonadota bacterium
CCCTTACTGGGTCGATTCAAAATGGTTTATTGCCTCTTAAGCCTTAGAATCATAGGCATCATCTATATAAACCATTTTGAAACGCCCACTCATCTAAACTATGTGGGGCATAATCCAAAAAAAAGATACCCATACCCTGCACTCTGAGGTTACCCTGACCTGGGAGGTGGTTTTCTTGACAGACCAAGAAATTGCTGGTATAAAAACCCATAGAATTTCTACATATGGAGGTCTTACTATGCCTGAGGAAGAAGTTGGTGTAATTGTTAAATTCTTTGCCAAGCCAGGCGTGGCTGCCATTGAGGTTACAAAGGGATCTATCAAGGAAGGTGATACCTTAATGTATAAGGGCCACACCACAGACTTTACCGAAGAGGTAAAGAGCATGGAGATGGATAACCAAACGGTTGATGAAGCCAAACCTGGTGATATGATCGGTGTCAAGGTTGGGGAAAGGGTACGAGAAAAGGATATAGTTTTTAAGGTTGTGGACTGAGATAGAATCCTCTTAAACAGCAGAATTCAGATCAAAGCCGCATCTCACACAGAAATCTTCTTTTTTCTGTTTAAAACCGCAGTTGGGGCAGACCACGAAATCCTGGCGGGGAGAGGTTATTCTTCTTTCAGTGGGGGATCGAGTCTCGGGAAATTCCCCTGTCTCTTGAATATTCACTAACCCGCCGGCATTAATGATGGCATCGGCATATTTCCGGGCATCGGCCAACCGTAAATCTCTTTTCAGTACAACCGGTGCGTTCTTGATATACTTATCCAAGTCAGTGTAAGATACTCCGAGGTTGACCATATTATTCCTAAAAGTCTCCTCATCATTCATAATACCCAAAAGCGCTACCCTGTATTGCTTGGTCACTCTTCCCA
This sequence comes from Pseudomonadota bacterium, assembly GCA_030603345.1. Lineage (GTDB taxonomy): Bacteria > Desulfobacterota > DSM-4660 > Desulfatiglandales > B25-G16 > JADFWK01. Next base: position 880 of record JAUVXZ010000296.1, read on the forward strand.
CTGATTATTTGTTAATACCTTCAGAAATTGACATCACTGTTCATTTAAGGCCAGATTAGTTTCATGTCAAGACAAAAACGGGATAGGCTGGCATTGTTTTGCTTGCATAGGATTACTTTCGTATGATAATAAGAGCAGCTTGTTTGTACTATCAATCATAAAAAAAGATCTGTAAGGAAATAAACAACTGTTGCCCGAGCTACCACATAATAAAGATCATGTCGAAACCAAAAGGGTCAGCTTCGATAATAATGAATTAGTCAGAAGTCTCTATGGAGAGAGGAGCGGCAATCTCCGATTGATAGAAAAAACTCTTGGCATAACAATCAACATCAGGGGAAATGAGCTCATTCTACACGGTTCTCTTTCAGAGCTCGAGATGGCCGAGAATCTGTTGAACCAACTCTATGGATTGCTCAAAGAAGGATACCCTATTTACGACCGAGATGTTGACTATTCCCTGCGAATCCTTGCCAGCAACCATAAGGCAGAACTGAAACCAATTTTTTTAGACCGGGTATATATTCCATCGAAAAAAAGGACAATAACGCCCAAGAGTATCAACCAGAAGAATTATATCGACAGCATTCGAAAATACGATATTGTATTTGGTATAGGACCAGCTGGCACGGGAAAGACATATCTTGCCATGGCAATGGCCATATCATCCTTGATGAAAAAGGAGGTAAATAGGGTAGTCTTAGCACGACCTGCGGTGGAAGCTGGTGAGAAATTAGGTTTCCTGCCTGGAGATCTCTACGAAAAGGTGAATCCTTACCTGAGACCACTGTATGATGCACTTCATGACATGATGGATTTTGAGAGTGCCTCCCGCTTTATTCAAACCGGAATCATAGAGGTAGCACCTCTGGCCTTTATGAGAGGCAGAACACTCAATGATTCATTTGTGATATTAGATGAAGCTCAGAACGCTACACCTGAACAGATGAAAATGTTCCTGACCCGTCTTGGCTTTAGCTCCAAAACCGTTATAACGGGAGATATTACCCAGACAGACCTTCCTGAAGGAAAGGCTTCAGGCCTTATACAGGCCAGGGATATCCTAGCCCACATACCTGGCATAAAGATTGTCTATTTTGGCAGGGAAGATGTTGTCAGGCATCCATTGGTGCAAGAAATTATAGATGCTTACGAGAGAATAGAAGAGTGATCTCATGGCCGAGAAAAACAAAAAATTAGCGCCAGTCAAGAGCAAAAAGTTGGAAAGGGAAATCACCTCGCCCGTGAAACGGATAACAACACGACTCGGTCTGGTGAGCCCCAAGATTCAAACATGGGTTTATCTGATCATTTTGAGTGGCACCATTTCCCTCCTGCTCTTCCCCAATACACTGATGTTATCCAAAGAAGACTATTCTCTCGGTGATGTGGCTCGTAAGGATATCAAGGCGCCCCGTGATTTCCTTGTGGAAGATAAGGAATTGACCAAACAGAGGAAAGATGAGGCAATAAAATCATCTCTTTTTGTCTATGACTTCGACAGGTCGGCGGCATACACGAGCAAAAGGATCAAAGAATCCTTCACTTACGGCAGAGAAGAATTAGAACGTATTCAGTCAACTGAGTTGGAGTCAACCCTGCGCTCAGAAAAACTCAGGCAATCACGAGAGATATTTTTCGAACTTTCTGGAATCACCGCCGACCCTGTTCTCTTTGACCAGCTCATGAAAAATGGGTTTTCTCCCCAGATAGAGAACACGGTGTTGACTGCAGCAAATCGGATCTTTCAGAAAGGGGTTGTAGGAGACAACACTGTTTTGATGAGCCAGAAGGGAAAAGGGATAATTCTCAGGGATATTGATACCCAAACAGAGCTCAAGGTAGATGATCTTGGTCGTTTCTATGATCCTGAGGGTGCCCGCCAACACATCAGTCAGATAATAGACCAAAACCTAACTGAGGAAACCGGATCAGGCACTGCTGCAAGGATCGGGCGGTTTGGGCAATTGCTTATTAGGCCTAACATAACCTTTAACAAACGGGAGACAGAGTTCCGAAAAGAGGAGACCAAAAATTCGGTAAAACCCATCTATTTCCAAGTTAAAAAGGGCGAGATGATTGTCAGGGAGGGAGAAAAAATAAACCCAACGCACCTCTTGAAGCTAGAGACCCAGGCCCAATTAACCAGAAACACCCTTATCCCAGGGATGGCCCTCAGCACAACACTCATGGTTGGGATCATGTTGGCCTTGAGTTACCTAATAGTGCTCAAGAGGCCCAACGTCTTCAAAGAAAATACCAGAAACCTGACCTTCCTGAGTGTAGCCCTCCTGTTCATGTTTTTGGTTGTGCTCTTGTATAATGAAGTGGCTGAAGAGGTAGCCCGGGGTTTTCCTTTTTTCGCTGCTCAAGTTCTTCTCTTTGCCTTGCCAATTTCTCTAGGAGCCATCTTGGTCTGCATATTTCTGGGTCTGGATGTGGCAATCGCCTTCTCATTGATCACCTCTATTCTGGGTTCCATTGTGGTGGACGGGAAGGTATATTTTCTCATTTATTTCCTCTTAGGATCTCTTCTGGCAGCATACGGAGTAAGAGATTGCAGGGAAAGAATGGTATTGATAAAAACGGGCATGAGAGTTGGTCTCTTAAACATGGTTCTTGCCCTTCTAATTCAGACCCTGTACGGAAATCTTGATTCCACAGCC
>JAUVXZ010000080.1 GCA_030603345.1 Pseudomonadota bacterium
GGTTCTGGATGGTATCCTGAAGGCCTTTATCGAAGACAAAAAGGCAGCAGAGGAGATCATAGACCTGGGGTTTGAACCATCGATCGTCCAGGATATCATGAGCAGAGTTGATCGAAACGAATACAAGAGGCACCAAGCCCCGCCAGGTCTCAAAGTTACCACCAAGTCCTTTGGCTACGGCAGGAGATACCCCATCGCCCAAAGGTACCGATCTCCATAGAATTCATAAGAGGACACAATCGTACAGCCGCCATATTTCTATAATGTCCTTTTCCATAATGGGGACATTTTAACACAGCAGTTAGAGGGGACATTTTCATTAAGCTAACACATAAATTGAATTCTGATTTGATTAACCCTCAATAATCTGCTATTTTTATCTCTAATTTGTTTCACTTTTTTGTGCTCCTTTTTATGTTGGTTTGCTGACCTCATAAAAGGAGCACAATCAACCCGTTACCTGTCTTTGTTAATACCTTCCTTATATCAACTGCACAATGTGGGTTTATAACCTACTTAACATTTGTATTGACAACGTGTTAATTTTTAGATACATTGTGTAGCAAACATGGATTCAGTTTATTATAATTTAAATAAGGGTCTGAATTATGGCTAAAACTACAAGTGTAAATGTTAGAACAACTGAGGATATTAAAAAGGGCGCAGAGGTTGTTCTTAATGGTCTCGGACTAAATATCTCCTCGGCCGTTAATCTTTTTTTGAAGCAAGTCATCAATTACAAGGGTATCCCGTTTGATTTGCGACTGCCTAACAAGGAAACGCTACATGCTATGGATGATATCGAAAATAGTCGTACTCTTGAGTCAGCAGATACGGTAGAAAAAATGTTCGAAAAGATTGGTGTATGAGTTCAAGAAAACTGATATGGACAAAAAGGTTCTCTAAAGATGTCAAGCGTGCGAAAAGGCGTAAGCAGGATTTAGAATCTCTTCAGAAAGTCATTAAAATGCTGCAATCAGGCAACACCCTACCCCAGGAATACAAACCTCATCCCTTAAAAGGCAAATACTCAGGTTATATGGAATGTCATATCGACCCTGATTGGTTGCTAATCTGGAAGGCAGATAGCAAAGCCGTTTATCTAACACGAACCGGCACACATCCAGACCTTTTTGGATAATCTAACCACTACTTTTTAGATGTTTGCATTTGTGACCAGGCTGCCATTAAGCTTATCTCCTATATGGAGCTTGAGCAAAAATCGATAAGCCTGGAAAAGGCACTCCGAAACGCCGGATATCATGGAAAAACGCTGTATCCGAGACATCTTGAGAAGACCTTCAAGGTATACGTCAAAGAAGGAAAAATACTGAGAATTCAATTTAAAAAACTTGAATAGCTTTGATAACAAATTTATGCCTGGCCGATATGGATGATCCAAGGAAAAAGAATTTGTAGCTTTCGATTAAAGAGATGGCACGTACTTCGTCAAGAAAAGTGTAGAGCGAAGAGGCAATGTTCAACCTTAAAGATGTTTTATAGTAACATCCCAGTTAATCGTTGATGTGTCAATTATGCTTCAAAAATGGCTACACCCGCAACCAATTGACAAATTGGCTTAATTTCAACATACATACTTAATATAGGTACTGGCTCGCCAGTATCATCTAGACCATCATAAACCATTTTTTATCAGTTTGTATCAACCAACACCTGGCCAATGTTAAGGGATTTTCAATGGCGCAGAATAACAACGAAATTGAAAAGAGACTTTGGGACGCAGCAGATGAATTAAGGGCCAATTCCAAGCTGAAGGCCTCTGAATATTCTGTTCCGGTCCTGGGTTTGATTTTTCTTCGTTATGCTGACCACAAGTTCAGCCAGGCCGAGAAGGGACTTGAGGGAAAAGGCACCGGGCGGAAGAAGATCGGCAGGTCTGATTACCAGGCATTAGGTGTGCTCTACCTGCCAGACGAGGCCCGGTTTAAGAACCTGCTTGATTTACCTGAAGGAGATAACATCGGCAAGGCAATTAACGAAGCCATGAAGGCAGTTGAGGCAGACAATCCGGATCTCAAGGACGTCTTGCCCAAGTCTTACAACCGCCTGGATAACTCCACGCTTGTGGAACTGCTTAAGCTCATGGCGTCAATCCACATGGATATCAAGGGGGATGCCTTCGGGAAGATCTATGAATACTTTCTTGGCAATTTTGCCATGAGCGAGGGTCAAAAGGGCGGCGAGTTTTTCACACCTACATCGATCGTAAGGTTGATAGTGAATATTATCGAGCCGTTCCATGGCCGCATCTTCGATCCCGCATGTGGCTCTGGCGGTATGTTTGTCCAGAGCGCGCGGTTTGTGGATGAGCACAAGAGGAATCCAAGCGCCGAGATTAGTGTGTATGGCGAGGAACGCATATCCGAGACAGTAAGGCTCTGCAAGATGAACCTCGCAGTTCACGGCCTGGCCGGCGATATCCGGCAGGGCAATACTTACTACGAAGACCTGCATAACAGCACAGGCAAGTTTGATTTTGTCATGGCCAATCCGCCTTTTAATGTGAACAGGGTGGATAAAGAGCGCTTAAAAGACGACCCCCGCTTTCCCTTTGGTATGCCTCGGGTGGATAACGCCAACTACCTCTGGATTCAGATTTTCTACAGCACCCTGAACGGAAATGGCCGGGCTGGGTTTGTTATGGCAAATTCCGCTTCCGACGCCCGGGCATCTGAACTTGATATACGTCAAAAGCTCATCGAGGACCGGGCCGTTGATGTGATGGTGGCCGTCGGCCCCAATTTCTTCTACACAGTGACCCTCCCCTGCACCCTCTTTTTTCTGAATAAGGGAAAGAAAGGCAGTGATCGTAAAGATAAAGTCCTCTTTATCGATGCACGTCATATCTTTCGCCAGATCGACCGCGCCCACCGCGATTTTACTCCACAACAGATCGAGTTCCTGGCCAATATTGTGCGGCTTTACCGGGGCGAGAAACCGGAGAATCACCACGACAGTTTTGGAATGCTCGAAGAATACGGCTTCCCTCTCTCCCTGAAAGAAGTCCCCTCGTCCTCTGGGAGAGGGGACGAGGGTGAGGGCTATGTGGATGTGCCAGGTCTGTGCAAAGTAGCAACCATTGATGAGATCAATGCCCAGGGCTGTAGCCTGAATCCAGGTCGCTATGTGGGAGTTGCTGATCGTGAAGAGGATGACTTTGACTTCCGGGAGAGGCTGGAAGGATTGAACGAGGAGCTGGAATTGCTCAATGCAGAGGCGCGGGAGCTGGAAGAGCGCATTGCTGTGAATGTGGTGAAGTTGCTGGAAGGTAAGGATTTTGAGAGTGACACAATACGATAATTGGAAGATTTCAGTTCTGGGAGAAAGGGCAGAAGAAGTTCGCGATTTGTATGAACCTAACAAAGAGGAGGAATCCCTTTATATTGGCTTAGAGCATATTGAACAACAATCACTAAGGGTCACCGCCATAGGATCCTCATCTGACACGATAAGCACCAAGAAGATTTTTCAAAGTGGAGATATATTATTCGGGAGCCTACGTCCATATTTTCGCAAGGTGGCAAGGCCCAAGTTTAGAGGGGTTTGTTCAACAGATATCACCGTTATCAGAGCCAAGGAGGATACTGATCAAGGTTTTCTTCAATATTTCATAGCTAATCAAGAATTTATTGATCACGCAAGCAATATCTCAAGTGGAACTCGAATGCCTCGGGCCAATTGGAAAGTATTAGCGAAGTCTGAATGGCGGTTTCCCCCCCTCCCCACCCAACGCAAAATCGCCGCCATCCTCTCCGCCTACGATGACCTGATCGAGAACAACCTGCGGCGGATCAAGATCCTGGAGGAGATGGCCCAGACCATCTATCGCGAGTGGTTCGTCAAGTTCCGCTTTCCCGGCCATGAAAAGACCCGAATGGTTGATTCCACACTGGGGAAGATTCCAGAGGGGTGGGAGGTGGCTACAATTTCGGAAGTTTGCTCCTCGTTTGAAGATGGTGACTGGATTGAAACCAAAGACCAAAGCGGGAACGACTATCGTCTCCTACAAGTTTCCAACATTGGTGTTGGTAAGTTCATTGAGACCGGTAATTTTCGGTATGTAACAGAAGAAACTTTCACCCGCTTGCACTGTACCGAAGTGGTGCCAGGTGACATATTGATTTCACGGATGCCTAAGCCAACAGGACGTGCCTGGCTGGTTACATTGATGCCGTGGCGGATGATAACAGCTGTGGATGTCGCTATAGCCAGGGCTAATCTAAGGAAAGCCAATTCCTTCTTTCTCTTACACCATCTTAACTCGCCTGAGAATCTTGAACTCGTCGATAAGCACCAAACTGGAACGACACGTCCTCGAATATCGCGTAAGAATCTTGGTGCTTTGCCGTTGGCGCTTCCACCTCGGTCGCTGCAAGAGCGGTTTCGACGATTTGCAGCATCAACCTATGAACTGATAACGTCACTCCGCCGAAAGAACCAAACGCTGCAACAAACCCGCGACCTCCTCCTCCCCAAGCTCATCTCCGACGAACTGGACGTGTCTGATCTTGATATAAAAACAGGAGGGCATGTGCAATGAGCCGTGTATATAATGTCTATTGTGATGAGTCCTGCCACCTTGAAAATGATCACCAAAAGGTTATGGTGCTGGGTGCTGTGTGGTGCCCTTTAGAGAAAACCCGTAATATTTCCAAAAACATTCACGGTATAAAAACGCGCAACGGCCTGAACCCCAAGTTCGAGATCAAATGGGCTAAGGTGTCACCGGCCAAAATTGAATTTTATCGTGACCTTATCAAGTACTTTTTTGATGATCCCAATTTGCATTTCAGGGCATTGATTGTCCCGGATAAGACTAAACTGAAACATGAGGCATTTAGTGGCCAGGATCACGATATCTGGTATCACAAGATGTATTTTGACATGCTAAAGGTTATTTTCAATCCTGAGGCCCATTACCGTGTTTATCTCGATATCAAAGACACCCATGGAGGCGCCAAGATTGCTAAGCTTCACGATGTGCTTTGCAATAATATGTATGATTTTTCCCGCGAGATCATTGAGCGAATTCAACTTGTACGCTCCCATGAAGTGGAACTTCTCCAGTTAGCTGATCTTATTATCGGTGCGGTTTCTTATATCAATCGTGGGCTTGCGGAAAGTCCGGCCAAACGTGCTTTGGTTGAACTTATAAGACAAGAATCCGGCTACGATCTTACACGAACTACCTTACTGCGCGAGGACAAGGTAAATCTTTTCCGGTGGCATGCAGCGGAGGTTCAAGGATGACCGACCTGCCAAAATGGTTGCCACCTATGGTAACGGTCAGCCCATGGACAAAGGACACGTTTGACACGCTATATTCTATATTCAAACGCAATTTTAAGGATACCCAGCCTAAATATAAAGGGCATACGGTTTGGTTTTTCCCTGAAATAGAGGGCGGGAAGGAAGTAATCTTTTGGCATTTGACCCATCGAGAGGACAGGGAGACGGGGGAGCGTTTGCCTGATCCTCGGCGTTGTGAACGATTACCATGGGTCAAAAGCATTCTGGAAAACCCGGACAAACCTGAGGTGTTGGCATGGGACAATAAAGAGGGTGATGGTTCAATAAAGACCTATATCTGGCTAAAAAGTTTCGATTTTCTTGTGTTAATGAAAAAATATCGCGATGGCAGGAGACGGTTGATTACATCATACTATGTCAATTATCCCCACAAACGAAGGAATCTGGAAAAGAAATACAAGCGCAGGATCTCTTAGACATGAAAAGGCCGACGCTGAAGGTCGGCCCAACTCCTTTTACACATGGCAAATGAGCTAATAGTATATTCGGCAGTTATAACGAAAAAGTCAAGATATTTTTTTAAATTTTTTTAAAAACTTTCTAAATCGCTCGACAAAAGGAGCGTAAGTGACGGATTTTTCAGAAAATACTTTGGTCGAACAACCTGCTATTAAGTTGTTTGCAGAACTCGGGTGGGAGACGGCCAACTGCTTCCATGAGTTCGACCAGGAGGGCGGAAGTCCTCTGGGTCGCGAGACCAAGGCAGAGGTTGTATTGATATCCCGCCTCCGTCCTGTTCTGGAGAAACTGAATCCTGATCTGCCTGCCGAGGCGTTCGATCTCGCAATAGAGGAGTTAATACGTGACCGCTCGCGCTTGAGTATGGCCCAGGCCAACCGTGAGATATACCAGCTCATCAAAAACGGCATACAAGTGAAGATTCCTGATGCAGATAGTGATGGGGATACAACTCAGATTGTTAGGGTAATTGACTGGAATGAACCGGCGAATAACGATTATTTTCTGGCTTCCCAGTTCTGGACTACCGGTGAGATGTACACCCGGCGGGCAGACCTCGTTGGTTTTGTCAATGGTCTGCCCTTGGTGTTCATGGAGCTTAAGGCAACTCACCGGAGATTGAAAACGGCCTACACTGACAACCTGACCGACTACAAAAGTACTATCCCCCAGCTTTTCTGGTACAATGCCCTGATTATCCTTTCCAATGGCAGTAAGAGTAACGTTGGAAGCGTGTCGGCCGAGTGGGAACATTTTGCAGACTGGAAGAAGATCAACAGTGAAGGTGAGGAAGGGATAATTTCGCTTGAGACCATGATCCGCGGGACTTGCGAACCGGCGCATCTTTTGGACCTGTTGGAAAATTACACGCTCTTCATGGAGGCCAAGGGAGGCTTGATCAAGCTGGTGGCCAAAAACCACCAGTATCTTGGAGTTATCCAGGCGATGGAAGCGCTGGCACAGATCGAGCACAAGGCTGGGCGACTCGGCGTGTTCTGGCACACGCAGGGCAGCGGCAAAAGCATTTCCATGATTTTTTTCTCCCAGAAGGTCCTTCGCAAAATCCCGGGCAACTGGACATTTGTTATTGTTACTGACCGCCAGGAGTTAGATCATCAGATTTACAAGAATTTCGCCAATGCGGGCGTGGTTACTGAAAAGCAGGCCCAGGCCACGAGTTCTGCTCGCTTGCGTAAATTACTCCGAGAAGACCATCGGTATGTCTTCACGCTGATCCACAAATTCCGCACAGAAAAAGGAGAAGAACATCCTGTGCTCTCGGAACGTTCGGATATCATTGTTATTACCGATGAGGCGCACCGCAGTCAGTACGATACCTTAGCCATGAACATGAGAACGGCCCTGCCCAATGCATCCTTTATAGCCTTTACCGGCACCCCGCTGATCGTGGGTGAGGAGAGGACAAAACAGGTCTTCGGTGATTATGTGAGCGTTTATAACTTCAAGCAGTCTGTAGATGATGGGGCTACGGTCCCGCTATATTATGAAAACCGCATCCCTGAATTACAGTTGACCAATGAAAACCTAAACGAGGATATGGAGCGGCTGCTGGAAGAGGCCGAGCTTGATGAGGAGCAGGAAAACAAGGTAGAGCGGGAGTTCGCTAGAGAGTACCATCTGATAGCGCGGGATGACCGACTTGAGACCGTGGCCAGGGATATCGTAGAGCATTTCACCGGCCGAGGTTTTGAGGGCAAGGCCATGGTGGTCTGCATAGACAAGGCAACGGCAGTGAGGATGTATGACAAGGTCAGCAAGTATTGGAAGCAGGAAATAGAGGTCCTTGAGAAGGAGCTTGCTATTACACATGAGGAAAAGCGAGCCGAGATCGAATCTAAGATCCATTACATGGAAAAAACTGATATGGCGGTTGTGGTCTCCCAATCACAAAACGAAATAGATGAGATGCAGAAAAAGGGACTCGATATCGTCCCGCACCGCAAACGTATGGTTAAAGAGGATCTGGATACCAAGTTCAAAGACCCTGATGACCTTTTCCGTATCGTCTTTGTATGCGCTATGTGGATGACCGGTTTCGATGTCCCCTGCTGCTCGACTATCTATCTCGACAAGCCCATGCGCAATCATACCCTGATGCAGACCATCGCGCGGGCCAACCGTGTCTTCCGGGATAAAGTAAACGGCCTGATCGTCGATTACGTTGGGGTCTTCCGCAACTTGCAGAAGGCTCTTGCAATATATGGCTCCGGATCTGGCGGTGGTGTGAGGGAAGGCGACACACCTGTTAAAGATAAATCGGCTTTGGTTGAACAACTGAGGCTGGCGATTGCCGAGGCAACGGCCTTTTGTGTGGAACATGGGATCGACTTAGATGCCATCCAGGGCTCGGAGGGCTTCGAACAGATAAAACTGCTCGATAATGCCGTAGACGCCATTCTGGTCAACGATGATTCCAAAAGAAACTATTTCTTGCTTGCAGGAAATGTGAATAATCTCTATAAGGCGATCCTTCCTGATCCGGCAGCAAAGGATCTGGCCCCGAAATGCATTCTCTTCGATGTTATTGCTCAGAAAATCCGTTCTATAACGCCACCCCCTGATATATCCGGTGTTATGGGAGAGGTGGAGAAACTGCTCGATGATTCGATTGCCGCTGAAGGATATGTAATCCGGGAGCCGTCAGCCTCTTATGGCACGGATCATCTTGTGGACTTGAGCAAAATCGATTTTGAAGCGCTTAAGGCCAGGTTCGAGCAGGGACAAAAGCGTACTGAGGCAGAAAAGCTGAAGGGAAGTATAAGTAGCAAGCTTAAAAAGATGGTTCGTCTCAACCGCACCCGAATGGATTATCTGGAGCGCTTCCAGAGGATGATCGATGAGTACAACGCTGGAAGTATGAACATTGATGAATTTTTTAACCGGCTTGTTTCCTTTGCGCAGGACCTAACTGAAGAGGAAAAACGGGGTATTTCAGAACAGCTCACAGAAGAGGAGCTTGCTATATTTGATCTTTTGACCAAGCCGGAAATGTCCCTCACCAAAATGGAGAAACACCAGGTAAAGAAGGTGGGGGGCGAACTTCTTGATATACTAAAGCGGGAGAAGCTGGTGCTTGATTGGCGTAAGCGGCAGCAGTCAAGGGCGCAGGTCCGTGTGACCATTGAGGATATTTTTGATCGCGGATTGCCGGAGGCTTACACCCCTGAGTTATATCAGAAGAAATGTGATGCTGTGTACCACCACGTCTATGAATCGTATTATGGGGCAGGGAAAAGCGTTTATTCGCTCGCGGCTTGATGTGGGGTTGAAGAAAAGGGGATCGAAAGCAGAAATAGATACCCGTGTGCTTCATCTTTAGGAATTAACCGAAGAAAAATATTCCTTGATTCTTAAAAAACAAGAGAAAACAAGAGGGTCTTCATTCTTGACATAGTTGTGGGTTTTGTTCGCAAAGGTCCATCAGTATGCAAAAGGTGCTGTTGTAAAAAGGTTGCTATTTCAGGGGGTTTGGTAGTTTTGCAAGAATTTATTCTGCCCGTTGAGAAAATTTACTCAACAGCAACTCTTCATTCGCATGACTTCTTCGCAAAAGTCCATCAGTAAGGGAAAGCCGTTGCTGTAAAAAGATTGCTATTTTAAGGACTTAGGTGGTCTCGTAAGAAATTGCTGTACCTGTTCTACAAATTTGTAGAACAAGACTATTGATCCAGCAAAAATGCACAATTGTTTTTTATTCACAGGCACTTAAGGGATGGACTAATGCAGGGCGTTTTGGGCACTTCTGCCACTGTAAGTTTTGAGCTTGATTTAGGGGTAAAGTTCGGCGACGGTATCTCCCCTATGCCTTTACCGAGCAAGGGGTTGCAATGCTTTCAAGCGTTTTACGGAGCAGGCGAGCTATTCAAGTGAATGCTGCTATTATGCCGAATTTTGTCAAACTACGTGAAATGATAGCAACACACAAGTACCGCGACAAACTCAAACTCCAGAAAAAGGGCCTCATGCACAACCTTTTAACCGGTAAAGCCAGGTTTAGGATATAGGGGCCATGAAGCTTGCCTATAGAGCAAAGAAGGTTAAAATTACACTAATATGACTGATATGGCAGCTCCAATTCCAACTCCAGTTTATCACCTTACCCACGTCGATAACCTGTCCGCTATTACTCAGTCAGGGGGCTGCGTATCTTTTAACCAGAAGCAAAATCAGGAGATTAGTCACGTTGATATTTCATACGAAAGCATTCAAGACCGCCGTGCACGAACATTAGTGCCGTGCGGTCCTAGAGGATGTTTACACGACTATGTGCCCTTTTTCTTCGCTCCACGTCCGCCAATGCTCTATGCAATCCACGGGGGGTATGTCGAAGGATATGAACAAGGACAGGCTCCTCTCATTCATCTGGTTACAACAGCTCAGGCTGTCAACAATAGCGGCAGTGAGTGGGTTTTCGCAGATGGGCATGCGACCATGGCAGTTACAGAATTTTTCGATGATCTGGATGACCTGGATCAGGTTGATTAGGAGGTAATGGACTCGCGATACTGGAATGATACGCCAACATTACCCGACCGAAAGCGCAGGCGACAGGCGGAGTTTTTAGTCAAAGATTTTTGCCCCTGGGAATTATTTTCGGAAATCGGTGTCATAAGCTCAAAAATCGAATCGAGAGTGAAAAGGATGATTGAGAACAGCAGACATCAACCAATTGTTCAAATTCACAGGGACTGGTATTATTAGAAGGAGGGAATCATGATTAAGCTTACGCAAGGCAACATGCTCGAAGCCGATGTGGAAGCCCTTGTTAATACGGTAAATTGTGTGGGTATTATGGGCAAGGGAATCGCCCTCCAGTTCAAGCAGGCGTTTAGGGATAACTCCCACGCATACGCAAATGCTTGCAGAAAGGGGGATGTTAAGCCTGGACACATGTTTACCTTTGCCACCGATAGAATGATCAACCCCAAATACATCATTAACTTCCCAACAAAGCGGCACTGGAAGGAGAAGTCCAGGCTTGAGTACATTGAGCAAGGACTGAACGCCTTGGTCAAGGAAGTCCGCCGGTTAGGAATTAAGACTATTGCTATACCTCCTTTGGGTTGCGGCTATGGTGGGTTAAAATGGCCTGAAGTCCGCAATCTGATCGAAACCGCATTCGATCAATTGCCCGATGTTCAGGTGCTCCTTTTCGAACCCAAAGGGACTCCTGAGGCTGAATCAATGCCCATAGACCCTAAGAAGCCGTCATTAACGCGTGCCAGAGCACTTCTTATTAAGCTCCTTGAGCAGTATGCTATTCCTGGTTACCGATTAAGCCTGCTTGAGATCCAGAAACTTGCATATTTCCTTCAAGTTGCCGGAGAACCGCTTCGATTGCAATATGTCAAGCAGAAGTATGGTCCGTATGCTGAAAATCTCCATTTCGTGCTTCAGCAATTAGAAGGGCATTACATTCGTGGATATGGAGACCGTAGTGTCAAGGCGTCTATCCGCCTTCTCAATAGTGCCAATGATGAGGCCGACAAGCTTTTGGCAGATGATCCGGAAGCCTTCCAACGCCTCGAGAGAGTGGGGAGACTGATTGAGGGTTTTGAAACGCCATACGGTATGGAACTCCTTTCTTCAGTGCACTGGGTTGCTGCGGCCGATGACATATCTGCTCAGACCGCGGAGCAGGCCGTGGACCGGATTTTTGCCTGGAATGCCCATAAGAGAAAAACTTTCAAAGCCATCCATGTCCACAAGGCATGGCAGCGTCTCGCAGAACAGAATTGGTTGCCGATTAGTTCTTCTTCGCCGCAATAGTGATTTAATCAACACAAGGCGGTGCTTTTGTAAACCTCTTCACTGGTTCCCATATAAATCGTAAATTATGCTGTTTCGGTTGGGTCCGGTGAGGCGCTTGACAGTCTGAAGTTATTTCACAAAAAGGCTCGTGCAGGATTTCTTAACCAACAAAGCCAGGGTTAAGGTGTAGGTGGAATTTCGCCTGCTCCTCGGAACAATTACCAAAGAATTGCACATGCATGAGATTGAAAGAGGTTCGTGATACGCTATAGGATCGATAGATGGAGATCTTTGCACAACGTTACATTTTCCTCCTGTCCACACATAAGAAGGCGAAGCCACATTACGGCAGAATAGGGGTATGCAAAGGCGTCACCTTGTGGGAGCAAGCTTACTCTTGCTATGCCAAGGTCAAGACATTAAATGTTAAGGCTTCCTTCTGTGAGATCCGCAGTGCGGCGGGCTCCACAGGGCTGGCACACTCAAAAAACTCGATGAACCCAAAAACTGCGACTCGTATCTGGATGGGTAACTATGCTGAGTAAACGGATCATACCGTGTCTCGATATCAGAGACGGAAAAACGACCAAGGGTATCAGGTTCAAAGACAATAGGGATATTGGTGACCCTGTGGAAATGGCCAGATTCTATTATGAACAGGGGGCAGACGAGATCGTCTTTTATGATATCACTGCCTCAAGTGATCGGCGAGACATCATGATTCATGTGGTTCGCAGGGTGGCAGAGGAAATCTTTATACCGTTTTCTGTGGGTGGGGGGATCAGGACACTCGAGGATATGCGCATGGTTTTGCTGGCAGGAGCAGAAAAGGTGAGTGTCAACACCGCCGCAGTCCTGAATCCCACCATAATTTCCGATGGAGCCATGGCATTTGGTAGCCAGTGCATTGTCCTTGGCATGGATGTCAAAAAGGTGAGGGCAACTGATAAAACACCATCGGGGTATGAGATAGTGATTCATGGAGGCCGAACCTTTACCGGTATCGATGCCCTGGTCTGGGCTCAAAAAGCAGAGAGATTAGGTGCAGGTGAGATATGCCTGAATTCCATCGATGCCGATGGCTTGCAGCAAGGCTATGAATTGGAATTGACACCCCTCATATCTGAAAATGTGACTATTCCGGTAATAGCATCAGGTGGTGCTGGGAATATAGAGCACATGTATGATGTACTCACTAAAGGGAGAGCAGATGCAGCCCTTATCGCCTCTATTGTCCACTATGGAACCTATACCATAAGGCAAATCAAGCAAGACCTACACTCACGGGGTGTAAAGATAAGGATCACCTGGTAAGCAAAATGAAAGCCTTGCTAGCATTGGAAGACGGGAGAGTGTTTTATGGCAATACATTTGCTGGACAAGGCGAGGTATCGCGTGAGGTCGTCTTCAATGCCAGCATGACAGGATACCAGGAAATCCTGACACACCCATCTTATAAGGGCCAGATTGGGACCATGACCTATCCCCTGATCGGGAACTACGATATTAATTCGGAAGATATAGAATCAAGCAAGATCCAGGTTGAGGCATTTGTGGTGAAGGAATCTGAGCCCATACCGAGCAACTGGCGATCTCAAAAAACCCTGGCCGACTACCTGAATCAGGAGGGAAAAATCGGGATTGAAGGCGTAGACACCAGGGCCTTAACAAGACATATGAGGCTCGCCGGGGCCATGAAGGGGGTCATTTCTACCAAAGATCTTGATCCTCAATCTTTAGCCAGAAAGGCAAAGGCATCTCATGGCCTCGTGGGCCAAGATCTTGTCAAGGCGGTTATCTGTAAAGGGCCCTATCACTGGCAAAAAGGGGAAGGAGTCCATTTTAGTGTGGTAGCATTTGATTTCGGCATTAAGTTTAACCTCGTCAAAAGCCTGGTCAAAACCCGATTGAGCCAAAATACTCACAACTCTGCAGAATTTAAATAATTGCAAAGGCCCACTTTGCATGCCCTGGTAAGGTTCTTATTTCCAGTACAACCG
>JAUVXZ010000288.1 GCA_030603345.1 Pseudomonadota bacterium
GCCATTCCGCTACCGCTCCACAGCCACTGGTGATGCCTATTAGGGCAATATTTTGGACAAGATAAAGGATAATTAAGGAATCCCAGTTTAGAGACAAAGAATACCAAAAGTGAGCAACAGGACCAACGTCTGTACAGTCTGGAGGTTTTTATAATAAGTGGCCCAATAACCATGAAATTTATTAAGCAGAATCCAGTAGCTTCTCGGACAGTAGAGGTCCGCGGCGATCAAACTCTGGAAGATCTCCCTCAGACCATCTTTAATGCCTTTGCTCGCGAGGATGAGCACATGTATGAATTTCAGATCTGTGGCAAAGGGCCTAATGATCCTAAAGCAAAGTGCTATGATTTGCCTACAGCATTCGAGGATTCTTTTCAACTATTCTCCTGAATGTTCATCTCCCAAAAAATGGAAAAACCTCCGTTTGCCCTTTGGCCCTTTGCTTTTCGCCTTATGCCTTTAGCCTATCAGCTTTCAGCTGTGAGCTTTCAGCTGCCTGCTTTGCCCTATGCGCCATGTTTACCCCGCCCGCCCCGTTGAACCGGGTACCCTCAGGGTGTTCAACTGGGGTGGAATGCGAAGCCTATTCCTCTGGGGCGAAGCCTATTGCACTGGGGAGCCATGAACTAGGCCCAACGGGCCGGAGCCTTAAGTGTAACGCTCCTCAAGTTCAACGCTCCTCAAACACAGTGCTCCTTAAGCATGACGCTCTTTCGGCTTTGTAGGTATTACTACCTAATTTGCCCCGGTATTCTCTACGGATAGAATTCAGTATTGACTTTCCTGAATTTTTTCAATACATTACACGTGGCTGAAACAGTTTTGCGCACAGACGCTGAGCTGCTGTCCCATCCGCTACCAGCTGATCCAGGTTGTTGGAATCGCGAGTGAATTTTGCAAACACCTATAGGAGACTGGGATTAGTATGACAACGGTTGTTCCCATTGAATCGATTATCAGTAAAATTGTTTTCCTTCGAGGTGAAAAAGTTCTGTTAGATCGAGATCTTGCAGAACTTTATGGGGTGAAAACGAAAGCGTTGAAGCAAGCAGTAAGACGAAATATAGAACGTTTTCCTGATGATCTTATGTTTGAGTTAACTAAAGAGGAATTTGAAAATTGGAGGTCACAATTTGTGACCTCCAATAGTGACAAGATGGGTCTACGATATAAACCTATGGCCTTCACTGAGCAAGGTTAGGATTATTTTGGAATAACGCGAAAACACGCATGAACCTTCAAGAACTGAAAAAACTTGTGGCTGGTGGCGAATCAGACCGCCTTGAATTCAAGCGGTCAACAGGGCAGCGGTCAAATGCGGCCAAAACCGTGTGTGCTATGTTAAATGGCCTCGGCGGCTTTGTCCTGTTCGGGGTAACCAATCACGGCGATATTAAAGGCCAGCAAAGCTCCAATAGTACCCTTGAAGATATCGCGGCCGAACTACGACGGATCGAACCACCTGCTTTCCCGGACATTGAAACAGTCAGTCTGGATGAGGGCAAGACGGTCATTCTTTTAAGAGTTCCGGGTGGAGGCGGCCCCTATACCTACGAGGCCGCCCATATTTTCGTAATGGCCCCACAACCAGTGTCATGCCTCGGACAGAATATGAGCGCCGATTGATTGAGCGATTGCATGCTAGTCGCAGGTGGGAAAATGAACCGGTGGCTGAAGGAGTGACCATTGGCGATCTGGATGAGGAAGAAATTCAGCTTACGGTGGACAACGCCGTACGACTGGGACGGCTTGAGCCCATCAAAAAGCGGGATGTAAAATCCATTCTGCGAGGTCTGGAACTGATTCATGATGGGAAGCTGCTCAACGCCGCGATTGTACTCTATGCCAATAGCGAACGTTTAAAGGTGTTGTATCCGCAGTGCAGTATTCGACTTGCACGCTTTAGGGGAAAGGATCGTTTGAGTGATTTCAGCGACAACCGACAATATTGGGGAAATGCATTTGGTCTCCTACGGCGGGCTGAAAGCTTTCTTCTTGATCATGTGCCCATCGCAGGTCGAGTGGTACCCGGCAAGATGCAAAGAGAAGATCGTCCATTATATCCGCCTTTAGCCACAAGGGAAGCACTTGCCAATGCGTTATGCCACCGTGATTATACTGTAGCTGGCTCTTCTGTTAGCCTAGCCATGTATGATGATCGATTGGAGATTGTAAGCCCAGGCGAGCTTCATTTCGGTCTTAAACCGGAAGTATTGCTTGAACCACACGAATCCAAACCCTGGAATCCTATCATCGCAGGGGTTTTCTATCGCGCCGGGATTATTGAAAAATGGGGAACTGGAACGCTGAAAATCATCGACTGGTGCCGTGAAGGCAATAATCCCGAACCTCAATGGAAGGAGCAAGCAGGCAGTCTTTATGTCATCTTTTTCCCATCCAGAGACATTAAGGGGGCTGAACGTAAAGACATCGGCAAGCCCGTGTCACAGCCTGAGTTGCAGCCAGAGTCACTCAGGGAGAAAGTGATCCGCTTACTCACTGAGGGGCCTTTGTCTAAATCTGAAATCTCTAAGAACCTGGGGCAGAAACAGATATCCGGACAACTTAAGATAGTCCTAAAATCTCTGGTGGGTGAAGGGGTTATTGCTTATACCATACCTGAAAAACCGAAAAGTCGCTTACAGAAGTATAAGTTGAAAAATGGAAAAAGCCTTGGCTCTTAAGCAAAATCATGAAAGTAGTTAACCTTAAATTTCTAATAGGAATTCAAAGTGGTGGCCTGATTTACAGCCTGACTCACAGCCCGAGTCACAGCCCGAGTCACAGCCCGTGTCACAGCCTGAGTCAGGGCCTGACTTGGATACCGGACATGTTGCCGGACAAGTCAGCGAACAAGTTGTTGACAACTCTTGAAAGAATATGACGGCCACAGTGAGCATTGGAGCCGTAATCCAAACCTCATCGGAGAAATAGGTAATGTACCCATATAATGGGTATTAGAGTGCAATCTAATGCCTATATTTAGATGAGCTAGGAGAACATAAGGAGAGGTAAAATATCTATCCAAATTCAGTTAATGGATAACCCTGATATCATAATGTGATTTTGAATGAATATATAATTGCATTTTGGAGCACGCGCCTTGACTACAGGAACCACGTTTGAAAGTACCAAAGAATCCCTTCAGGATATACTCAAGTACATAAAATCTGGCAAGATCCAACTTCGATTTGCAGCGGGATTTCTATCTTCCTGAGCTAATCTTGCTTGACATACCGCTTTGACCGGATTTGACAAAACAGTGTGATATGTAACATAAGGTTTGTGGAACTCAGGAGAAATCTAAATTACTTAGAATGGCTCATTAGGCCTTAGTTATAGTGAAGTTTGACCCCTATTTCCTACAAAAAGGAGGAAAAATAATGCCTAAAGATCTTAAAGTTCGGTGGGGATGGCTTAAGGTCATGTATATTTACACCATTGTTGGAGCAGGGGGATTTGGATTGGGATGCATTGTCAGTCCCAACATAATGCAAGCTGTCTTCAGGTGGCCGAGCCAAGACCCAATCGTATTTGGAGTCTTTGGCAGCGTTTATGTGGCGTTTGCACTGCTCTCTATATTGGGGCTACGATCTCCCCTCAAATTCGTGCCCGTTCTCTTGCTGCAACTTACCTATAAGGCGGTGTGGTTCATCGGTGTTCTTGTGCCCCTCTTGGTCCTTGGGGAGTTTCCCATGTATGCACTGTTGCACGTCGTGATATTTGCAAGCTATATTGTCGGAGACCTGATAGCTATACCGTTTCCCTATGTGTTTGCGAAACAATCCGATCGGTAGCTTCAATTCGAGCCTCAGCGCATAAAGTCGACTCACGCCAAGAACGCGAGAGAGGCATGGGGTCTGTCCGCGGGCCTTTGGCCTTATGCTTCGTGCCTTTTGCCTTTTTGCTATGAGCTATCGG
>JAUVXZ010000022.1 GCA_030603345.1 Pseudomonadota bacterium
CTCCTTTTCCCCCTGCTGCTAAGAGAGAATAGTTTCTATCCCAGTCCATCATGTACGGGAACGGATTTACGTGTTTACGCTTTTTCTTTAGTCCATAGTGAACGTGGTACCCGGTACTCCTTCCTGAATTTCCCATATAGCCAATTATATCTCCCCGCTCTACATATTGCCCTTTCTTCACTGCCGATTTCAGCAAATGACCGTATTCCGTAGTGTACGTTGAATTGTGCCTTATTCTTACCACGAGGCCTAGTGCACCCCACTTTCGCACAAGATTTACTCTCCCTTTAGCCGGGGCCATAATGGGAGTGCCTTTCCACCCTGCAATATCTATCCCTAAATGAAAATGTTTTCTGCCGGTAAAGGGGCTAATCCTTATACCAAACACAGACGATATCCATGATTTTCGGGGATCGACTGGAGAAATAGAGGGGGTGTGCTCCATCTCCTTTTGTCTACTCTCTAATGTTTCAATTATCCGATCTAAATCTGTATGTAATTGGGTTATGTCTTGGCGAGAGAGAGAGCAAAGCAGATTACTGTAGGCAAAACTGAGCCGTTCTGTATTTACCTTGGGGTCAGAGGGTAAACTGGGAGGAATAGAAAAGGCCTGGGGGGAGACTTCTTTCCCGCCCTGCCCGAGTTTTCCTTTAGCCTTACCTTGAGGCTCAAGCCCTAAGAAATTGCGAATATAGACGGATTGTTTCCGGATTTTTTCAAGCTGGCTGTTAAGATATTCAATCTTTTGTTTTTTATCTTCGAGCTGGCTTTTGGCGAGCAGACTTTCTTTCAACAACCTGAGAGACCGGTCGGTAATCTGTTTATGCTGATAAAGACTCCACGTCCCCAATCCTGCCCAGCACAAGATCGCTGCCATTATTACAAAAAAAATACGCCAGCAAAAGGAAGGGAGAGCAAATTTGATAATCTTTTTCCCTGGAGTAGAAGGCATAATGACCAGGGTATGATATTTTTTCCCTATCATAGACTACCCCTCTTATCCTCACGGGAGAAAACCGCCCTTGATAAAACCTTCTCGACAGCGTAGAAATTATTTTTTATAGCGATTCTCCTTGAACAGGAAGCTCCTATCAAAGGCTTCAACACTACCCCTAATCTGCCAGTATGGATTCAAGCCGTTCCAGATCATTTACGACCCGCCAATGCCCACCTCCAGCCTCAACTCGCTCTTTCCATTGGTCAACCCTTTTGTAGTATTCCCGCGGATCAACATTGTCGCTCCGTAATTTGGTAACATTGAGAGCAACAACCTTACATTCAGATAGTTGGATGGGAAAATCGCGTACGTGCCCTTTGACCAACTCCTCCTTCAAATCAGAGAATATGAGAATGTGCTTTCTTCCTGCTCCCGTTTCATTCAGGTATTCCACCGCCTGTAGAACCCCTCCGGTAATATCCGTATATGCGCTGCCCTTTACATTGGCAACAAACTCGTCAACCCTTTGTTTGAAGAGGCGCTTTTGCTGGTTTGTCATTGAGGGCCGTCTGTCAAAAGTCATCTTGGAAATAATATCTTTTTCACTAAAACTGGCACTGTCGATCCTTGCCACGGCAAGAGAGTCTCCAGGCTGTAATGTACCAAGGAGGTAATTGATGATGGCCTGTGCCCGCTTTATTTCCTTCTTGTAGGTACCTGAGCTATCTAAAAGCATGTAGACCCCCTGTGAATGGCTCGTAGTATCGGGACACCCACTCACGAGTAGCAAAAGAGATAGAAGACCCAGGGCTAACAGTTTTTTCATCACGACACCTCCTCGTTGACAATAATATCCGAAACTTCAGTATGCTGCTCTCTGTTCCGGATGACATTTTCTAACCACAGCGGCGGAAAGATCAGCAGGTCGTAGACATTCACCAAAAACTCCCCTATATAGCGGACCACATTCCCCAGCAAACGGAGGGCAAAGCCAATCAGCCGTAGCAGGCTGGCTACTGCCGACCCAAACACGGTGCGCGATGATTGCACAAAAGACTCCAAGGGTATGGCCACAAAGGTCAGGGCAAAAGGAAGAATAAACCCCATCACCATCTGCCCCACCGTGGGAATCCAGCTACTTACCGGCTCTGCTGTTTCCACCGTGGCGAGGGCATGTCTCAGCGCCTGCATATCCGCAGCAATGCGGTCCCGCATGAATGCCAGCGCCGCTTCAACGCCTGCTAAGATCAGCAGGATGGTAAAAGTGACCCAGATCATACGGATGCGCATCTTGTCATCCATGTGTCCGATGACCGGAAACAAATGGGTGATGCGGAGTGATTCCATGAGGTAGAGGCCCATGGCGACCTCAACCAAGATAATCACCAGCGCAGCAATATTAGAGGTCTTGAAATTGCCAATATAGCTCCCACCTCCGACCATCTCCGACATAGGGAGGGCTATGAGATTGAAGTTGATCACTGCCCCTCCAATGGCGATGAGCAACACGAGAGCGGAGATGAAAAACTGGGTCATGGCCGAGGACGTCAGCATACGTACTGCCTTTTCCGACTGGTTCCGAATGTCTTCATATTCAGCCATTCGGCTGTCGATAACTTTACTCCGCTCATGTAAGCCAATGATGGTTTTGTCGACTTGGTCGAGGGTTTGTGAGAGCCTGCGCCAGTATGGCATCATTTTTTCCAGGAGGGAATGGCGCACGGAGACCGCCTTGCGGTATTCCTCCATGGTATTCTTGTATTGGGCTTGGGCGGTCTTGTGTATTTCGCCTAAAATGTTCGCTATCCAGCTATCCCCTTTTGAAGGAAGCTTTGCCAGCGTGTCTACTGCTTTGACCCAATCAGGTGATGGTACCGGCACCTCAGTACTTTCCCGGTAATCTTCATCAATGCGTGCAATCTGATCTCCCAGTTTATGCTGGAGTGCTGGATATCCACTCATATCACGCTTTACCACTGCATCCACCCGGTAAAACTCTCGCTCAATCAACCGTTCCACTGCTTTTGCCCCGGTGGCAAGAAGAACCTCTTTATTGCGCTCCACCACCCTTTTTTCTCCTAGCAGCACTGACCGTGCCATCAGACGCAGGCCACTGTGGATAATCGTGCTGAGTGAATAGATAGCTTTGTGTGCAGGCCCACGGGCCAGGTAGAGGAGAAGAATGGCGATCACAAACTCAATGATCAAAGATAATACTGGAGAGCCAGGCCATATGATAAGTATTTCCGGCAACGACATGAAAACCTCCTATTCCTTAAAGAGTCACTTTTTACAGATAAACCCGTTTACGTGCGCCCGTTCCAAGAAGCAAGCACTTTCCGCACCCTGGCAGATGACTACCTCATACCCGGGAGAGAGGACTGAGTTTATTCCGGGTAAATTGATATGCAAAACACATACCAGTATATCTGGGCAATATCGATGAAGCCACAGGCAAAACTAGCATTACCTTATCTGGATACCGGGCATTCTGGATCCAGAAAAAAACAGAGGCCTATCACAAATACTGTTCCAAACCTATTGAAGCCCCCATAGAGCTTCTCCTTCTTGTCTTTATGGAAAAACTGAGCCATATTCCCTTTACAAAACAGGTATTTTTTTCCGGAAACCACTAAGCGAGAAGCTCCCCATAATGCCTATCCCTCCGATGCCCTATTACCTCTTGCCGGATACTGAACCCCCACTCAACCCCACAATCTCATTTTAAACACCCCCAGCTTACCTCAAAGGCCTCTTTGATACTCTCTGTGTATGTCGAGTTTTGAACACTTTTCTTTCCCTGGACACTCTCCACATCCTTTCCAACGGATTTTTCTCGAACGGAATTGCCACACAGATCAAATCACCTGCCCTACATGGCGATTATGGATAAGCATTATCCATCATCCAACTGTTGCCGCTGGAATCACAGGAGTACGTGAATGAAGCGCCTTAAATCCCGGGTGGCTATAGTAAGTGTATCGTCTCCATTACTCAAAAACTTAAGCTCAGCATGGACTTCATCCTGGTCTTCACCAAAAATGGCTTTCAGTTTTGTTATTCATTACCTTTTCTTTGGCGAGTCACTAAACCTAGTTGTTCTTTTGGCACTCGGAAACGGATTATCATCCCATCCACTGAATTAACTGTTTGACCCATTCTGCCTAAAATGATAAATTTTTGGAAACATTCAAAAGTTGAGGTCCAGTTGTTTTTTCAGCCACATGATGAGAATCAATTTATCTAACTGGTAATGCCAATTTCCTCAAGGCGATATCTATTAGCCTCAAGGGAGGTGGCCAAATATTTGGCATTTAACAGGACATAACCAAAGGTGCAAATGTTTTGTGGAGTAAATCCCAAATATTTGGCCACTGCAGAATACGGTGGTATTTTTTGTGAGATATCGCCTTTCAGAAACAGCCATTACCTTCTTAAACCTAAATGTCTCAACTTTTGAACGTTACCAAGTTTTTAAACCTAGAAGAGATTGATACAGGCTCGACGAGAGGAAGGAGAATATTCATGATAGACAAAGTGCCAATTACGCGAGAGGGATTGGAAAAACTACGACAGGAATTGCGCACTATTCTTACTGTTGAGCGTCCAAAGAATATAAAAGCTATTGAAGAGGCAAGATCTCATGGAGATCTAAGCGAAAATGCGGAGTACCATGCAGCTAAGGAACGCCAAGCCCTTTTAGGTGCGAAAATAAACGAGTTAGAGATGGCAATTGGCAGATCAGATGTAATTGAGATAGATAAACAGCAAACCGAAAAGATTGTCTTTGGCACGAAGGTAGAACTCAAAAACCTTGGCAACGACCAAAATGTAACCTACCAACTCGTTGGGCCCTATGAGTCTGAACCTGAGATTGGAAGGATATCCGTTACCTCTCCATTTGGAAAGGCCCTTATCGGTAAGGAAGAGGGGGATACTCTCACGGTTAAAACACCCGGTGGAACCAAGGAATTCGAGGTTTTGGAAATATGCTAGATCTTTTGGTACCCTTCAAAAGTTGGGGTTTTGCAATTAACCGGACAAACAACAATGGTTTTTCAATGTCCTTCACCCAACAGGTCATTAATCTAGCAATCGCCGGGCGCTCACTCCTTCTTCCGTTACTCCCCTCGCCCTCACTTTCACGATTTCATTGGCGCTCATTTTTTCTGAAAGAAAGGTAAACCTAACGTAGTTATCGCTCAAACCCCTGAGAAGATTCTTTTCCCCAGGCGCCCATCCCTCGGTGAGCACGTCGAATGTCTCCCCTACTAAAGAACTCCAAAATATCTTTCTCTTCTCTTTATCAAGACGCCTTAAGACAAGGGCCCTCTCTTTGGTTTTACGGTAATCAAGTTGATCAGAAAATTTTGCAGCAGGAGTGCCTTCTCTCTTTGAATAAGGGAAAACGTGCATATACCCTATCGGGAGGCCTTCTAAGAGACTAAAGGTATTATTGAATGCCCCCTCTGTTTCTCCAGGGAAACCAACCAAGACATCAACGCCTATGGAGACCTTAGGCACAAGTCCGGCTATATCCTCTACCACCCTGGTAAACAACTTGGCAGAATAGTGTCTATTCATCCTCTTCAAGACAGCGTCATCGCCATTTTGTAAAGAGATATGAAAGTGACGACAGAGCCAAGTGTGGGTTGCCATCAATTCAATCAACTCTGAACCTATTTCATTAGGCTCAAGGGAACTGAGCCTTATCCTTAGGTTACATCTGCTCTTGCCAATTTCAATAAGCAACTGGGTTAGGTTTATGCCGTTCCCCAGATCTGAGCCATATTTCCCAAGGTGAACCCCTGTCAGCACAACCTCTTTATAGCCATTCTCCTCCAAGTCCCTCAGGTTTCTGATAACCTTATCAGGTTCGAGACTCCTGAGCGGACCCCGGGCCTTTGGGACAATGCAATATGAGCAGAAAGATTCGCACCCATCTTGTATCTTCAAAAAGGCCCTTGTTCTACTGCCAAACCTCTTGATTGGGACTTGCTCAAAAGGAATGGGGTCCCTGAATTCTTCCCGCAGAATACGGGAAGGGTTGTAGTGGCTGGTTTGAACCAATAGGTCAGGAAAAGAACTCTTTCCCCTGTTTCCTGCAATTAGATCTACACCTCTAATCAGAGCTAACTCCTCAGGAAACACCTGCCCATAGCATCCGATAGCAGCGATAATGGCCTCAGGATTCTCCCTAATAGCCCTTCTTATCGCCTGTCTGGATTGATAACTCGCTTTGGCTGTAACAATGCAGGTGTTGATAACAACCAATTCTGCCTCTGTATCCTGGCTAGCCTTTTGGCATCCTTTTGTTATCAATGATTCTTCAATGAAGGCAGACTCATACTGGTTTACCTTGCAACCCAGTGTAATAATCTTAAAGGAGTTTGGCATTTTAAATCGTTATCCGTTCACCGTTATCCGTTCACCGAAATACACTAAGGCCTTCTTATCCACCCACCACCAAGAACCTTTTCTCCCTTGTAGCACACAAAGGCCTGGCCAGGGGTTATTGCCCACTGAGGCTGGTCGAACTCGAACTGGACCAAATCAGGTGCAAGAACGGTGAGCGTACCAGAGGCCGGTTGATGTCTATACCGTATCTGTCCCTCTACCTTCAGCCTCCTTTTAGCTGGCAGATCTCCTATCCATTTGAAGTCATGTGCTGTTAGTTCTTTGGAAAATAGTGTCTTCCGCGGCCCAACTGCAACCTCATTTGTCTCGGGTCTGATCCGATGTACATACAGAGGCTCTCGGGAGGCTATTCCAAGCCCATGTCTTTGGCCAATGGTATAGGCATAGGTACCAGAGTGAACACCCAATACCTTGCCTTCACAATCGACTATATTTCCAGATGATAGCATCTCTTCACCAACCTGCCTGGTGAAAAAGGACCGGTAATCGTTATCAGGGATAAAGCAGATTTCCTGGCTTTCATGACGAACTGAGTCGGTCAGTCCCCTTTCTTCTGCTTTCAGGCATAGCTCAGACTTTGTCATATCCCCCAGGGGAAATATCGTCCGTGATAATTGCTGCTGGTTCAGCCTGTGCAAAAAATAGGACTGGTCCTTTTGTTTGTCTTTTCCTTTGAGTAGTTCCATTTGGTTTCCACGCGAACTCTTCCTCACCCTGGCGTAATGGCCTGTAGCTAGATAATCGATCCTGTTCTGCTCAATCCATGTAATCATCTGCTGCAACTTGATAAGACTATTACAAACAACACATGGATTAGGGGTTATTCCTAAGGAGTAGGCGCTAATAAAATATTCAATGACGGTTTTATGGAATAGATCTTTGACGTCTAAAAAGTGGGAGGGGATATCGAGCTTCTTGGTAATAGAGTCGATGAGCTTTGCCCTTTTTGCCCTTTCTTTTTGAGGAAGAGGAAGGATAAGGTGAACACCGATGACGTCCCATCCCTTCTCCTTTAAGGCAAACGCTGCATATGCGCTATCCATTCCACCACTGAGGGCAACGGCAATGGTTTTTTTTCCCTGAGTCATGGACCTTGGTTGACCTCCACTCACCCCGGCTCAGGAATGGAGAACTAGTCGAGCAGGGCTCTGTCGAAATTAACTTCCATGGCCTTTGCTGGACAGGCTATTACACACAGTTCGCAGGCACTGCACCTATCTTTTTCAAAGGCAACACTCATCTCTGGCCTTTCAATATACAGGGCTCCAGTAGGACAGACCGCTGTGCAGACACCACAATGGAAACATTTTTCCTCATTTCGCCTTATATCTTGGCCTATGTTCTCAACCTTAACACCGACATTTCTCAGATATTTGACCCCGGCGTTATAATTCTTCCGATTGCCAGTTAGCTCCATAACAACCATGCCTTCTTTCCTCGGGTAGATTGTCGCCTTTAATATGTTAAAAGAGAGGTCAAATCTCTTTACCAAATTCACCACAATAGGCTCATTGACTATCTCTCGAGAAAATCTGAGAAGAACCACCTTTGAATACATGACAACCTCCCTATCTGTATTTTTCTAGTACCCTGGCAAACCCGGGGAGGGCCTTTTCGATTGTCTTGTCGTCTGCACAGAAGGCAATCCTGATATGCCCAGGTCCTCCAAAGCCCGAACCCGGGGTAGTGAGAATGTTTTCCTCCATCAGGGAGTTGACAAACTCCAGATCATCCGGGATAGGGGTTTCCGGAAAGAGGTAAAAGGTTCCCTCTGGCAGAGCAAACCTATAACCAGCCGCCTCCAGACCTTTACACAGAAAATCTCTCTTTCGCTGATACAGGGTTACATCAACACACTCCTCTAACAGGAACGGTACCAACCGTTGCATTAAGGCAGGGGCATTCACATATCCCAAGATTCTGTTGCATAAGGTGAGGCCGCCTATAATGATCTCCTTTTCAGCAATAAGGGGATGAACAGCAATGTATCCGATTCTCTCCCCAGGCAGAGAGAGGTCTTTTGAAAAGGAGGTTACCAAAAAACTCTCGGTATACGCATCAAATATAGATGGAAACACCAAACCATTATAGATGATCTTGCTATACGGCTCATCAGATATCAGATAGATCGGCTCTCCCCTTCTTTGACTGTAAAGGGTTAATAGTTCACCCAATTGACTGAGTTCATCTTTTCTATAAACCTTTCCTGTTGGATTATTAGGGTTGTTTATCAATACCGCTCTAGTATTGGAAGTGATAGCATTTTCAATGGCAAAGAGATCAAGAGAAAAGTCAGGCTTGGTAGTAACCACTACCGGAACACCACCATAATTAGCTATGTAAAAATTGTATTCCATGAAATAGGGCGCCGGCATAATTA
Source organism: Pseudomonadota bacterium (assembly GCA_030603345.1). Lineage (GTDB taxonomy): Bacteria > Desulfobacterota > DSM-4660 > Desulfatiglandales > B25-G16 > JADFWK01. The sequence continues at coordinate 8,736 of JAUVXZ010000022.1, forward strand.
CCTCATCCCCCGGATCAAGGATAGCCCTCAAAACCACATTGGTGGCCCCAGCTGCACCTACTGTCATAACAATGTCCTCACAATCAAAGGAAAAGTCATTCACATTGCTCAAGTAATCAGCTACAGCCTGCCGTGTCTCAATAAATCCAGCATTAGGCATATAGGCATGCACGCCTGGAGAATTGTTAGAAACCAATTCCCTCAATATCGTTTTGACCTTGGCCGGAGGCTCAAGATTTGGGTTGCCTAAGCTAAAATCAAAGACGTTCTCAGAACCATATTGTGCCTTTCTGAGGGCACCCTCTTCAAACATCTTTCTTACCCACGAGGCACTCTCAATCGAGGTGCTAATCTTTTTGGATACAGACATGCTCTTCTCTCCCTTCTTATGGTATAGGAATAATAAAAAAGGCCGTGGAAATTTTTATCTTTCCACGGCCTGAGGTTTTCTCTATTGGTCCATTCAACCCGGGCCGCGGACGGGGAAATAGCAAAAGAAGCTAAAAAGAAAAAAATCGCATGCTGAAAAGTATGATTTTTTTACCATTTCCTTCACCCTTATGGAATGTTAGACAGGAATATAAATAGAAGAAGCGGGATTTGTCAACAAGAAAGTAATGTTTAATGGTAAATTGCCGATTATATTGTTGCAAGGCTAAAGGATGACGCAATTCTTTGGTATCGTCCAAAACTGTCGGCATGAACCATAGTAATTAGTCGCTCACGTTCTAAAAGAGGTCATGGCTGTTTTTGAACGGTATTAATCCTTTGCGATCGTAAGCAAACCATTGGGCAAGGGTGGGTACTCTATCGGACTAAAACGAAACCTTGTCTCAATACGTTTTTTTTGCTATATACGGGAAGCTTTCAGCCAAAGGCCCTCTGCAACCAGCCTCCTTGGATCAATAAGTCTCTAACTGATGATGGGATACGAATGGAACCAGTACAACTTTCACGCCTCGTGGATATGGAAAATCCTCATGCCGTCCTGAATGAGGTCGAAAATATTGTTTCCACGCTTTACTCTGACTTTGACTTTGAGATGCTCAACCGCGTTTTCACCGATATTGTGCAACTTTTTGGCGGTGAGTATCGCGGGTACAGCCGCTGTCAAACACAATACCACGACCTGAAGCATACCACCGACACCTTCCTGGCCATGGCACGGCTTATTCATGGCGCTATACTCAAAGGAGAGAATCTTACCAGAGACCAGGTAATGCTGGGGTTGCTGTGCGCACTGATGCACGATACCGGATATATCCGGAGCCTTGATGACGAGGGAAGCACAAACACCCACGACGTTCTTACTGATATCAGGCGCAGCATCGCCTTTATGGACCGATATCGGTCCGATCACGGTTTATCACCTGAGATCTTCAACCACTGCTCTGTTATCCTCACCTGCACTGATCTGAGTGCAGACATCACTGAAATCCACTTTCCCTCCCGAGAAATTGAGCTGCTTGCCAAACTCCTGGGTACCTCCGACCTCCTTGGCCAGATGGCAGACCGAACCTACCTTGAGAAACTCCTGTTTCTGTTTTACGAATTCAGAGATGGCGGTGTCATGGGGTACGGTAACGAACTGGACTTACTAAAGAAAACCAGAGACTTCTATGCAATGATCCGGCAAAGGATTACCAAGGATCTGAGCGGGGTGACTGAGTATATGCGCCATCATTTCAAGGCGCGCTGGGACCTGGACAGAGACCTTTATACTGAGGCCGTTGAAAACCATATCAGCTATCTTAAGTTCATACTCAAACATCACGAAAAGGACTATCGCAATTATCTGAGGCGAGGTGGACTGGTGAAGCGATTGAATGGAAAAACGGATAGGTCGTGAGCAAAGGATTAGTTTTGAGGATATGTTTCAAACACTATTCATTTGGTTATTACTCTTGCTATGTAATGATGCATCCGGCTCCACACATAGTGCTACTACCCACCCACCTATGTCACCATTGAGCCTTAAAAGCGAGACGATTAGACGAATCTTCTGAGAGTTGATAATAATAAAAAGGCTCGTCTTTCTTAGTTCTGTTTTGAGCAGCACCCTTTTCAGTGAACCGATTACTTTTGCCCTTTCCTCGCTTGGAAATACAGATATTATCTCACGGTTCAATACCTCTTCATAAGGTCTATTGATGATGTCGAGGGCAAGAGAATTAGTGATGATAATCTTGGCATCCTGGTCAACAACAATAATTCCCATCCCAATGCTTTCGGTGATTGCCTGTTGGAAATTAACACTTTGAATTAACTCACTTGTTATCTGCCTCGGGATCATGTTATCTGGTTGGAACACCGTTTCATCCGATGGAGCAGGGATCGGGTTTTTTTCAATCCCGTCCATGAGCATCTCGATGCTCTTGGCCATTTTTTCGGCAGGACCCTTGGCTATAAAATAATCAGCACCTATTTCGCTCAGTGTGTCCATTTGTTCAATAATCGACAAGGCAACAATGGGGAAATGTGCGTTAGGAAATCTGGACCGGGTGAACCTAATTAACTGCTTTCCATCTATTTTGGGCATAATCATGTCTACGAAGATCAGATCAAATTCTTCCTGCTCCAGTTTGGATATGCCCTCCTTACCATCATAGGCTTTTATTACCTCATATTCCCTCGCCTCAAGCAGTTCTGTGAGGAACTCCATGAAAAAGAAATCGTTATCCACTACCAGGGCCTTTTTCATCATCTTTTCAACCTCATAAAAACTCCCGATCCACCCACCGTTTGGCGTGTGACTCCCCCATCGATCCAGGCATACATCCAGCTGGCCTACTTTATGCAGACCCTTCGCACTTCACTGATATCCACCATCCCCTGAAAGGACTTCATAACAGCGTCCTGCTTCACGGTTGTCATTCCCTCCTTGGCTGCTTGCTCCAAAATAGCATCTGTGCCGGCCTGCTTTTTGATCATCCTTTTTATCACATTGCTGCCGTAAAGCAATTCATAGATTCCAAGCCGCCCCTTGTAACCTGTTCCAGAACATTCCTCGCACCCTTGGGGACGGTAGATGGTTAGGTCGGGGGTGAATTCAATTCCAGTGGTATCAAAATGATCGGTGCCGTAATCTGACACGATCTCCTGAAATTCATCTTCTGAGGGATGATACTCCTGGCGACACTTTTCACACAATTTTCTGACCAGCCTCTGGGCCAGCACACCGAGAAGGGCTTCGGAAAAATTAAGGGGATTGAGCCCCATATCCAGGAGCCGTGTCACGGTTTCAGGTGCACTGTTGGTATGGAGCGTAGAAAAAACCAGATGGCCGGTAAGAGATGCCTCAATGGCAGTGGCCGCAGTCTCTTCATCGCGCATCTCACCGATCATGATAACATCCGGGTCTGCCCGCAAAAAGGCGCGCATAATCATCGCAAAATCAAGCCCGATCTTAGGTTTCACCTCCACCTGTCGCAGACCGGGCTGGGTGATCTCCACCGGATCTTCTGCTGTCCAAATTTTGATACCCGGTTTGTTGATAAAACCGAGCGCGGCATGAAGGGTAGTCGTCTTACCTGAACCGGTAGGACCCACCGCCAATACGAGACCGTAGGGTTGGCTAACAACCTTCTTCATAAGGTTAAGATTTCTCTCATTCAACCCCATCTCATCCAGATGCATGGTGCTTGCTCCGGACAGTATCCTCAGCACGGCATCCTCATAACCTCCTGCGGTGGGGAGGGTAGCTAGTCGAAGTTCGAAGGGAGGTATGCCCTTGCGTTTGAACTTGATTTTTCCGTCATGAGGGAGACGCTTTTCAGCGATGTCGACTCCCGCCATAATCTTGATCCTTATGATTATGGCCCTAATCATGGAGTTTGGAACCTTCGTATAGTCCTGGCATACGCCGTCTATGCGGAAGCGTACCGTGGTAACCCTCGAATCTTGAAAAGGCTCAAAGTGAATATCAGAGGCATTTTTTCGGTATGCAGCTATTATAATCTGGTCAACCAGGTTTACCACCTGGCTTGAGGTCTCATCAAACAGGGTCTCTTCAATCTCTGCTCCTTCTTCCTCTTCTTCAAAGGATATATCAGGGATCAGGTCAAAACCCTCCATAATATTCTGTCCAGGGGCACCCGTATGAATTTTTTCGTCATCAAAGAAACGTTTTATGTATGGCTCTATATCCTCTCTTATCGCAACGGAGAAATTGATTTTTTTTGTCTTCACCAAAGCTCTGATGTGATCAGTTTTGGTCAGATCCCTGGGGTCATCAATCAGTATCTCAATCCCCTCCTTACCCCAGCTCAGAGGAACCCAGACCTCATGTAAGAGAAACGGCTTTTTTAGACTTCTTATGAGCTCAACTGGTGTGGGCAATGCCGGGTCATAGGTTCTAAAGGGACAGCCATAGAATAATGAAAGGGATTTTCCCAGGTCTTCTTTCTCAACCCTGAAATACTCGATCAAGATAAATTCTACGCTCTTGTTCATCTTCTTTGATAGGCTGAGGGCCTTGTGGAGTTGTTCTGGGGTCACCATCTTTTGATTGAGGAGGTAGTCATATTTTGAACCGGAAGAGAGGCTGGCTATGATCGAATCCAGTTTCTTTTTGACTTCCTTATCGTCCGGATCAATTTGTTTGGCGGATCGGTACAAATCGAGAGCTAATTCTTTTTCGCCTCTCTTCTCCATTTCCATGCCGAGCCTGAATTTGATCTGCACCTTCTCCTTTTTCCCCAGCTTCTGCTTATTCACTATCTTTTCCACGTGCTCGACAACTTTGGAAAGCGAGTGGGTTACGGACAGACACACAACCATTTCCGAAACGATTTTTCCTGAGTGGCAATCCAGCTGAAACAGTTTCTCATATTCAGCAACAGCCTCCCCGTAGAGACCCAGCTCTTTCCATGCAGAGGCACTCGCGAGAACAGCCTGAACATTTTCATTGTTGGACACGGCCTTTTTGAGAATTGAGATGTCCTCAGTGGAAACATTTTCCACGTTAGCCTGTTCCTCATCGACGATTTCCTTTTTTACTTGGCCGATCGTCTGCTCAACCTTTTCACGATTACGAGAATCCGATTTCGGGATGTCTGATAGAATCTTTTCATAGACATTGAGAGATTCCGCGAGCAATCCCATGGAACGGTAAACCTCCGCCTCATTAAGTTTGAACTGCAAATCTATTTTCTCATCTTCCGTAACACGCGTCATCCTGCACTCCCCTGAGTCAGAATCTAGTACATCGTTTCATTAAAACACATACATATCTAATTATTAAAAATGACAAATGTCAAAATCCAAAGTTCAAATCAAATCTAAATTATCAAATGTCAAAAATACTGATCGGTGTAAGGCATTTTGAAATTTGAGCTTTGACATTCATTTGGCATCTGAGCTTTGGCATTTGAATTTTAATATATGTAAATATTTTAGCGAAACGCACTACCAGTCCAACTCCTATCCCAAATTTGCCTTAGTGAAGATTTTTCAAGCACGTGTCCTGCTAAGATCGATTCCCTTTCAGTGGGTAAGCGAACTGTATCCCTCAGGCTCAATTAAAATATTGATATCCACTTCCCCTTAGCCTCTATGTTTTCATTCGGAAAAGACGCTTCAATCCTTTAGTGGTTTTTGTTTGCTTTAACGAGGGTACCAGCAAATCACAATTGAGTCTCATCATGGCAATAGGGGCAAAAACTCCCATCAGTATCATAAGATAGCCGAGATCCGTTTTTCTGACGTACAGCCTGCATTTTTCAAAAATCAGATCCACCTCCCTGGCCCCACTGAGGGAGTGAATAAAAACACGCCACCAGTCTCGCCTTTCAGGTTCCTCGGGGAGGGGAGTTAAGAACTCTTTAAAGATGAGTTCGCCCTCAAAAGAAAAGAGCATGATTCCGTTAACATCATCCAAGCTCAGAATATCATTAAATAGCTCTCTCATGTCTTCCTTGTACTGGGGACTTTCTTATTGTGAAGAACCCATATGACCACTGATAGCCTTTATTATTCTGTCTCTGGGGCATTTAGGGTTAACTGAAATTACCGTTGTTTGTTCACCCGGGACCAGGATAAAATCATTCGATTCACCCCTATCGATATAGCCTAGCTTTAGTTTTCCGGCGTTGAAAAACGTCCCTACACGTGTAGCCTGCGCGATAAAACCATCCCACGAATTGTCATGGTATATGGCTTCAACTCCGCGCCTTTCACCAATCTCCTTTTTCAGCCTGGCCCTGATATTAGCTATATCCTTTGATTTCTGCGATTCCTCTGCCTCAGACACCTTTACCGTGTTTTCACTCTTTTTCGCCACCGGTTCCGGCCCTTCCTCACAGTCAGCCTCATCCTTCAACCGTGCTGCATCAATGAGTATCGCCTGGAGCTCCGCCTGGATCTTCTTTTCCTTCTGAGGGCAAGCATTCTGAATGGAAAGACTGACCTCATCCCACGAAAAGATTTCGTATGCACCAGCCTCACCTTGGAGACCACTGGCTCTTGCGTCAAGCAGCTCACCCTCACTGAAAAAAAGCACCCCCCGTTTGCCCGATGATTTGTCAACCAACCGGATGGTACACGTTTTCTGCTCCATTTCTATCAACTGCAAGAAAATAGCAGAAGAAACACCGTGTAATGTTCCACCCTCAGATTCCTTTCTGAGAGTGGTCATTATTTTCCGGGCAAGATCTTGAATCATGAAAGGCTTCCCAATATAGCCTACTGCCCCTCCCTCTCGGGCCAGCCTTTCCATTTCGGGTGTGCTGTAGCCAGTAATGATGATTACCGGTATGTCTGGATAGTGTTCCATGATATGGGCAAGAAGGGTAAAACCATCCATTCTCGGCATTTTCAGATCACTGACCACGAGGGAAATAGCATTTTTTTTGAGCTTGTCTACAGCAATCAGACCATCTTCTGCCATCACCACACGAAAGATCTCACTGTACCTCTCAAGCCCCTCCTTCAAGGAGACCAGCATCTCCTGATCATCATCTACAATCATCACCTTTCTTATCATGGAATCTCCTCACCCTTTCTCACTCGGGATGCCTTATCAATGTCTACGATCTTTACCCCGGCAACATACTCCATGGCCTCATATTTCTTTATGGCGCCTATTTTTCTTGCGATCTCATTCAATTTCTTAATTTGATTATCTATCTTGACAATGTTCTCGTAATTTTGGTCATGAGGGCTCAAATCAGGTAAGATCTCATTTAGTAGATTACCAATTATCGTAAGGGGTTGATTCAGTTTATGGGCAACCCCACCAGCCATCTCCATAACTCCAAGGAATTTCTCCTTGCTCAATCGGTGCTTCCGGTATTTCATTCGCTCTATTGCATCATGGGCAATAAGCTTTATCTTATGCGCCTTGTCTCTGTCTTTTACGAGAAAGGCATGGAATCCGAGAAAATGTCTCGTACCATTTCTGTCGAGTAGTGTTAGGATTCCTTCCTCCTGACCGGATTGCAAAACATCAGAGAGAAAAAGGGGAAAGAGGTATCTCCCCTCGGGTACAATAAGCTCAAACAACGGTCTCCCCATCAATTCTTCCTTGTGAAACCCTAGGAGGTCTGCACAGGCCTGATCGATATCCAGCAAATCTCCCTGAAGATTCAGGAGGAGGACAAAATCTTTACTGCTGGTTCCCGTCACATCGAAATGGCCAAGTGCCTCTTTTTCTTTGATTGCTTCCGTGATATCCCTGATCACCCCATCCAAGAACACTGCCATGCCATCCTCATCAAAGACCACCTCAGCAGTGACACCACACCACAGGGGTGTTCTGTCCCGTTTCATGAGTGAAAGGGGAAAATCCTCTACGCGACCTCCCCGAATAATGCTCTCAACGAAAAGACCCCTGTCTTTCTGGTTCCGATAAAGCTGCACAACTGGGTAACCAATTAATTCCTCAACCGCAGCGAAGCCAAATAATTGCGCAAAGGCCTTGTTGCAAAAAATAAGCTTGCCTTCAAGAGTGGTACGGTAAATGGCGAGAGGAATATTATCAAGAAACTCCGCATACCATCGTACTGATTTATCAATGTCAATCTGAGAAACGGTACCCACCATTTTATTCAACCTATGCGCCGTGCACAAACCTCGCGAAAAGAGTTGTAATTCAATGGAACCTTCTAAAACTGAAACACCTTGAATTAGTATATCTTATGTCAATAGGCTGTTGCCCAAACGGAAATCCCTTTGAGCGGTCATTTAAACGTTTTAGACCAAAAGAAAAGGGATTTCGGCAACAGCCTGTCAAAAACTGAAACCGATTCTCCCAAGTTCTCTCTGGTGTTTCTGAGTCCAAAACACACACTCATTTCTCACCTCAGCAAGTACCCCGAATTCCTCTGCCAATTCCTTAACAGATTCCGTTACTCCCCTTGCCAGCTCCTCATCGCTGGCATCCCCGGCAAAGGTAATCTTCCGATCAGCATACACAAATTCAGCAACAAAGGGGTCTAGGAAGGCATATTCATCCGCCTTTTCAACAAATTTCTTTTTTAGCAGTGTGTTGAAGTTCACTTTAGTCTTCCTATGAGACCTGATCACCCTTTCAAAAATACCTAATAGCTCCCCCAGCATAGTGATGCTGTTCCGTGAAGGCTCCTTTCGGCTGTCTTTAGACTCAGTCTTCACTTCATCTGTTGGGAATGATATCTTGCTGACCCGAAAGATCCCGCTTGACTCCTTTGTTTTCTGAATAAGGAGCTCCTGACTCCCTTTTGAACCATTCACCTCTCCATTGTTCCAGGAATAGGATCCACCTATGATCTGCCCCTTGTCAAAAAAGACCAGACCACTTTCTTTCCCTCTATCAAGGGAGACATCAATGTAACCGGTCAGTTTCTCCGAATTCATCTCTTGTATCAGCCCTTCAAGATCAGTAAACTCTGTCCTGAGATCATTATAGATTTCTTTTGCAGTTGGTATCTTGGACCAGAAGTAAATCTTCTTCGGATCTATTTTATACACATGGATGGTAAAATTGTGGTCCGCCGCCGCTTCAATAAGACCATCTAAGGCTGCCTGACCCTCTATCTGCCCTTCTTTGTTTTTGAAAATACTGTTCAAGAGTTCATCGTTATCAAAGAAAACAACCCCTTCAATCCTCGGGGATTGTAAGTGGATACATCCAGAACCGAACTCACCTTGACAGTGCTCAACAGGTTTTGGGACATCAACATAATAACTATTCAGATTTTCGAGTACCGACTTCTCTCTGGGAATTATGATCATGATCCCCTCTTAAAAACCTGCATCAGATCTAGCGCCGATGTCGCAGCCGTTCTATAGATAGACGAAGGCTGTCTTGCATGCGCGAGATTGCCTCGGCTAATTCCCCGATTTCATCCTTAGATTTAACATCGATCTCGGCATCCAACTCGCCAATACTAATCCGGTCAGCAACCTCAGAAAGGCGTTTGATATCGCCTGTTACCTTCCGGCCATAAAAGAAAACGATCAGGCCGATAAGCATGATAGTGCCTAACATAACCCCTGCATTAATGTTTCGGACTCTCTTGGCTGTTTTCTGGCTTCGTGCCTTAAGTTTTTCTACTGGACGAGTAAACTCATCCAGGTACGTGGTGCTTGCCACATAATATGGTGTACCTTTTACCGGCGCACACACCATAAATTTATCCCGAAACCTGCCGTCAGCGTCCTGCCATGTGTAATAACCGCTCGATTCCTTTCCATCTTTACCAGCGCTAAAAACCTTCCAAAATCCGTAGAATGCTTTCCCCATGGGTTTTTTGAGCGTACTCATATCAATGCCAACGATTTTGGGGTTAGCATGGGCCCAGTTTCTCCAGATCCCATTCTTGTCCGGTACCGCATGCAATGCAGTATATCCAGTGGATCCCACCTTCTGTACCGCAATTTTTTTCAGCTCTGCATCTTTCTGAAATCTCCCTCTCTTCAATTCTGGATGGCTCAGGAGATAGAGACCGGCCTGGAGGGCCACTGCCCGAGCATGCTCGGCAATCTGTCTCTCTGCCATTTGAGTAACGATTCTCGAGCTTTCCTCGGTGATGAGGCCACTCAGGCCGACCATGTGCTTCAGTGAAAAAAAGGCACCGATGGCCAAACCCAGCATAAGCGGGACAAGGAGAAAAAACATCAACTTCCCCTTCAGACCAATCCCTTTCAACTTGGTGGGGGGTACTTTTGGCGCCTCTGTTTGAGCCGGTTCGGACTCCTCCTTGGGTGGGCCAGTTGGCTTCTGCTTGCTGAGCGTGAGGGTGGGACGGACAGGTTTCAGAGGCTCATCTGCCACTGCGCTCGGTTTATTAACTAATATAACAAACCCACAAGCCTTGCATCTAAACCGGGCCCTCTCACCTCTTATCTTCTCTGTCTGTATCCTATACTGTTTTCCACAATCCTCACATGAAACGATCATGATGCAATCTCCTTATCTTCTACTTTTTTCCTCTTTTTTGTAGACACCCATACCCTGCACTTTGACGTTACCCAGTATCACGCCCCTATTTCCTTGATTTTCTTAACCATATTCTGTTGAAAGACGATCCTTTTTTCCTCACGTCGAATCTCACTGGCAAGGAGATTCACGAGTTCTGCTGCCCGGTGCCTTGGGAATTCACGCTTACTATGATCCAGATCAGTCACTGCTTCCTCAATCAGCACATCAGCTATTGGCCCCAAGGCTAGAGACAATTGGACATTAAGATAATCGAAAAAGTCCCTGCCAAGTACCGAGATACCCCTTCCCTCAGGTCTGATGAGGTTAAGCTTTAGAAGCCTGAAGATCACCCCCTTCACGGTACCCATATCCAAGCCTGCTTTTTTTGCTACTGAGCCAAGACTCCTCCTGCCATCTAACTCCACGAGTACACTGAGCATATGACTGTCAAGAGAAAACTCTCCAAGATCTCCCCGGTCAGCACGCCTAAAAACCAAACCAGATATGTCACCGGATAGAATATTCACTCGGTTGCCTCCGATGAATCAATTGGCCAGTCATGGACAGACCACAAAAGGTATGACTCCCTGATCCCAGAGCCACAAATGGTGCGTCTAGATTAGCCTCTCCTTGCTTTCCCGCAGTTGGCGCAGCTCTTCCCTCAATCCCTTGAACTCCTCCTGAATCAACTGTTTAAGTTCATCTACAGCCAACCTAAGGCTCTCATCGGGACTTACACGACCTTCATGGGGTTCGAGCTGTCTCTCCTTCGCCTCCTCAAGTGACCTTTCCTCTTTTTGTTGGATAGCCTGATCCTCTTTCGGTTCTTGTGCCGCCACTCTCGCCTGATCAGGCGGCTTCAACCCTTTTTTTCCATCTGAGCCGGCCTTTCTCAGCGCGATCTGCTCCATTAATCTTTTGAAGCTTTTCAGCTGACTTGCGAGTATCCTATTTCTTTCGGGCTCAGTGATGTCTTTGGAGACGATTACCTTCTCCAGGCTCATATAGGCGGAGTTCAATAACTTGCCGGCATTCGGATGGGCTTTGGCTTTGTGGGTCTTGATATATTTTCCCACCGAATCAAGGAGACCGAGAAATGACACAAGGATTTCATCATCTCGGTATGTATCTTTTAATTTGTCTATCTCCTTAACAAACTGACTCATGATTTCATCGGTAATCTCCCAGTCAAGTGATAAAACGATAGACTTTAACTCCGTGAGGGGAGCAACCTCAGGATCACCGGTATCCTCCACAGAGTCAAGGCTCTTATTGCCGTGTCCAAAAAGATCTTTGGGGTCTGCTTCCACCTCAAAATCTACGGTACCATCTTTTTGCAAGGCCATTCCATCACCTCCTATTTCAGTTCCATAAGCAAAGAAGCCATGGTCATTGATATTATCTTTTTCATGGTCGGCACAACATTCATTCCCGTCAGAGCGCTCGCTTCAAAAGAAGGCGCTTTTAGCTGACTGTTAAGGTCTTTTTCAAGTGTTTGCAGGGGCAAAAGCGGGATACCCTGTTCCTCCAGATCCTTTTTGTTGTATTGTAAAACAATGGGGATCTTGAAAATACTCTTCCTGAAAGTGGCCAAATTTTTCTGAAGGTTCCTGAGGGAAAGAATATTTTTTTCTCTTCTCACTGCCATCGAGTCAGCCACAAAAACAATTCCATCAACCCCTCTCAAAACCAGTCTCCGGGTAGCATCATACTTGACTTGTCCAGGTACCGTGTATAGCTGGATTTTCACATCATATTCCCTGATTTTTCCTACATTAAAGGGAAGGAAATCGAAAAAAAGGGTTCGGTCCCCGTGGGTTTTGATGGTAACCATCTCTGTTTTTATGCGACTTCTGAATTTATTGTATATATATTCCAGATTGGTGGTCTTTCCTCCCCTCCCTGGACCATAGTAGACTATTTTTGCCTGAACCTCTTTTTTCTTCAGGTTTACAAATGCCATCAGCAGATACCTCACAAAAGAACCGTAATCACCCCACCTCTGTTCATCGCTGCACGCTACACGCTAAGAGAGAGTCAGGTTATGGAGCACAGGGGGGTTCCAAAATCTTTTTGATCTTTTCCGTAGCCTCAGCCACCTTCAACCGCAAAAAACCCAAAGATATCCCCTTACCAAAAATAGTGATCAGTAAGAAATCCGTCAAAACTTTGCTGAAGTGTATGCTCTCCTTTTCTCCTTTATGAAAAAGCAAAGAGAACTCATCTTCCCCAACAATTTTAGCCATAGTGCTCACCGCCGCAAAATTGCCCGCGGCTAAGGCCGCTAGCGAGTAAATATCGTGCTTGATTTCGCCATTATCAAGGTTGGCAATAACATTGCCTGCCATGTCGATCAAAAAAATGCAGTTAACCCCAACATCAAAGAGATCCTCTAACAACACCTGTTCTATGGCATCGAGCTGTTCTTGGCCGAGCATATAGGTCAATGGCTTACCTCCTATGAACTAATAATATTGCTTGTGCCCCCCTTCTTGACCACCAACACTTTTAAGCCATACTCTGGCTTTGGTACCGCTACCGAAAACGCTGTCTATTCTTATTCTGCCCTCCATCTCCAGCAAGAGTTTCCGGGCAATCGGCAGTCCCATCCCCATCTTCCCGGGTTTGGTGGTAAACAGGGGTGTGAAAACCCGCGGCATGTCATTTTTTCCGATGCCGGATCCATTGTCCTCCACCACTATCTTGAGAGAACTATTCGTCTTCGAGACCTTCAATTCTATTACGGGATCATCCATACCTTCCACTGCCTCCATGGCGTTCTCAACAATGCTCGCCATGATTTTATTAAGGGCTGCGCTGTCTCCCATGATCAGGCAGGACTCCACCTCACGATGATGAATGAGTTTAATGTTTGCGCCCTCAACTCTACTGGACGCCGAGCTTAGGAAGTGTTTCCAAAAAGAAAGAAATGCGATTTCTTTTTGCTCCTTCACTTTGAATTGAGAATAAGACTTCATGGCATCGACCAATTGCTGCTGCCGTGCCAAGACCTTTGCCCCTCTCTTCAGATACTCTTTCTTCTTGGCATCATCAAAGAGGTCGTAGTTCTCCCGTAAGACATCAAGGGTGATTTTCAGCGAATTCACTGAATTACCCAGCTCATGCCGCAAAGTGGAAAGGATTTGCTCCAGATTCTCTACCAATTCTATATCAGTTTTCCTCAAGCCAACAATTCCTCCCCAAGTAATCAAACAGATCATTCCGCAGTCTGCATCTTCGGTGATGAAATATCTTACCCTCTATTCACCGTGTATCGGGAATCGTGCGGGTTCTAATACCACTGAGAGCATCAAATAGTTTGCAATATCGGGATGGTCATTAGGTCTTTTCTACGACTTATCAACATGCCGACGCCGGGACTCCGCATTCCCTTCAACAGGCTCAGGGCTGCGGCTTCCCCCACTGATAAGTCGTGAAAAGCACAGCGGCCTCCGACTCGGCCGAGC
>JAUVXZ010000266.1 GCA_030603345.1 Pseudomonadota bacterium
TAAACCATTTTGAAACGCCCACTAATGTAAACTATGCGGGGCATAATCCAAAAAAAAGACACCCATACCCAGCGCTTTGACGTTGCCCTGGAAAAGTGAGGCGATGCCTTGACACGTGCGGGTTGTTTGAGTACCTTGGTACTTGATATGCTATAGTTGTTCATGCAAATGCCCTACTGATGACGCTTTTTCAAATAAATAAGTAAGGTTCAGGAGTTGTGGCAATGCTCCTAGTTTTCAATAAGCTGTCAGAGAGGCCAATCCCGTCCAAAAGCGGGTTCGCCTTTCAGAAACAGGCCCATCTGTTGTTTCCAGGATATCAAATAATTGGCAGTAGATGTTCAGTAATTTATAAGGCCACAACATTTGAATATTACAAATAAATAACTGGTAAGGGAGAGCAGAAATCATGAAAGAAGCAATGCTCTATGAAAAGCTCTCTGAAGGTAAGGTAAAATGCAATCTTTGCAACCATCGGTGTACCATAAAAGATGGAAGCTATGGGATCTGCGGGGTAAGGCAAAATGTAGATGGCTCCCTGTTTAGCCTTGTCTATGATAGGATCATTTCATCCCACATCGATCCTATTGAAAAAAAACCCCTCTTTCAATTCTACCCAGGCTCCACGGCCTATTCAATTGCCACTGTTGGATGCAATTTCACCTGCAAACACTGCCAGAACTCCGACATATCACAATTACCACGGGAGAAAAAGGGATACATCGTTGGTGAGAAGATGGGACCCGAGGAAATAGTCCGAGAAGCACATAGTTCGGGCTGTAAATCGATTGCCTATACCTACACTGAACCGACTATTTTTTTTGAGCTCGCTTATGAAACAGCTCAGAGAGCCCATGATAAGGGAATCAAAAACATCTTTGTGAGTAATGGATACATGACTCCCGAGGCCCTTGAAGAGATCTCACCATATCTTGATGGTATTAATATTGATTTAAAGAGTTTCACTGAAAAATTTTACAAGGAGATATGTGGGGGTCGGCTGGAGCCCGTCTTAGACAATATCAAACTCGCCAAAAGACTCGAGATATGGGTTGAGGTAACCACGCTCATCATTCCAACGCTTAATGACAGCCAAGATGAGTTACGTCAGATAGCAGAGTTTTTGAGAGATGTAGATAGCAATATCCCCTGGCACATCTCACAGTTTTATCCGACTTACCAAATCATAAACCTGCCGCGGACACCAGTAGAGACATTGCATATGGCACGGGAGATCGGCATAGAAACTGGTCTGCATTATGTTTATGAGGGAAATGTTCCAGGAAGGGGAAATGAAAACACGTATTGTCACCAGTGCGGAGAGCTGTTGATTGAAAGGTGGGGCTATTCTATAGTTAAGAATACAATCAAGGATGGCCACTGCCCCTCTTGCCAAGGGTTTGTAGCAGGCGTTGGCTTATGACAGGTTGATTTGATTGGTTTAATCAGTTGGTATCGTTCAAAAACAGCCATGACCTCCTTTAGAACGTGGACGATTACTCACTATGGTTCATGCCAACACTTTTGAACGATATCGATCAGTTGTATTGGTTAAGTTGGTTTATAACAGACCCAACAAACTTAACAAGCGAAATAGGGTCGAATGGAAAAACCAAGAAAGATGAAATTTGGGATTGCTCAGAAACTCTTCTTTTACTTTTTGCTCCTATCTCTGGTGCCTGTAGTAATCGGCGGAGGTGTTTCCTTCTATATTTCAAAAAATAAACTCGAACAAACCACCAAGGCAAACCTAAGCAGTCTTGCTCGAGATTGCGGAAGGAAGATATCCTATTATGTCAGTTCACGGTATCAAGACATCAAATTACTCTCTCACGCTGATATTTTTAAGGGCAATGACACGGCTGCTAAGCAGCAATATGTTGAGAAGGCCTTAAGGGCTTATCCGTTTTACACTGCAATTTCCGTTTTTGACTTAAAGGGAACCATCATAGCATGTACACAAAAAGATCTAGTCGGCCAATCCAGGGCCAGTGCGGCATGGTTTCAGAAAACCATTCAATGCAGGCAAGGGGAAGTTATCCCATTGGACGCGTATCGTGCAGAAACAGCCGGATGGAAGATGGTAATCGGGTTTAATACGCCCGTGTCAGATGATGGCGGTATTATTGGCGTTTTGGCTACCAGGGTAAAGATGGACCATGTTGTAGATAGAGTGCGCAGATTAGATGAGAGAACCGCAGGAGATTACCATGCCTACCTGCTCAACAAGAGAGGCGAGATACTTGCCGGTCCTGATGAAAAAAAATTTCTTGCGATCCACCACCTGCACGAATTTTCAGCGGTCAAGGATTTGCTTGCTGGCGAAACAGGAATTACAGAGTATGAAAGCGAAAGAGGAGAGGCTGTGATCAGCGCCCGTCATGCCCTAAAGGGAGATGGTGATTTTGATGGCTGGAGCTGGGGGGTTATCGTAACGGAACCTGTTTCAGAAGCGTTCAAAGGGGCTTATATAATACGGAATACCATAATTATTCTGGTGTTGGTTATCGCCCTCTTAGTAACTCTGTTTGCTGTGTTTATCTCCAAAAGGTTTTCCAGACCGATTACCGAGTTATCAGAGTCAGCATTGCGAATCTCACGAGGAGATTTGAAACCGATAAGCACAAAATATGGCCCAAAGGATGAGATAGGTGAGTTAGTTGGTGCATTTAATAAAATGACCAAAGATTTGCATGCGACAACCGTGTCCCGTGATTCACTATCCAAAGAAATTGCCGAGCGCCGATGGGCGGAGGAGGCGTTTAGAAAAAGTGAGGAGAAACTAAGCAATATATTGCGTGGCTCACCTATTCCAATATTTGTCATTGATAACATCCATAGAGTTATTTACTGGAATAGGGCCCTGGAAGAGTATAGCGGGATCAAGGCTGAGGAAATAATTCGTACCGATCAGCATTGGAAGGCCTTCTACGATGAAAAGAGGCCTTGCATGGCTGATCTGCTGGTAGATGGAAAGATAGATGATATTCCTCAGTGGTATCCGGGAAGATCTAGGGTATCTGATCTGGTAGAGGGAGCATATGAGGCTACAGGTTATTTTCCCCGGCTTGGCAATGGTGGGAAATGGCTTTATTTCACAGCAGCCCCACTGAAAGATTCGCAGGGAAGACTAATTGGTGCAGTAGAGACTCTTCAGGATATAACAGAAACAAAGAAGGCTGAGGAGCAGATAAAGCTATTATCAGCACAGGTCATAGAGATCGAGGAGAAGGAGCGAGAGTTTTTATCAAGGGAGATACATGATAACATTGGGCAACTATTATTTGCCTTAAAGATGGGTCTTTCAAGGGCCAACAAAAAGATACCAGATGAGCTTTCTAGTATAAAGGACCGATTGGCTGAGCTTACAGATCTTGTAAATAGACTGATAAGGGAAATCAGGGGACTCTCCCACGCACTCCATCCACCTCAGATTGAAGATCTTGGACTGGTATCCGCACTAGAAGGGCTTTGTCAGGACTTTAAATCGTACTCAGAGATTACCATTAGATATAATTTTGATAAAATTGAAAAACCTTTGTCATCTATTATGAATATCACCATATACAGGCTTTTCCAAGAGGGATTAAATAATGTTCTAAAACATAGCCATGCAACTGAGGCAAAACTAACACTCACATCCTCTGAGAGTACCATACGGGTTATTGTTGAAGATAACGGTGTAGGATTTGTGGTGGATGATGTTTTTTCTTCTCCACAGAACACCAAATCCCTGGGCCTCATCAGCATGAGGGAGCGAGTGGCCCTCATCGGTGGAGAACTCCAGGTCTCGTCCGAGCTAGGAAAGGGCACGATAATTAAGGCCTCCTTTAGAAGCCTGCTTTGAACCCTGGCCCAGACCCCTGGCCCACAGACCTGGGTATAGGCTTAATAGCCTGATCCCAGCACATAGCGCCTCCCGATCCCGTCCCGGTCTCGGGACGGGGAGGGCGGACTTCAAGTACTTTAGACACTTGCACTAGGTACTTCGCCCTAATAGCGGTAGGGAAGAGCACCAGAAAAAACCACCCCCACGAATAAATGGGGATGGTTTTTGTGTTTTTGAGTACATTGCCTGATTGAACTTGGCCTTCAAATCAGTCCATAGTAGCATGAAGAAGTTATGGGGTATGGACCTGTCGACCTTCCCCGAATGGAAACCATGAAAGAATAGTACAGGAGATAACGTTTTTCGATCCCATATTGAGGTATATTTTCTCCACAAGACGCCTTACACGCTTTAGAGGGGAAAACGGTAGAAAAGGATGAGAATAAGACACTTTATGACTACCAACGTGGTAGCCGTCGGCGAGGATACCTCTCTTCACGATGCCAGAAAGATAATGAAGGCCCATAAGATCAGAAGGCTGCCTGTTCTCAAAAAGGATAAACTGATAGGTTTGGTAACCCAGCACATGCTCCTGGAGG
>JAUVXZ010000058.1 GCA_030603345.1 Pseudomonadota bacterium
AGCAATAGCCTCAAAGGACAATCCTTCATCGGGGTGAGAAATGAAACAGCTTATAAAACTCCTGATAGATCATCTCGCAAGCAAGGGGATGGAAGCCACCTCTATTCCTGCTTACATCAGAAACTTCGCTCACACCCTTGTAGCACATCCCTCCATGAACCTTCAGGAATTAAACAGCCATTTACAAATGCTGGGTTGGGATGATTTTAAACTGGATAATGATACCTTCTACCTGATCTTAGCCACCTTTGAACCAAATCTTGCATTTGAATCGGTCAACTGGTTTGATCATACGTTCAACTCCAACACTCCTCCAAAACTCGCTGACAAAAGAGAACGAGCGCCCAGAGTTCAGAGAGACAATAACACACCTTCAGGGGAGTAAGCTATGGATCGAAAAGCCAAACCGATACCAAAAACTGGAGAGAGAAATATCTATTGCCCTTACTATGGTGGTTGTTTGGACTACGCTGTCGACCATTCCTGGGAGTCATGGAACTGTTCAGTATGTGGGCATAATGTGGGCATAAAATGGCAAAGCGATCCCTCAGAGAGTGGGATTACGAGATAACAGAGACTCTCGCATATTATATGACCTGCCGCCAACAATTGCCGAAAACGTTGGGAACGATTCATTTGACTAACAAATAGTAGCTGTGCGAATGCTTCCAATACACCCGTCATAGCCTGTGGCAGTGAAGAGTTCCTGCTTAGGCGATTCGGGTAAGAATCCCCCATTTCATTTTGTTTGCACTCCTGGAACGCCCCCTCTCTAACTTCATGGTTGATCATCCAAGTGGCCACGTGGGCGAAAAAAGGGTGCTAGCTTGGTTCTTTTGACAGTAAGGTCTGATTAGATCAAAAATCTGTCATCTTAGGCACACCGATTCTCAGATATTAGCCACTTTTCCTTTGACATTATTCTTGTCTTTCATTACCTTCCTTCGCATGGCATATCTTCGATTTTCCTGTGTTTTGCTTACGAACTCTTTACTGTATCAGGGGACAAACAAGCCCCTGTACTTGAACACGGAGAGACAGAATGAACGTTGGAATAGGATACTGCAACGAAAAAGACGCTTTCATTTCAGGTAAAACAGTAGCTGA
Organism: Pseudomonadota bacterium; assembly: GCA_030603345.1. GTDB lineage: Bacteria > Desulfobacterota > DSM-4660 > Desulfatiglandales > B25-G16 > JADFWK01. The sequence continues at coordinate 1,108 of JAUVXZ010000058.1, forward strand.
GACTGCACTAGAAAGGGGCAACGTAAACAGACCTGATATTGTGTTTGCCTTTTGCAGTGGTCAGCTTGATCATGATGAGTTTTTTGGAGGTCTCCAATCGGTTTTGGGGAATGAGGTCCCGATAACTGGCGGTTCAGCTATTGGCATAATCACTAATGATAATTTGTCATATGAGGGCTATCCTTCAGGTGCTGCTGTGATCCAGTCAGACACACTGCGGTACAATGTTGCTGCGGTAGGCGATCTAGATAAAGATGAAGAGCTGGCGGGAAGAAAATTAGCAAAGGCATTGTCCAACAAAGGAGACGCCAAGCTCTTACTTGTATTTTATGATTCAATAAAAACGCCTGCAACAGATGATATCCCTCCCACCCTCAACGCCTCATCACCACTGATTGAAGGCATAGAGCAAGAACTCCGATCAAATACCCCTATCATTGGTGCAGGCCTAATCGGGGACTACGCCCTGACTTCTACAAAGCAGTTTTGCGGCTCTTATGTTGATACCCAGGGTGTTGTCGGAGTCATGTTAGAGGGAGATTTCAAACCTTATTTTCGGATTATGCATGGCTGCACACCACTAGATGGTGTCCACCATACGATTACAAAAATGGAAGGCTCGATTATCTATGAATTGGATGGTAAGCCGATTGTTGAAATGATTGACGATCTCTATGGAAATCAGGATTGGCGGCATCAGCACCCTGTCGATCTTCTCACAATAGGGAGATACCTTGGAGAGAGATTTGAAGAACCCCAAGAAGCTCACTATACCAATAGATTAATTACAGGGGTCTTACCAAACGGAGAAGGTGTCGGTATTTTTGAACCGGACTTTGATCCAGGTACAGAAATACAGTTCATGCTACGGGATATTGCAAAGATGATAGAGTCAGCAAAGAGAAATTCGGCAGAGCTCATGGAGCAAATAAAGGCAGATGGAGCAAAACCTCTTTTTGGAATGTATATCGATTGTGCTGGCCGGGCAGCGACCTACCTACATACCACAATCGAGGAAGCCGCAGAAGTCCAGGAAGTATTTAGCCACTATAACACTCCCTTATTAGGGTTTTATTCTGGAGTTGAGATTGCTCCCCTCCTTGAAAAAAGTAGAGGCCTCGACTGGACAGGAGTCTTGTTAGTTCTTGCTGAGGAATGAGAGTATGACTGAAAAAGGGAAGACCGGTGAAAAAAGATACGCAGATTCGGAAAGGCTGTTAGAAGAAGCAAGAAAAGAGGCGAAATATTATCAGAGCATTGCAGAAGAAGCCGGAAAAAAACGATTACAAGAAATCAATCAATTATCAAGGCTTATCTCTGCCCGCAACCAGGCAGAGGAGGCATTGCGGGAGAGCGAAGAAAAATACCGAAACCTCGTTGAGCGGGCGAATGACGGTATTGCCATCGTCCAGGACAACCTGCTCAAATACCTTAACCCACGTTTGGCAGAAATAGGCGGTTACACTGCTGATGAAGCAATTGATACACCATTTACCGATTATGTCTATCCCGATGAGCTTCCCAAAGTTGTTGACTACTACAACAGGCGTATGGCAGGCGACGAAACCGTATCCACCTACGAGACAGCCCTCAGACACCGGGATGGCAGCAAGATAGATGTTGAATTCAATACGGGTGTAATCACATACCAGGAAAAGCCAGCCGCGTTAGCGATCATCCGGGACATGACCGAACGTAAGCGCCTCGAAGCCCAACTCCAACAAGCCCAAAAGATGGAGGCTCTTGGTACCTTGGCCGGGGGCATTGCCCATAACTTTAACAATCTCCTCATGGGCATTATGGGGAATGCCTCCTTAATGGTATCGGAGACTGATTCCACTCATCCCAACTATGAAAAACTTAAGAACATCGAAAAATTAGTAGATAGTGGATCTAAACTGACCCAGCAACTTCTTGGATATGCCCGAGAAGGAAGATATGAGATTATACCCCTCAACCTTAACCAATTGATGAAAGAGACCTCTGATACGTTTCGCGCAACCAAAAAGGAGCTTAGGGTTCACCGAGAGCTTGCCGAAGACCTATTCCCAATAGACGCAGACCAGGGGCAGATTGAGCAGGTCCTGCTGAACCTTTATGTCAATGCTGCAGATGCCATGCCCGGTGGCGGAGATCTGTTCTTGAAAACCATAAATGTCACTGATAAGGATATGAAAGGCAGGCCTTATAAACCAAAGCCGGGAAACTACGTCCTGCTGACCGTAAGAGACACAGGCACCGGCATGGACAAAAGGACCACAGAGCGCGTCTTTGATCCATTCTTTTCCACAAAGGGTCTCGGCAAAGGCACCGGCCTTGGGTTGGCCTCTGTTTACGGCATTATCAAGGCCCATGGAGGATACATTGATGTGGAATCTAAGAAGGGCTCCGGAACTACCTTCAAGATTTACCTGCCTGGAGCAGAAAAGAAGGTGGAGATGGTTGCCAAGAGTTTTCGACAGATCATAAAAGGCAGTGAGACTGTCCTGCTTGTAGACGATGAGCCAATGGTTTTGGAGGTAGGCACAAACATGCTCAAGAAGCTAGGCTATACCGTTCTTGAAGCGAAAGGGGGCAGTGAGGCAGTCAAGGTTTATAAGGCAAATAAAGACAAGATTGACCTCGTGATCCTGGATATGATTATGCCTGACAGGGGTGGTGGGGAAACGTATGACCAGATGAAGGAAATTGATCCGACTGCAACAGTGCTCCTTTCCAGTGGATACAGCATAGACGGCCAGGCAACTGAGATATTGGAGAGGGGTTGTAATGGCTTTATCCAGAAACCCTTCACCATTAAAGAGCTATCTGGGAGAATCAGGGAGATCCTGGAGAAAGATTAGATGACTCGACAATCCTAATGCCGCCCTCCAGAATTGCAACTCCTTCAAGATTGGCATTTCTCGTGTTCACATCCCGTGTGTGATTCAACCTCAATCTCCACCATTGGATAATAGTATGATTTCAACAGGCTGTTGCCGAAATCCTTTTCACTTGGGCTAAAACATTTTTTGATCCCGCAAAGCGGGACTCCAGGCGATGTCAAAACTCGCCTTTAGGGCAGGGTCGCGCCGTAGTGAAACCTAACCTATTGATTCTTAAGCTTACTGCAGGGCATGGGTATCTTTTTTTTGGATTATGCCCCACATAGTTTAGATGAGTGGGCGTTTCAAAATGGTTTATATAGATGGAGCCTATGATTCTAAGGCTTATGGCTCAATAAACCATTTTGAATCGACCCAGTAAGGGGCCATGTTATAGGGCATAACCAAAAAAAAGACACCCATACCCTGGACTTTGACGTTATCTTGTATTGGTGGGAAACCCTTTGACTAATCACCCTTTACCCTGGTAAAGATGCTGGTATCTATTTAGTTATCAAAACTCATTCTCACTTGATGTCAACTAATCAATCTGATAAGTTCATATTAATAAAAAAGGCAATCAAGGAAGGTAGCTTTTTCGACAGGATTGCCCTGATTTCATCAATATGGTTCGGTGCAGGTCTGCTGCCGGTAATGCCAGGTACCTACGGCACGGTTGCTGCCATACCTCTGTATCTAGTTGGAAGTTTTCTAGCTCCTCAATACCAGCTCTCTATTTTACTGATAATCGTTATCGGCGCAGTCTGGTCATCTCACAGAAGCCAGGGCATCCTGGGTGTGGTCGATCCACCGGAGATCGTTATTGATGAGGTAGCTGGGCTCTTAGTAACCATCATCCTTATACCCTTTACCTGGCCAACTCTCATAGCGGGATTTTTTCTCTTCAGGTTTTTTGATATCCTGAAACCACCTCCCATAAAAGGAATTGAAAAAAAGATAAAGGGGGGAGTTGGGGTAGTCCTCGATGATCTGGTGGCCGGTGCATATGCTCATATTTCCTTGAGGCTTCTTATCTGTGTGTTTAACTGAAAACGCGCTATTGACAGAAAAATAATGCTCACAGAGATCATAGTAATAGGTAATGAACTGGTTTCTGGAAAGACAAGAGATCTTAATGGCTGGTATGCATCAGGGTGTCTCTTATCTTGCGGCCTAGAGGTCAATGAAATTACAACCGTGGGCGACAACTACGATACACTCTCCGCTGTGTTGAGGAGAGCTGTAAAAAGGTCTCATTTTATCATTGTTACGGGTGGATTAGGCCCAACCGAAGATGACCTAACCACTCAGATAGCGGCAAAAGCCCTTGGCAGGCCTCTCTGTTTTGATCAAACCCTTCTCGACCACATAAGGGAGGGTACGAAGAGATTAGGCCTCACCTGGTCTCCCTCATTGGAAAAACTGGCCTGGCTTCCCAGAGGGGCAAAGATTTTGGATCCTCACGGACATACCTGCGGTTATTCACTATCAAAAAAAGACAGTCAGGTCTATTTCCTGCCAGGTGTTCCCGAGCAGATGAGGGAGTTGATGGATAGGGTTGTTGTTCCAGATATCCTTAAAAGATACACACCGGTCACGGTGCCACGACACAGGGCACTCAAGGTCTACGGATTGAGTGAATCCCAAATCGTGGATGTCTTCAAGGGCCTCAAAGATGATCGAAAGAAGGTAATGTTTGGCTTTTACCGCTTTTTCCCTGAACACCGCATCACCATTATAGTCCGGGGGGAAGACGAAGCGGAGATTGAAAGGCAATTGACCGGGGCCAAGGATAAAGTCAGGAATCTCCTAGGGTCTTACGTCTTTGCATCGGGTGACAAAACCATGGAAGCTGTCGTTGGAAAGTTGTTCAGAGAGCAAGAGATGACGTTGTCTGTTGCCGAATCATGCACGGGGGGTCTCATTGGCCATAGGCTTACCTCCATATCAGGGAGTTCTCTCTATTTTGAGCGGGGGTTGATTGTATACAGCAACAGATCCAAGGCCGAGATGCTTGAGGTAAGGCAACAAACCATAGATTCATATGGGGCTGTAAGTGATCAAACAGTAAGGGAAATGGCGGAAGGGGTCAAGAAAACTGCGAAAACGGATATGGGTCTCGCTGTAACAGGCATCGCCGGTCCTTTAGGGGGAACAGAGGACAAACCAGTTGGCACCGTGTTTATTGGACTCTCTGTCCACGGCAAGGTATTCTCCGGTCATTATTGTTTTTCCGGAGACAGGGATAAGGTCAAGCTTAACGCTGCTGAAATGGCCCTTGATTGGGTCAGGAGATATCTCAATGGCTATCCGTTCATTCCTGGCATTTGAACTTCCCTCTGAGATCAGGGAACAGATTGCGAAGATCTCTCGTGAACTGCAGCAATCAAGCCTGCCCGTGAGGTGGGTTAAGACAGAGAACATTCATCTCACGATCATCTTCCTTGGGTCGGTTAGTGAAGATACCATAGATGATATAAAAGAGAAGAGTGGCGCGGTTATTGAACGCTTTTCGGCTATCAAGATCCGTCTGAATGGTATTGGTGTTTTCCCTAACTGGAGGAGACCAAGGGTGTTTTGGGTCGGCCTTGACGGAGAGATTGAAAGCCTGTCAAATCTGCGAAATGAATTACAGATAGAACTAAAGGCGCTCGGTTTCAAGCCAGAAAAAAGGCCATTCAGGCCACACCTGACATTGGGTCGCTTTAAAAGTTCATTGGATCGGGATGAGGAATTGAAATGGATTCTTGATCGATTTCATGATATTAATAGTAATCCACACCACCTCAATGAACTTATCCTTTTCAAAAGCGATCTTAAGCCAGGCGGGCCAGTTTATACAAAAATGGCTGCTTGGCCATTGACAATGGATTAATCAGGCTCTAACCGTTCACCAGTGTTTAATGGGACTGAATGGTTACCGCAGACTTTAGTGAAGGGGGATTATCATGGCAGTAGATTCGGAAAAGGAAAAATCTGTGGGTCTCGCCATTTCACAGATTGAAAAGCAATATGGGCGAGGATCGATAATGAAGTTGGGGCAAGATGGGGCAGTTATAGACATCCCTGTCATCTCTACAGGCTCCCTTGCCCTGGATTACGCCCTCGGTCAGGGTGGCGTACCGCGGGGAAGGGTGATAGAGATCTTTGGTCCTGAATCATCAGGAAAAACTACCCTGGGCCTCCACATTATTGCAGAAGCGCAGGCCAAGGATGGGATTGCAGCGTTCATAGATGCCGAACATGCCCTTGATCTCTCCTATGCCAAAAGGCTCGGCGTAAAAGTTGATTCCCTGCTGGTATCCCAACCGGACAGCGGAGAGCAGGCACTGGACATAGCAGAAATCCTGGTGCGGAGCGGGGCTATCGATGCGTTGGTCATCGATTCTGTTGCAGCCCTTGTTCCACGGGCAGAGATTGAGGGAGAAATGGGAGATCAGCAGATTGGACTGCAGGCCAGACTGATGTCCAAGGCCCTCAGAAAATTGGCAGCAAGCATTAACAGATCGATGACTTGCGTTATCTTTATCAATCAGATCCGGATGAAAATCGGGGTGATGTTTGGAAACCCAGAGACTACCACCGGCGGGAATGCGCTCAAGTTTTACGCAACACAACGCCTCGACATCCGAAGGATAGGCTCGATACAGGATGGTGACAAAACAATCGGCAATAGAACCAGGGTCAAGGTAGTGAAGAATAAGATTGCCCCTCCCTTCAGACAAGCCGAGTTTGACCTCATCTTTGGTACTGGCATATCAAAGGAAGGAGACCTGCTAGATCTTGGTGTTGAACTAGATATCGTGGAGAAGAGTGGCGCCTGGTACTCATTTCATGAGGAACGGATTGGCCAAGGAAGGGAAAACGTTCGAAGGTTTCTGAGCGAGCATCCAGATGTAGTGAATGATATCTCTGACAAGGTAAAGGCAAAACTTGGCCTCAGTCAAAAAAGAGAGATCTCGCAAACCGAAACCGATAATGCACCAGAATAGTACAAGTGAATGACCTATGGATAGTAGAGGAATCAGAGAAAAATTCTTGCAATATTTTAGAGATCATGGCCATGAGGTCGTAAAAAGCTCCTCACTAGTGCCCAAGGATGACCCTACCCTCCTCTTTACCAATGCCGGCATGGTGCCATTCAAGAATCTATTCCTCGGCCTTGAAAAGAGGGGATATACACGGGCCGCAAGCTCACAAAAATGCGTCAGGGCGGGAGGAAAACATAATGATCTCGATGAGGTAGGCTACACCAACAGGCACCACACCTTCTTTGAAATGCTGGGTAACTTCTCCTTTGGCGATTATTTCAAAGAAGGGGCCATCGAGATGGCATGGGAACTCCTGACCGTAGGATATGGCTTGCCAGAAGACAAACTTTGCGTCTCAATCTACACGGATGACGATCAAGCATTCAAAATCTGGAACGAACACATAGGTGTACCTCATGAGAGGATCAGCAGATTTGGAGAGGAGGACAACTTCTGGTCCATGGGAGACACCGGCCCGTGCGGCCCATGCTCGGAGGTGTATATTGATCAGGGTCCCGAGGTAGGATGTGGCAAGTCTACCTGCAAGGTAGGGTGTGACTGCGACAGGTACTTAGAGTTGTGGAACCTCGTCTTCATGCAGTACAACAGAGACGCTGATGGCACTCTCACCCCCCTTCCAAAACAGAATATCGATACCGGTATGGGACTGGAGAGACTGGCTGCGGTCTTGCAGGGTGTGTATTCGAACTACGATACAGACCTCTTCTCCGATATTATCAAACTCATTGAGGAGCTGGCAGGATCCAGATATGGCCAGGATGCAAAATGCGACATTTCCTTCAAGGTGCTTGCAGATCACTGCCGGGCCGCTGCCTTCCTGATAGCCGACGGAATTATGCCGTCAAATGAGGGGAGGGGCTATGTTCTCAGGCGGGTCATTAGACGGGCTCTCAGATATGGCCAAATCCTTGGAATCAAAGGCGCCTTTCTGCATCGTTTGACAGACACGGTTGTTGAGGTAATGGGCCCCGACTACCCGGAGTTACAGCAATCCAGAAGATTTGTTGACGAAGTAGTGATCAATGAGGAAAAACGGTTTGAGGACACCCTCTTCCACGGTGTTTCGGTTTTGAAGGACGAGATCGACGGGTTACGCACCAAAAGGCAGTCGATTATCTCTGGAGGATTAGTCTTTAGGCTCTACGACACCTATGGTTTCCCCCCAGACCTGGTTGAGGATATAGCCCGAGACGAGGATCTTACGGTAGACCTCGCTGGGTTTGATCAAGCCATGGCAGAGCAAAGGGCTGCCTCTCAGAGAAGCTGGAGGGGAAGTGGGGAAGACGAAATACCAGGGATTTACAGAACACTTGATGCGAGCGGTGTGGAATGCCAATTCCTGGGCTATGAAACATTAATGGCACAGGCAAAGGTGATCTCTCTCTTACAAGACGGTAAAGAGGTTGATTCGGCCCGTGCAGGGGATCAGGTTGAGATTATCCTTGATCGAACCCCCTTCTACGGTGAAGCCGGTGGTCAGATTGGGGATACCGGGTGGATAGCTAGTGATTCTTGTAGGGTTGAAATTGAAGATACCCTCCGGTACCCTGCGAGTCTTATTATTCATAAAGGGAAGTTTATTGAGGGTGTGCTCTCTCCGGGGGATACCGTCAATGCGATGGTTGATGAAAAAAGGAGGAATAGTATTGCCCACAATCACACGGCAACGCACCTCCTTCAGGCTGCATTAAGGGAAACCCTTGGGGAGCATGTGAAACAAGCAGGATCTTTTGTGGGACCTGAAAGGATGAGATTTGATTTCACCCATTTTGCACAGATAACGCCTGAGAGATTAAAAGGGATTGAGATGCTGGTAAATCTCAATATACAAAAGAACCTCCCTGTTACAACCCGCATCATGCCACGAGATGAGGCATTTAAACTCGACGCAATTGCCTTGTTCGAAGAACGGTATGGTGATCAGGTGAGGGTTTTGACTATTGGGGATGGACTGAGCCAGGAGCTCTGCGGAGGAACTCACGTTAAGTCAACAGGAGAGATAGGTGTCTTCTTTTTGGTGAGTGAAGGGGCAGTTGCATCTGGCATCAGGAGAATTGAAGGTCTCACCGGAGAAGGAGCTATTCGGGAAATACAAAAGGAGGTAGACAATCTTAAGGCGGTATCGGGCCTCCTCAAAACCACCCCTGATCAGCTTGTTACACGAGTCGAGCATTTCATCGACATCCAAAAACAAAAAGAGCGCGAGATAGAATCCCTCAAGGCCAGACTGGCAACGAAACAGTCCGAGGATATAATCACTACTGCTCGTGAGGTGAACGGTGTTAAAGTTATCAGCCAGGAAGTAGCAGCAGATAACCCGAAAGACCTGAGAGACTTTGGCGACCACCTCAGGGATAAACTGGAGTCTGGAATAATCGTGCTCGGTGCCAGAGATAAGGATAAGGTCTTTCTGCAGTGCAGGGTCACACCTGATCTATTAACTAGATTCAATGCTGGAAACATCATAAAAGAGTTGTCTGTATTAGTTGGCGGAAGAGGTGGCGGAAGAAAAGATATGGCAGAGGGCGGTGGAACAAAGGTATCTGAGCTGAAAAAGGCCCTGTCTAAGGTTTATGATATTATTCTCAAATGACAAATTCCAAAGCTCAAATACCAAATGAAATCTTCACCCTGTTTTAGATGAAGGCTTTGCATTTTAATTTAGGCCCTAATGCCTCTTTACTCCAGGAAAATTATGATTCTTACCGCCTTCCCTCTGGATCAGGGGCTCCTCCCCATATTTATGGCCCCTGAGAATCACATCAACAATACCGCTGCTGCCCTCATGAGCGACAAAGTTGGGATTCCCCTCCCTCTTTTGAGAAAATGGCTCCCATTTCATTACACAGCCGAATGCACGCTGGAACAAGGGAAACAGATACCCCCCCTCCCCCACTGGGATCTCATTGAGACCCCCGGACACACCCATGACAGCATCTGTTTTTACGATCGGGAGGAAAAAACGCTTATCTCCGGCAACACCATACTTAACCTCAGGGGCTGTGGTGAACTGAAAAAGGAACAATCATTTGCTTGAACACACCTTTATCCACATTCCCGGCATTGGCACAAAGACCGAGCAGCACCTCTGGACAAAGGGCATCCTTACCTGGAGAGATTTCTTAACTACTAACGAGACCCCCCTATCCCCACCGCGTGATACCTTTGTACGCGAGAATCTAGTGGCCTCAATCGAAAACAGGGACAACATCCACTTTTTCCTGGATAGACTATCCCCCGGGGATTTGTGGCGAACATTCGACAATTTCAAACATAAGGCTGTGTACCTGGACATTGAAACAAGTGGGTTTTACCAGGGTTTCGATGAGATTACCGTTATTGGCATCTATGACGGCCAAAGGGTAAGGACCTTTGTGCAAGGCATAAACTTAGATGAATTTGAACTGGCAATCGCATCTTATGAGTTGGTCATCACCTTCAATGGCTCCCAGTTTGATTTACCCTTTATCAGGAGGAAATTTCCCAACATCTCACTGCCCCCCGCCCATATCGACCTCAGGTTTTTCCTGAAGAAGCTGGGCTACAGAGGCGGTCTCAAGGCGATTGAAAAATCCTTTGGCCTTTCTCGTGACTCTGCCATTGACGGAATGGATGGTTATGAGGCTGTTTTGATGTGGAACGCTTACCAGTGTGGAGATGAGAGTGCCCTGGAACGCCTGATCCTCTATAACACCGCAGATATTGTTGACCTTGAGCCCTTGATGGAAAGAGGATACCAGGAGATGAAAACCCAGCTGTTATCCTTCGATGTATAATGGGGTAAATAAAAAGGCGTTTAGGGGAGAATACCTGAGATAGCATGGTAAACTAAAGACCAAAGCCTTGGCCCTTATCACTGTTGATCTTTAATTTATAGCGTGCTAATAAAAGGATACAAGGAATTCAATAAATAGAAAAAGGCACTGATTATGAGTGAACAGACTTTTAAAAAAGTAATTACCAACCATCCCTTTATTGTGAAAAAAGAGGATGTATGCAATGGCAGCCCCATCATTGAAGGCACCAGGACCCGGGTTATAGATATCGCGATAGAATATGAAGTGCTTGGCCACTCTCCAGATGTGATCATAGACGGTCACCCCTATCTCAATCTAACCCAGGTTCAGCGCTTCACAGAGGCGGGTGACCTATTTAGTCATTCGCGGAGAAGGTGATCTTAATAACACATCGGCCATCGCCTTTGAGGAGGCTTTCCTTGATCTCGTGAATTGGTTTGAGGCGCAAAGCCTTCATAACCCCATTTCTGAGGGCCTGGCAACCGCATTCATAGCCTTCCAGCAAGTTGGCCTTACTGAGAGAATCATAGGCATGACATTGTTTTCCTGTCCAAATAGCCGTATCCCCGTCATAGGCAATGGGCTCGTTTATATAAAGCTCATCAAAAAATGTATTTTTCCAGACCGTTTTGAAGACAAGCATCAATTCTTGAATTGAGTGCGGCCTTTGAACAATCTTTTCACGTAACAGGGTCAGGGTGATCATCCGGAATATTTTCTCCGAAACCTCAAGGTTCAGTCGGTTGGCCTGATCAGGACCCAATTCCCTAATAAGGGCAGCGTGCCAGAAGGAGTCGTGAAGCCACCACAGTTTATTCACGGTTTCATTTGATTTGAATCTCTTTATCAACACAGACATGCCTCACTGGAGGGAGGATGTGCGTTTGAGGTGCAAGAGTTCCTATGTTACAGACCTCATGCGTACTGTTCTTACAGAAAAAATCTAGCTCGGTTTGTACCCTCCCAAACTCATATGACCAATCTCTAATACTACTTGGTGAGTAAAAAATAAAGCTGAGAGTTTTGAACCAGTTAGAATCCACGAGGAACGTAAATGAGCAGGGCGGCGAGGAAGCCTTTAATGGCCTTTCTCTGCCAGGGAAACGACAGGGGTCTGTAACCCTTTTTAATCCTTGACAAAATGAGGGTTTTTTGGTAAGAGTCCCTTGCAAATGGTAATTTTAATCAAGGGTGCACTAAACAGAAATTACTAACCAAGTATCTTGGAGTGACCGTATGGGATCAGGCTCCCCCTACTCATTGTCTCAATGTTCGAACCACAAACAGAGAGGTAGGCCGAAATGAAGCAAGTAAAAGAACTTACGGTGTCGATGAATACGCGGGATTTTACCATAGATATACCCATTGAAGACGATGAGCTGATTGAAACTATCTTTGGTGCGCTAAAGCAATACGTAAATAGAGGTTTTTCACTCAGAGTAAAAGAATCGTATGTCACGTCTCTGTCGGATTCACTAAAGATAATCACAAAGATAATTTCTGGGAATGCGCAAATGGATGAATGGAGAATTGAAAGCAAGCAGCTGCGCTCCATCATAAGAAAAAGCAAATAGGCCTATACCCCACCAAATCACCTGGAAAGAACTCTGGCCGTGCCGTTTTCTGATACCAGAATGCAATTTTCAGGATTTGCCTTCTGGATCGTCATCGCGCCCATGAGAGGCAAACCTCTTCGGTCAAGACTTCAATTCGGCACTCATTCTCACAACCACATGCCCCCGCCCACCGCAACTCGGGCCAGTATCAAAACATCCCGTCGTGCTAAACATCACCTCATTGGGATTCCGGCCATTCATGAGGTTTTCAAAAAAGGCATTGATCAAAACTGTTAGATTCGGCATCAAAAAGGCGCACACTCGATCAGGATTTTCTTTGGTGAGCAGGTTACCTGAGTTGTCGAAGATAAGCTTCTGGCCGACAACATGCCCTGAATGACAGCCTTTAGACTCAATAACCTCAGCAACCAATCGGTATTTTGCTGCCTCAATAGCGTTTTGAAACAGTTGCTGGAACTTGGAATTCTTTTCGATGATTGATCGACCCTGATCTCCCAGGTTCAATCTCTTGCGGATTATTTTCGCTATTTGATCCCTATCCATATCCTCCTCCTAAATATCTAAGGTTCTTTCTTTGCCTTTTGCGAATGGCTCAGGTTATTGCTTTCAGAATAGTCGAACAAATTCTTAATACTACTTGTTGGGCTAAAAACAAAGCTTAGAGTTGAGAGAACTGAGAACCATTACCATAGTCAGAAAGTAGAGACAAACAAAAACCTATACGATTAAGGAAAGATGAAAATGCAGCTATCCCGTAATCAATTAATCCTTGATGTATGAATAGTATCGCTGTAAGTTTGGTTGATGAACATGGAGTACGGAAAGGTTTTGGAATATCTTGAAGATCTTGCTTTGAAGCTTGGTGTTGAAGTTGTCTACGAAAAGCTTGAAAATAAGGATTTCTTGGCCACCGGAGGTTTGTGCAAGGTCAAGGGGGCCTACAAGATCTTTATTGACCGATCCGAAACAATCGAACGCCGCACAGAAATCTTAGCCCGCGCTCTGTCTTCTTTTGACAGAGAGGAGGTATACATTCTTCCTTATATCAGAGAGATCCTGCAAAAGGCCAGAGAATGATACTCCTCTATAATATTTTGATGTTTACAGGAATTGCGCTGGGATTTCCCTTGATAGTCCCGATGGTACTGGCATCGGATAAGAGGCGGAAAACGCTTCTTCCGAGACTGGGACTTGCAGCTCTTCCAGAGGGTGTTTCGGAGCATAGATCCCACAAACCGGACAGTAAGCCGATATGGGTCCATGCGCTTTCAGTGGGAGAGGTCATCTCAGCAGTTCCCCTGGTTAAGGGATTAAGTGGTTGTTTCAGGGATAGGAATATCGTTTTTTCAGTTTCCACTAAAACAGGCATTGAAATAGCAAATAGGCTCTTAAAAGACTATGTGGACGCAATCTTTTTCTTTCCTTATGACTTGGCGTTTTCCGTAAAACACATCTCAGCCAAAGTAGATCCTGCCATTGTAGTCATAGTTGAGTCGGATATCTGGCCGAATTTTCTGTTTGAAATGAAAAGGCGCAAGGTACCCGTGGCACTGGTAAATGCAAGGCTTTCAAACAGGTCTTTTTCGGGGTACCGGCGCTTATCATTTTTTATGGAACCATTGTTCTTGATATTGTCTAAAATATGCACCCAGACCGTGGAGGATGCCCGGCGTTTCGAACATCTTGGGGTTCCTTC
>JAUVXZ010000048.1 GCA_030603345.1 Pseudomonadota bacterium
ATAAAAAGAGATATGTCACAGGAAGATGTGCCCGGTGCAGGTGGCTTGAAATATGCGGTGGTAACTTCCGCGCCAGGGCTGAGGCTGTAACCGCAGATATATGGGGAGAGGACCCTGCCTGTTATCTGACCGATGAAGAGACAGAGGGATCCTAAGGTTTACTTGCACATGAAAAAAACAATCCTGTCTTTTCTTTCTTCGCTTAAACTGACGATCGCTCTTTTGATTATCATCGCTGCTCTGTCTATTCTGGGGACTGTTATTCCTCAACAGTATGGAGCGGGCGAGTCGTTTACTCGTATGAGTCCCGGGTTGGTTAAAACCTTTCGCTCCCTTCAGCTCTTAGATCTATACCATTCTGTCTGGTTCATTATCCTGATGTGCCTCCTGTCTCTGAATCTGATAGCCTGTTCTCTAAAAAGATTTCCCACTTCATGGAAACTCTTCACGGCAACACCTTCCCTTGATAGGGCTAAGCCCTTTGAAGATCTCTCATCTGACAACATCGTGATGATTGAAGGGGAACGGAGCGGAATTACCAGCAGGGTGGAACGTCTTCTCATGAAAAGATACAAACGGTTCAGAAGGAAGGACACAGATACGGCTACCACCTTTTATGGAGAGAAGGGGGCTTACTCCCATTTCGGGGTGTATATTGTTCACGCCAGCATCCTGATAATCATTGCAGGCGCAATCATAGGCTCCCTGTGGGGCTTTGAGGGCTTCGTAAATCTTGCTGAAGGGGAATTCACTGATACGGTTTATGTGGGACGGCAAAAGAGTCTAAAAAAGTTAGATTATACTGTTCGGTGTGATAAGTTTTCTATCGCTTACTACGATAACGGAATGCCCAAAGAATATCGGTCAGATCTTAGCTTTCTTGAAAATAATGCCGTTATTTTTCAAGGACCCCTCCTCGTCAACCATCCTGTAACCGTAAAGCGTATCAAGTTCTATCAGGCAAGCTATGGATCTATTCCTGGTGGCCGAGTACACATAACCATTACCAGAGGAAACGACAAAGGAACAACCTTAACACTCAACCTGAAGGATTCATTCTGCCTGAAAGAAAACGGAGCAAAGGTGACAATACAAAGGATAGAAGAGAATTTTATGACCATGGGGCCGGCTGTGCTCTTGAGTATTCACTCTTCCAAAGCGAACACGCAGCTCTGGGTGTTTAAAGATATTGAAAAAATGAAGCGAGCTATCCCCAACCTCTTACAAAAGGTTCCAAAATTTAATCCTGGTCTTTTTAAACCATACTATTTTGAGCTTAACAGTATCGCACAGACTTATTATACTGGTCTCCAAGTGAGCTATGATCCAGGTGTCTCTACAGTAGCAATTGGCGCCTTTATTATTGTAATCGGCTTTTTCCTCGCCTTCTTTTCATCTCATAAAAGGCTGTGGGTGCGGGTGGATGAGCAGGAGGGGAAAACCAGAATAATGGTAAGTGTCCAGAGCAATAAAGATCCTGTTGGTCTGGAGCGGGAAAGGGAGTATCTTCTCAGGCACTTTAAGAAGGGCTCATAATTATATGATCATCAATACCACAATCCTGAGCTGGGTAACCTTTATCTATTTTGGTTCAGCCATTTTCTATATCTTCAGAATGGTTACTGGCAAAGAATTCTGGGGTCCCCTCGCCTCATTGAGTGCCCTTGCCGGGCTTATTGCCCAAACCGCTGGCTTACTCCTCAGGTGGTTTGAGTCATACAAGATGGGAATCGGACATGCGCCCTTGTCCAATCTGTATGAATCGCTCATCTTTTTTGCCTGGGCTATAGTTTTCCTTTACCTCATCGTGGAATGGCGGATCAAAAGCAGGAACATTGGCGCCTTTGTGATTCCCTTTGCCTTCCTTTCCATGGCCTTTGCATCCTTCTCGCCCGACATAAACACCAGAATACAGCCCTTGATTCCTGCTCTGCAAAGTAACTGGCTTATAAGCCATGTCATCACCTGCTTTTTCGGATATGCTGCATTTGCTATAGCATGTGGCCTTGGATTCATGTACCTCTTGAAGGGACTGGAAAAGGGAGAAAACTCAGGCCCTTTCTTGAGGTTTTTCCCCCGCAGGGAAATCCTGGACGAGCTTACCTATCACAGCGTGGTGATTGGCTTTATCTTTTTAACTTTGGGGATTATCACTGGTTCTGTTTGGGCGTACTCTGCATGGGGATCCTACTGGAGCTGGGACCCAAAAGAAACATGGTCTCTCATAACATGGCTTATCTACGCTGCAATGCTTCATTCCAGATTCCTTCGGGGTTGGAAAGGGAAGAGGATGGCTATAATGAGCATTATCGGCTTTGTCTCAGTGCTCTTTACCTATTTCGGAGTCAACTATCTTCCCGGATTGCATAGTTATTTTTAGATATACTTGTTTAAGTGAGCTAAAGTGACTAAAGTTAAAAGTGCCTAATTCAACCAAATTTGTGCCCATAGCGAATGACAAATGACGATTTGTTGTCAGTTACCTGCTGGGGCCAGAAACGGGTATCAAAAACCACTAAAACCATGATCAGATCCATGTTTGTCTGGGCAGTCTTTGGGATACTCAATACCTTCATCTGGGCACTGGTTGCGATATTCTTATCCCTTTTTTCCCGCAGCGGTAGGTTACCCCATTTCTACTCTGCTGCCCCTTGGTCCAAGATTATTCTCTGGGGTACTGGGGTTCGGGTGGAAATCAGTGGACTTTCAAACATTGACAAAGAAAAGAGTCATATCTACATTCCAAATCACCTGAGTTTCTTTGATATATTCTCCCTGTTGGCATATCTCCCGGTTGATTTTAAATTTATTCTTAAAAAGGAATTGATGCATATTCCAATCCTTGGCTGGGCAATGAAGAGAGCAGGATACATCAGTATTGACCGCTCCTCTCCAGCAAAGGCCAAGTGTACCATTGACCGGGCGGTTGATAAGATAAAAAATGGGGACTCATTCGTAATATTTGCCGAAGGAACCCGGAGCAAGGATGGGCATTTGCAACCATTGAAGCGAGGCGCCTTTCACCTTGCCATTGCCTCAGGTTCTCCCATTGTTCCAGTAGCAATCAAAGGCACCAAGGAGATTATGCCAAAGGGGAGCTTCAAGATACACAGAGGATTCGTCACCGTTCAAGTCGGCGCACCTGTTGAAACAATAAACTACACCAAACAAACCATGTCTGATCTCATCGACAGGGTTACCGATGCCTTAAAGACCATGTTGGAACAGGAGAAGTAAAGAATCCCCGCCCAAAGGACGGGGTTTTGAGGGAGCACCCCTTGGGGGTGTGTGCGGCGTTTCTCCATAAAGCTGCTCAAGAAATAACAAGGGACTCGCGAGGCCCGGGAGGATAGTGCTATGAAAAAGAAACCAACCTATGAAGAACTGGAACAAAGGGTCAAAGAGCTTGAGGGAGAAACCCATGAGCGCAAGCGGACAGAGGAAGAAATAGCAAAACTAGGTCCTGCTGTTGCACGATCTATCGATGGGATCGCTATCGGTGACCTAGAACCAAAATTAATCTCTGTAAACGATGCCTTTGCCAGGATGCATGGTTATGCTCCTCACGAAATGGTTGGGATGAAAGTCAAGCGCTTACATAATGCTGAACAGATGGAAGCGTTTACGAAAGCAATACACGAGATAAAAACACAAGGCTCATGGATGGGCGAAATAGGTCATACCAGAAAGGATAGCACTCCCTTTCCAACATACATGTCGGTCACGGTATTGAAAGATGATAAAGGAAAGCCAACAGGAATACTGGCAGTCTGCAGGGACATCACCGAGCGCAAGCGGGCGGAGGATGCGCTAAGGGCTAGCGAGGCTCAGAAACAGGCACTTCTTGATGCATCGGTTGATAGGATCAGGCTCGTGGATCCCGACATGAAAATAATCTGGGCAAATAAGACAACAACCAAAGAACTCAACATAGCCCCTGACGATCTCAAGGGTCAGTACTGTTTCGAGGTTTTCCTGGGCAGACATCGCGCCTGCCCTGGGTGCCCAACGAAAAAGGCACTCAAATCTGGCCGTGTTGAGCACGGCATTATGCATCGAGATCCGTCAAAGGGCGCAAAGAGAGAGGCCTACTGGGACAATTATGCTGTACCGATCAAAAGCGAATCCGGTGATATTGTGAGTCTTGTCCAGATTACGAGAAACATCACCAAACAAAAGCTGGCGGAGAAGGCCCTGAGAGAACGGGAGAAGGAGTTGAAGATTAAAACGAATACCCTTTCTGAATTGAATGCTGCCCTGAGGGTGCTCATCGGAAAAAAGGATGATGATAAGGTCGAAGCTGAACAAAAGGTGTTGTTTAACGTGAAGGAGTTGGTCATTCCTTTTCTCGAAAGACTGAAAAAAACCTCATTGACTTCCAAACAATTGTCCTACCTCTATATCCTGGAGTCAAATTTCAATGACATTATTTCGCCATTTTCTCGCACCTTGTCCTCTAAGTATATGAGCCTTACTCCCACGGAAATCCAGGTAGCAAATCTGGTAAAAGATGGACAAACAAGCCACCATATTGCAGAGGTCATGAATCTATCCAGACGTACTGTTGAGTCCCACAGAGACGGTATTCGTAAGAAACTGGGTCTAAAGAACAGAAAGGCAAACCTCAGATCCCACCTGCTATCTATCTAAGACTACTAAGTTCATGCTCGTATTTTCGTGGGAAAACCTATACTCGCTTTCTTATTATCCTTTTTCATCCTGATTTATACCAATTTTCAAAATCCCTATAGGCTATCTCTCCCCAAAAACTACCTCCTGAAACTCATACAGCATAAACAGCTATGCATGCGAGACATGGGACGACCCCGCTGCCATATCTTGTATTCCCCTTTCCATTGACACATACGTGACTTTATCCTATATTCAACAACTAAAATCCGATTATGATTTCCTTCATCATACGATCCAGTTGCAGACAGTGAGTGGCTTTGCACTGATATATAGCTAGGTCATTCTGAGAAAAAACCTCTTGGAGGGGGATTCTGATGATACTCAAACAGTTACTGGGCGAGATCATGACTCATATGGGCTTTGTTACCAGCCAACAGCTCGATGAAGCCTTGGAGAGACAAAGAACCCTGTTTGAAGAAAAAACGCTGCCAGAGCAACTGGAAAGGGCCCGCCTCATTTCTGAAGCACGACTGGATGCTGATACAACCCCTTTGCTGGGGCAAATATTGGTTGATATGGAGTTCGCCACTAAGGAACAGCTTGAGGAAGCCTTGTCTGAACAAGAGAAGATGGTTGAAGCATATAAGTCACTGAAAAGTGAGAAGGTGGCAGCCGCTGTCGAGATAGGTTCTATCGTCAACTCCACACTTAATCTCGCTGAGGTACTCGGACTTGTCATGAGGTATGTTAATCGAGTTACTAATTCAATGGCGAGCAGCCTGATGCTCCTGGATGAGAGGACGGGGGAATTAGTGCTTAGTGTACCTACCGGTCCCAAGGCAGCTAAATTGACTGATATGCGAATCCCAGCAAGCGAAGGAATAGCAGGCTGGGTCGTTGAGCATGGTCAACCTGTTTTGGTGCCCGATGTCAAAAAGGATGAAAGGTTCTATAAAGAGGTTGATAAGGTAAGTCGCTTTAAGACAAAATCAATTGTGTGTGTTCCTCTCAAGGCAAAAACAAAGCTGATCGGTGTACTGGAGCTTATGAACAAGGTGGATGGCACCGCTTTTACCGAGGAAGATGTTGTATTGATGAGTATCTTTGCATATCAAGCTGCCATGGCCATTGAGAATGCTCGGCTCTACAGTGAATTGAAAGAACGGCTGGAAGGCGAAATACAGTTACAAAAAAAACTTTCAGAATCAGATAAATTTCGTGCACTGGGGCTGATGGCATCTGGCGTGGCACACGATTTCAATAACCTGCTCATGGGTATTCAAGGAAACACTTCATTGATGCTCTTAGACATTGATTCCAGCCATCCGCACCATGAGAGATTAAAAAACATAGAACAATCCGTTCAAACTGGAGCTGAACTTACCAGACAACTCCTCGGTTTTACCAGGGGTGGAAAATACGAGATTAAACCTACTGATCTCATGGAACTCATGGAAAAAACCTCACGTATGTTTGCCCCCACAAAGAAAGAGATAAGGATCTTTACCAAATATCAGAAGGGCATCTGGTCGGTGAAAGTAGACCAAGCCCAGATCGAACAGGTGTTGCTCAACCTCTATGTAAATGCATGGCAAGCCATGCCATCAGGAGGAGACCTCTATCTGCAGACACAAAATGTTACCCTCGATAAGGAATTTGTGAGGGCTATTGATATCAAGCCCGGAAAATATGTGAAGATGTCGGTGATCGACAACGGCGTGGGCATGGATGAGACAACTCGGAAAAGGATATTCGATCCCTTTTTTACTACCAAAGAGATGGGCAGGGGAACGGGTTTAGGGTTGGCCTCTGCTTACGGCATCATAAAAAATCACGGTGGCTATATAAATGTCTCGAGTGAGAAAGGTGAAGGGACCACCTTTAACATCTATCTGCCGGTCACGAAAGAAAAAATCGTAGAGGAAAAGAAGCCTTCTGAGAAGTTGCTAAAGGGCGAAGAGATGGTCCTTCTCGTGGATGATGAGGGCATGATTCTCGAGGTCGGCAAGGAGATGTTAGCCAAAATGGGATACGAGGTCTTGACAGCCGGCAGTGGAAAAAAGGCATTAGAGATCTACAGAAAGAAAAAAGACCAGATTGGTATCGTTATCCTGGACATGATCATGCCCGAGATGGGAGGAGGCGAAACCTACGATAAGATGAAAAAAATCAACCCCGGCATCAAAGCCCTTCTTTCAAGTGGGTACAGCATAAATGGCCAGGCAACCGAGATATTAAAACGAGGGTGCAATGCCTTCATCCAGAAACCCTTCAGTGTCACTAACCTCTCTCTGAAGCTCAGGGAAATCTTGGATAAGAAGTAGCCTTGTTTTCTTCACTCATGCTCTGCGAACCAGAGAGATTGTTCATTTCCTGATCCTTAAGAGACTACTGCCCCCCTGAGTACATTACCAAACCTTTGAAGGGCGTGTGTGGCGGAAAAGCCACAACTTTTGAACATTACTGATTTTTCGAGGATATTTGGTTGTTGGAAAACGGTGATCAGAAAGATATGTAAAAAGGGGCTTTGAAGATGAAGAGAGAGCCTAACTGTATGAGGAGAGGTGAGCTGTGATGTTTAAAACAAGGATTACCGAACTATTGGGGATTAGATACCCTCTGTTACAAGGGGGTATGGCATGGATTACCGGATGGGAGATGGCTGCAGCCGTTTCCAACGCAGGTGGCCTGGGAACCATAGCCTCCGCTACGATGGAGCCAGAAGAACTCATGAGCAACATTGCCCAGGCGAGGGAGGCGACCGTTAATCCCTTTGCAGTCAACATACCGTTGCGGCTTCCCTCATCAAAAAAAGCAATGGAGATAGCACTGCAAGAGGAGGTGCCTGTTATTGTGTCTTCAGCCGGGGACCCCGCACTGTACACTGAAAAGATCAGGCGCAGAGGGATAAAGGTCTTTCAGGTTGTCTTCTCACTTGATATGGTTAAGCGGTGTAATGAGGTAGGTGTGGATGGGATTATCGCCATGGGTATTGAGGGTGGGGGAAATGTGAGCCCTTCAGAGTTGTCAACTTTTGTTCTGGTGAGAGAGGTGGTTGAAGCAACTGATTCACCAGTAGTTGCAGCTGGCGGCATTGCAGATGCCAGAGGCCTCATTGCTGCACTTGCACTGGGTGCCGAAGGGGTTCAAATGGGAACGAGGCTTTTAGCGACCAAGGAGGGTACCCTACACGGGAATTACAAGCAGGCTATCATTCGTGCAAAAGACACCGATACGGTTGTCACCGGAAGAACAACGGGTCTACAATTCAGAGTACTCAAGAATAATCTTGCCAGAGAGATACTCAAAATGGAAAAAGACGGCAAGGGCAGAGAAGAGATAGACTCCCTTACTATTGGTTCTCTCAAGAAAGCGGCAGTGTCAGGGGATCTAGAGTGGGGTTCCCTGATGATGGGGCAGATCGCCGGCATGATTCATGAGATAAGGTCGATACAGCAGCTCTTTGACGATATGATAGCCGGGAGCATTAGGGAGATACAGCGGCTGCAGAAACACATAGAGCAGAGATACTAAGCAGAGCATTTCAAGTTAGACAGGATGAAAAGGATCATCAGGATTATTTTTGTCTTGGCTTTCATCCCCGCCCGTCTCGCTTGAGCTCGCGATAGCGGGCAGGCGGAAAGCCAAGAATTAACTATTTAAATATCCTGTAAATCCTGTCTGATAAGAAAAGGAATTTCCTATACAATCAAGTTACACCGACAGGCGTACACAAATCATAAAGGGGGTAGTCATCCAAATGTATAATCCACATGATCCACGATCCGTTGAAAAATATTCCTCTGCAGTAACCCTTTCAGATATGGAGGTATTTATCTTTCCTGAGCTGATGCTCTCTCTGGTGCTTGCAAATATCATGTCTCCCCGTCTTTGGGAATGGCGTGACAATCCCTGGTTTAAGAAGATGCACAAGATCACCCCCTATCGGAGAATCCTGCGCCTTAAGCAGTACATTATGGATAACTTCGCCTTTAATCTCGATTTAGATACGTGGGGGCTAACCACCAAGGAAAAGGAACTTGAGCGTTTCTCAGATTTCATCGACGAAACAGTTCTAAAACAGAGCAACGCCCTCTTCGGTTATGAAGGTGACAAGTACTATTTCGACATGGATATACGAAGGCATTTTGGCCTGGACAAGTATGATTCAGATGTCATTCCCTATTGGAAGACTGAAACTCTGGAGGCTATGGAGGCCTTTCGGCATAAAGAGGGCTACCTTACCGGTGCAGGCGAATGCGTTTCCCTGTCCTCTTTATACGCCAGTGCCCTCTTTGTTGTTGCTGGTATACCGTTAGGCGATATTTATATGATGGCCACACCATTACATTCACAGAATTTTGTAGATGTGGGTGCTGGGATTATCACTAATAACCGGCGAATCATAACAAAAAACATGTGGTTTAACGGGGCAGAACTTTCAGCAAAAGCACGGCGCGCTCTTGAAAATGAGCGGGTGACAATCGTAGCCCATAATACCGGCTATGTGCATACTATTTATGACGAGGCCGCGATGGATCCTGGTGTTTATAGAAAGTTTCGCGACAAGCTCAAGGCCTTCCTCACAACCGATATTAGTTTCGAAATTCTTGGCAATTTCCTTCGGCAAAAACGAGAGTTACAGAAATGCTTTCAAATTGTTCACAGTTGCTGCGGAAAGCCGCGGTATATTGAGGCCGAAAAGGTTTACCATTACGAGCACAACAGCAAATTCAAAGTAAGTGACAATACCCGAACACTGCTTATCCATGAGATTGATGAAGACGAATTCTATACCAGTCCCCTTCCAGACAGGATAATCCTTGATGAAATAGAGTCATTTTTCAAGGAAACTCGGATAGCTATAGATGACACGTGTGATCTCGAAAAACTAAAGAAACACCTCCATCGCTGTTCTTGGAACATAGAGGAGGTGATTGGCGAGTTACTAAAGTTTTGTAAGACTGTCCCAATACTGCCGGAAGAGAACAAAAAGTGGATACCATCAGAACCAATCCAGGTAGATGGATACTCATCCAGAGAAGAAATTATTGATTATCTAGACTCATTCAGAAACAAAAATGAAACGGCTGATCTTGCCTTCATGGCATATAGGGATATGTCAAAGGCTCCATGGAAGCCATTTCTCAAAGCGGCCTTAGAGCGAAATCCTGTCTGCGTTGAAGGCTCCCACACCATGGACATATCCGAAGTTTTTGAAAACCTTCGGAGGATAGAAAATGTGTCAGTCTACGATGGTACCCGTGTGGCCCAACCCGATGAAGTCTGGAATTACGGACGGGGAGATGGATTGGAAAAGGCACTTTGCATGATGAATATCATAAGAAATAGACATCCCCATGAGAATCTGCGTTTGAAGGGCGATGGGAGAACCGTGCTCGTTTCCCGTAAGGGTGGTGCGGAATATGCATTTGAGAGTAGCAAGGGGCTCGAATTACCCCGTGAAGAAGACTTCTCCTTCTAGCGACCAAGGCCCCCTTCTATTTGACACGGGAGGGGCTTTTCCCTATACTCCAGCACCTGCAGGGATGCGCATCATACCGTTGTTGAACCTTTATGGGAGTGCATGAAGATGGATAACTACGAAAAATTCAGAGAGATCCTCCACCGACACCCAAGCGGGGCGCCTCAATCAGGCGCCTTTGATGAAATTCTCAGGATCCTTTTCACACCGGAGGAAGTTGCGGTAGCACTCGGCATGGTGTTTGTTCCCAGAAGCGTTCAGGAGATCGCCAAAATAGTAGGCGTTTCCGAAGATGAGGTCCTCGATCGCTGCGAGTCTATGGCCAACAAGGGCATTGTGTTCAGTCGGGAAAAGGATGGAGAGATGGGCTACGCGCTGCTTCCCACCATCCCCGGTATGTTCGAGTTTCCCTTCATGACCGGAGGAGGAACACCCATGCATGACCGGCTTGGAAAACTCTGGATGGAGTACCACCACGAGGCCCTAGGGCGCGAGTTTACGGGCAGCAGGACTCCACTTACTCGCGTGATCCCGATTGAGCAAACGCTGGATCTCTCCCTTGAGGTGCTTCCCTATGAAGTGATCTCAGCAATGCTCGATAGGGCGACGAGTTTCGGGCTCTCACAGTGCGCCTGCCGCGTAAGCGTAGCTGCTTGTGATAAACCCCGCGATGTATGCCTCACTTTTGACAGGCTTGCAAAGTTCCTTGTTGAGCGTAATCTTGCCCAGGAGATTACCCGAGAGGAGGCCCAGGCAACTCTCACCCGCGCCGAGGAGACCGGACTCGTTCACACTACCAATAACAGCCAGGATCGCCTCAACTTTCTCTGCAACTGCTGCACGTGCTGCTGCACCGTGTTGAGAGGTCTCACCCAACTCAAAAATCCAAATGCCTTTGCAAGGAGCCGGTGGAATGCCCAGGTTAATTCGGAACTGTGCACTGGATGCGGTGTGTGTGAGGAGGACCGGTGTCCTATGGGAGCAATCGAGGTTGTAGAAGACGTAGCGCGTGTAGATATCGAGCGCTGTATCGGTTGCGGACTCTGCGCCACCGTCTGCGACACTGAGGCCATCAGCATGGTGCCCCGAGAGTATACACCTGAAACTCCCAGGACCATCTCCGAGATGGGACTCACGGTTGCAACTGAGAAAGGCAGGCTCGATAAATTCCGAGAGCTTATGAAGCGGTAACCTGCCCCGGCGTTTCTGGAGCAACCGGCTACGAATTATCGCCCGCTTAGAGCAGGCTACTCGAAACCTGGACCCGTGAGACGGCTTCATGAACTTACAGCCTCACCGGGAGACACGTGGAATCACAGCCATAAATCAGTCCGCCTCGGGCTAGAAGGAAGATAACAGAAGAAGGCCACGGGTATAAGGGAGTCCGGTTATTCCTGACCAAAGTTCGTGAGGAATAGGACAGCGACCTTCTCTACTCAACTCCCCGAAAAAGATATGCCTCGGAAAAAGGGGAGGAAGAAAAATCGTCTCTGCATTTGCCATCAAAATTACGATACGGACTTGGTCAAGAAGAATACACCCTAAGTTCCCTTCCGCTCAAGACAAAAAGGATTCAGGAAATTGAAAAAGAAGATACGAGATAAAACAGATGAAGGGCGTGAAAAAATACTGGAATCCCATCATTGAGACGATGCCGCTAGAGAGGCTATTTGCGCTTCAACTAAGAAAGCTTAAAAGGATTTTGAGGTGGGCTTATGATAACTCACCTTTTTACAGGCGTCTGTATGATGATGTGGGGCTTGAACCTGGAGATATGAAGACCTTTGAGGATTTCCAACATGTTCCGAAGGCAGAGAAGGACATGCTCAGAGAGGTGCAGAAACGAGAACCTTTTCCCTATGGGGATATGCTTGCCGTACCAGTCAAGCAAGTGACCGACTTTAGGCAGACGACTGGGACCACGGGTACCCCGTCTATCATGCCGAGTCTTGGCAGGACATGGAATGGTATTCTGAGTGCTGGGCTTATGTCTTGTATTCCCAGGGTTTTCGTGATACTGACAGGGTGTTCATACCCTTCGGCTACAACATCTTTGTCGCCTTCTGGGGTGCCCACTACGCAGCTGAGAAAATCGGCTGTGAGGTGGTTCCCGGTGGTGTTCTTGATACCAAGGCTAGGGTCCTCAAGATGCAGGAACTCAAGTGTACGGCCTTCATGGCGACTCCTACTTACGTTTTGGGGATGGCAGACATTGCCAGGAATAGGTTGGGCATTGATATTGCCAAGGAACTCACTATCGAAAAGATCACCTGTGCTGGCGAGCCAGGCGCATCTATCTCTACCACCAAGAGGAGGATGGAGGAGGCATGGGGTGCCAAGGTCTACGATCACATCGGGGCTACGGAGAGTGGGGCTTGGAGCTATGAGTGCACAGAACAACCCGGAGGAGTCCATATAAACGAAGCCTTCTTTCTGGTGGAAATTGAGGATCTGGAGACAGGAGAGCTCATTACCGAACCTAACAGAGTGGGGAAGATGATCATCACCGCTTTGGACCGGACCGCAAAGCCCTGTATTAGATTTGACTCCAAAGATGTCATTCGTTGGGCAAATTTTACATGTGACTGCGGGAGGAGTTTTCGCCTTATCCATGGAGGAGTTTTAGGGCGGGTCGATGACATCACTAAAGTGAAAGGGGTTCTTTTGGCGCCCACAGCCATCGAAGAGGTTGTCAGGAGCATCGCCGAGCTGGGGGATGAATACGAAGTTGTCGTAAGTAAAAAAGGCGATATCGATGATATCCTGTTGAAGGTAGAATTGCTCCCGGGCAAAGAAGGAGAAGAGGAATTCGTCCTCGCTCGCCTCAAGGATCAATTGCGGATAAAAACCAACATTGGCTACCGCATTGAGACCCATCCCTATGGGTCCTTGCCCAGATACGAACTGAAGGCCAGGAGATTTAAGGATCTGCGTGTAAAAGGAGGATAATTTATGGCTAGGAATGTTGAGGAAGTCTTTACAGATTGTACCCTCTGTTACCACAGCTGTGGAACGAAGGTGACTGTCGAGGATGGAAAGGCGGTCAAGGTTGAGGGATTGGAATCCCACCCATTAAACGAGGGTAAGCTCTGCCCGAAAGGGGAGGCAGTACTCGATAATATCTACGACCCGAACCGTCTCAAATACCCGATGAAGCGGGTCAACGGAGATTGGGAGCGGATCACGTGGGATCAGGCCCTGACGGAAATTGCCGGTAAGCTCAATCAGTTAAAGGCCGATTTCGGCCCGAATATCCTTGGTTTGTTCAGTGGATCGATAGGGGTAGAAAACCTGGAGATGGCCGGCCTGACCCAGCGATTTCGAGCTGCCTTTGGCTCACCGAACTTCTTCTCGGTGGAGAGTTTATGCTACCGGATGAGGATTCGCACGAGGCAGATTACCTTTGGGAAGTACCCTACCGAGGAACTGGATTCAAATCTCTATATCCTCTGGGGTCACAATCCCGATGAGTCTGACTTTCCCTTGAAGTTAGCGCTCGAAGAGAACTTGAAGAAGGGCTCCAAGCTGGTTGTCATCGATCCCAAGCGCATCCCCCTGGCGGATAAGGCAGATGTGTATCTCAGGATCAGGCCTGGTACGGATGGGGCTATGGCGCTCGCAATGATAAATGTGATTATAAACGAGAGCCTGTACGATGCCAGTTTTATTGACAAATGGACGTACGGGTTTGACAAACTTATTCCCCACGTCCAAAAGTATACACCTGAGTGGGCAGAAAAGATCACGTGGGTTTCTGCCGGGGATATTCGAAGCCTTGCTCGCCTCTTCGCCACAACAAAGGGGGCGAGTATTTATCAGGGAACAGCCACCCAGGATCAAACGGCTAATGGGACCCAGAACAGCCGTACCTTTGCCATACTGCAGGTAATAACCGGCAATATCAACGTGCCGGGCGGGTGGGTAATCAGTCCCCGTTTGAGGTTTGGCAATGTGGGTATGGGAGCCGAATCCGAGCCGCTCGGGGCCGACCAATACCGTATCTTTTACGAAGTCTTCGGGAGAAAGAGTCCTTATGGCGTGGTAACCATGGTTCCCGAAAGCATCCCCGAAAAACTGAAGGCCTTCCTGGTTGTCGGAGGGAACCCCCTCATTTCAATGCCCGACACCAATGCCTTCAGAGAGGCCTTTAAGAGGTTGGATCTGCTAGTGGTTCATGATCTCTTCATGACAGAAACCGCTGAGCTAGCTCACTACGTTCTGCCTGCCTGTTCACACCTTGAGAAATGGGGGGTAGCCTATACCTACAACGTGTGTCACTGTATGCCGTTTCTCATGTTAAGAAAAAAGGCCGTTGAGCCTTTCCATGAGAGCTGGTCGGAGTGGAAACTCTTTACAGAGCTGGCGAAGAAGTTGGGGTTGGGGGAGTACTTCCCCTGGAAATCCGAAGAAGAACTTGTTGCCTTTGAGTTGGAACCCTCGGGCTTGACTTTTGATACGCTTCTGCACGATAAACCTGAGGGAGGATACTACCAGGAAAAAACGTATGAGACAAAGGAAGATGCCTTCACAACACCCACCCGCAAGATCGAGATTTACAGTGAGGCCCTGGAGAAGGCTGGCCATGATCCACTCCCACCTATCTGGAACCAGAGAAAAGCCCACAGGGGTCTCGCTGGGCCGAGTTAGGTGAAAAGTACCCCTTGATCCTGTCCACCGGGAACCGCAACTATTACTATACCCACAGTCAACAAAGGAGGGTAAAGGCCCTGAAGGAAAAGAGCCCTGAGCCAAGGGCTGAACTGGGGCCGAAGACTGCGGAGAAATACGGGATCAAGGATGGCGAGGGTATCTTCGTGGAGACCGACCGTGGTCAGGTGAAGATGAAGGCGACTATTAGTGAGCGAGTCGCCGAAGGGGTCGTGCTCGTTCCTCATGGGTGGCCGGGAGAGGCCAATGCAAACCTTTTAACCGACGCTCAATGCCGGGAACCCATTATGGGGTACCCTCAGATGAAGTCTCTGTTGTGCAATGTCAGAAGAATCTAGAGGCAATAAATGCCAAAAGGAGGAACAGCGGTACTCTTCTTCCTGGAAAGCGAAGTTAAGCAAAGATGGCCTCAACAAATTCTCTTGGATGGAATATCTCAAAATCTTCAAGTCCCTCGCCCATGCACATAAACGAGATAGGAATCCCCAGGTTCTGAGAGATACCGATAACTACACCACCTTTGGCAGTTCCATCCAGTTTGGTCAGAACAATGTCCGTTACGCCGAGGGAGTTTGAGAATTCCCGAGCCTGGGCAATTGCATTCTGACCCGTTGTGGCGTCAAGCACGAGGGTAACCTTGTGGGGAGCTCCAGGAACCCGTTGACCAGCTATTTTCTGCACCTTCTTCAATTCTTCCATCAAATTGGACTTCGTATGGAGCCTGCCAGCAGTATCAATAAGAACTTGATCTATGTTCTTAGACTGAGCAGCAGACAGAGCATCAAACACAACTGCTGCCGGGTCTGACCCCCGTTGTTGCCTCACTACCTCTGCCCCTACTCTACCTCCCCAGATCTCGAGTTGCTCAATCGCAGCAGCCCTGAAGGTATCTGCCGCCACCAGCATTACCCTATGGCCATGGCCTTGAAAGAAATGAGCCATCTTGGCAATAGTTGTTGTCTTTCCCACCCCATTAGCACCAACAAACATAATCACCTGCACGATCCCGGTGGCCTTATCTGGGGGGCCACCAAGAGAATTTTTCTGGCTGACCTGCAGATAGGAAATCATCTCTTCCTTGAGCATAGTTGTTATCTGGTCTGGTTTTTCGAGAGACCTCAGATCCACCCGTTGTTTTAGCCCGTCCATCAGCTGCTCTGTTGTCTCAACACCGATGTCTGAGGTAAAGAGAATCTCCTCAAGATCCTCCCAGAGAGATGGATCGAATGCCTTTTTTCCCGTTAGCACGGTATTGAGCCTGCCTGCCAACCGCATTCTTGTCTTGGAAAGCTTATCACGCAGCCCTCTTGCAGGCATACTACTGTGAGCAGATTCAGGTTTAGCCAAGGAAATCTTTCCCTCCTTTTTCTGCTTATTCCGAGACCTTTTCATAGCTGCCAGTTCCGAAAAATATGGTTTCTCGTCCTGTAACTGTTCAGGTAACCACAAAGGCACCAAGACACAAAGGACAAATATGAGTTTATCACCTTATCTGAAAAGAAAGAAGACAATGTGCCCCTCAAAGAAAGGGTATTAAAAGAATAATTCTCTAATCTTAGTGGCTTTGTGTCTTAGTGGCTGAATAGTAACCCCGTCCTTACCTATGGGCTTTGCAAATCAGGTCTAGCACAGGATTGTGCAAAGGTCTCATTCCTATCTTTCAAAGGAATCGGGTGATCAAAATCTTTGGTGGCTTCACTTGATATGTGCTCGAAAAAAATATCACATTTCTTCTGAGCCTGGCTGGTAATCTTTGAGGTCTACGGACACAATCTTGGAAACACTCGTCTTGTTCATGACCATGCCGTATAGTCTTTCAGCAATCTCCATTGTTTTTCGATTATGAGTAACCATGATTATCTGGGATGACTTCTTAATCTCCTGCAACAGCTCGTTGAACCGGTCTGTATTGGCTTCATCCAAC
>JAUVXZ010000191.1 GCA_030603345.1 Pseudomonadota bacterium
CTCCTGCACCGGCCCCGGCACCTGCACCGGCTCCGGCCCCGGCACCTGCACCGGCGCCTGCTCCGGCCCCAGTTCCTGCTCCCGCCCCGGCCCCGGCACCAGCACCTGAGCTCGCCGCTTTTGTAACGGCATTTGGGGGTTCTGGCGCAGTGGAGATAGATGGAGAAGTAGCCAAATTTATTGAAGATGAGCTGGGTGTCAAAGTTAGATTTGATTCCCTGTCCCACGGGGTAATTCACTCCAGGGTGATAGCTGAAGCTCCTCGTTTTTCTGCAGACCTGTGTTGGAACGTAGGTTTTCCACTAATGGTAGAAGCCAAGGAGAAAGGATGGGCTGTAGCTTATGATTCTCCAACCTGGCGGGGAGATGATGATATATGGGTAGACCCCGATGGGTACTGGTGGAACAACGGGAACTGGGCATTTGTTTTAGTGGGCAATAAGGATATGCTTGCTGAAGCAGGTTACGATATGCCTAAGAGTTGGGATGAGCTCTTGGATCCTAAGTGGAAGGATAACATTATTATGCCTTCTCCAGCGACCTCTGGCACCGCTTTCATGATGTTGTATAGCTTTATGACGCTTTACGGCTTCAATGTGGATAAAGGAGAAGAAGGAGGATGGGAATATCTGGAAGCGTTGAACAAAAATATACACCATTTTACCAGAGGTGGTAATGTTCCCAGCGACCTTGTGGGCAGGGGAGAATTTATGCTAGGAATCAGCTCAGATGAGATGGTCTTACCAAGAATCAAGGAGGGCTATCCCCTTGTGTGGGCTGTCCCCGAAGAGGGGATTGGTTACGGTTCTGCTGGTGCCATTATTTTTAAGGGAACTGAGAAGCTGTACACCTGCCAGAAAATTATAGACCTCTTCGGAACCACGAAGTTCTGTGAGTTTTGGAGTGGATTAGCCGGTTATGTAACCAAAGACCCTGTAGCGGTCAGTGCCCTTTATGGGGAAGTGCCCCAGTATATGCCCAACATTGATCAGGGATGGGCTGTTGCCAATAAAAGCAGGCTTATTGACGAGTGGGTAGAGAGGATCGGCAGGGTGCCTGCTGAATAAGGTAGGCGAGAATGGCAGAAGCAAGAGCACTAAATCAGCCTGGATTACTGTGGCAAAACAGAAAGGGTTTTCTAAGTGCTCATACGGTTGATATCACAGGCGGCTTGTTGTTCTTGCTTCTCGCCATATTCATCGTTTGGCCCGTTATCACAGTATTGGTAAAGGGTGTATTTGGTCCAGAGGGATTTACCCTAGAGTTTTTCAGGGAATTTTTTACTGCCTATTACTATCAGTCTTTTTTGAATACCCTACTTCTCGGCGTTCTGACAACATCGGTGTGTATAACTGCCGGTTTTTGTATTGCTTATATGACTACCCGGGGGCCTCGTTTTCTTCGTATCCCTTTGAAGGGGATTACGCTATTGCCGCTGATAGCACCACCTTATATATTTGCTCTTTCACTAATAATGCTTTTGGGACGAAGTGGATTTATAACCAAAGCTTTTAATCTCGGGTGGGACATCTTTGGCTTTCCAGGATGTGTTATAGCCCAGACGCTTGCGTTTCTTCCTTTGGCCTATCTGATAATTGAGAATACTCTTAGCTCCCTTGACCCGAGCCTAGAAGATAGTGCTGCTAATCTGGGGGCTTCAGAAGGAAAGATTTTACGCAGCGTCACTATTCCTTTATTAACTCCAAGCTTTCTGAAAGCTATTCTTATAGTTTATGTCATGGCGGTAGCCGAGTTTGGAAATGTGGCAATTTTATGTGGGAGAACTCCATTCTTGGCGCCGGATATTTATACTATAGTTACAGGCGTTGAACACGATTTTAATATGGCCGGTGTTTTATCTATGTTTTTAGTCCTTCCTTGCGTAATCATTTTCATGATACAAGACTACCTTATCAGAGGCAAAGGTTATGTAACGGTTTCGGGTAAGCCCATTTCTGCGGAACCCAGACATATGACTCCCCATATCTTAATACCAATGATTGTCATTTCTTTTATCGCCTGTGGCCTTATTTTGCTTTCTTTTGGAGTAGTTGGGGTCGGGGCATTTACCAAGCTTGTGGGGATTGATAATACATTTACACTCAGCCATATTCTGGATTGGCGTGCTAATGAGGCACTTATTAATAGCCTAAAAGTTTCTCTGCTTGCGGGTCTATTTGGCGCGTTATTAGGCGTTTTAATAGCCTATGTAGTCATACGGGGGAAATTTAGAGGTCGATCTGCTCTTGAGGGATTGTATTTGGCAGGATTTACTCTACCCGGTACCGTTCTGGGACTTGGCTATCTATTTGCCTTTAATAATCCACCTTTGCTACTTACTGGAACAATGATAATTTTAGTTATTAACTGTTTGTTCCGCTTTGCGGCTGTAGGTATGGAGGCGGGAATTACTAAACTACAGCAGCTTAGCATTGAAGTTGAAGAGGCATCCTTAAACCTGGGAGCTAGCACTGTCACGACATTCAGGAGAATAGTTTTGCCTATTATCTTCCCCGCAGCTATGTATGGGTTTATGTATGTCTTTATGACCACAATGGTATCCTTAAGCGCTGTGGTTTTCCTTACTTCCCCAGGGTCTCCCCTGGCTTCGGTTTTTATTTTCCAGTGGGCACAGTATGGATATATAGGATTGGCATCTGCCACGGTTGTGAAATTGGTTGTAATTGTAGGTATCTGTCTGGCGATTATCCAATACATGAGCAAATGGACGGGATTAAGCATAACAAGGAGGGGTTAAAGTGGGTGATGAAAGGAAATCGATGTTAGTTTTAGATGATATTCATAAATCCTTTGGTGAGGTTCAAGCATTAAGGGGTGTCTCTACTGATGTCAAGGAGGGGGAGTTGGTCACTTTCTTAGGACCGAGTGGTTGTGGTAAAACCACTTTATTACGAGTTATCAGTGGGTTGACTAAATCTGATTCGGGGAAGATAGTTCTGGAGGGGCGGGTAATTAACGATGTAACTCCGGATAAGAGAAATGTCCAGCTGTGCTTTCAAAGTTACGCTCTATTTCCTCACCTTACCGTAGCCGGTAATATAAGGTATGGGCTGGAGGTTCATAAATGGAAGAAAGAACGGATCAAAGAGCGTGTGGAGGAGTTGCTTCACTTGGTTCACTTAGATGGATTGGGAAATCGCCGTATTGATGAGCTAAGTGGTGGGCAGCAGCAGCGTGTAGCTGTTGCTAGAGCCTTAGCCCTAGAGCCGAAAGTCCTTTTGCTGGACGAACTGTTCTCTAATTTGGATGCTAACCTTCGGGTGCAGATGCGAACCACACTTCATGAGATTCAGAGGCGAGTGAATATAACTACCATCTTTGTTACCCATGACCAGGTTGAGGCGATGACTATTTCAGATAGGCTTATCGTTATGAACCAGGGAATAATAGAGCAAGTTGGAGCTCCTATTGAAATTTACGAAAAGCCAAATAATGAATTCATAGCCAGTTTTATTGGCTATGTTAACATTTTAAAGGGAGAGGTTAAGAGTACAGGAAAGGATACGGAACCCGCCACTGTCTCGACGGAGTTAGGTGATTTAGAGATTTTGAGTAGTGAAAAAGATATCAAGGCAGGCCGGGAAGTTTATCTCATTATCAGGCCTGAGACTGTATACATAGGCTCACTTGAGGAGGCAATAGAGGTAAATAAATTTAAGGGCACTATAAAAAGCATTATGTATGCAGGGTCCACGGTCAAGTATGTAGTTGACATCGAAGGCAGAGACCTGTTCATAGATCAATACGACCCTACCACTCTAGGTATACGTAGCATGGGTGACAAAGTTGTGGTCACCATTCCTCGAAACGTTCATATCTTAAAAGAGTAATAGGCGAATAGGCGGCAAATCAGAAAGCCAAATTTAAATTCTGGAAAGGAGTCGAGATGGAAAAACAAAAGTATGATGTTGCAGAGGGTGATGTAAGTATATCGCCACAACGAAAAATATGGGCAGAGAGAAATGTATCAGAAGAAGCTAAAAAGTGGTTAGCTGAAGATGAGAAATACTTCATACATCAGAGTTTGTCAACACCCTGCTTGAATGTGATGGCCAGGTGTGAGGGGCCTTATATTCAGGATATAACGGGGAAACGTTATCTGGATTTCCACGGCAATGATGTGCATAGTGCTGGTTTTAGTAATCGCAAGGTGATTGATGCCATCAAAGCACAAATGGAGGAGCTACCATTCTGTACACGTCGGTATACCAACATTCCTGCCATCAAATTGGCTAAGAAATTAGCTGAGATAGCTCCCGGGGACCTTAGTAAGTGTCTATTTTGTCCCGGTGGGACCAACGCTATAGAAATGGCAATAAAACTCGCCAGAGGTGCTACTAAAAGGTTCAAGACGATATCAATGTGGGATTCTTTTCATGGTGCCTCATTTGGTTCCATAAGTGTGGGTGGGGAGGAAATATTTCGGGGGGATAGCGGGCCTTTTCTGGCCGGAACGGAGCACGTTCCACCTCCTGACTGCTATCACTGTCCTTTCGGGTATTCCGGCCCTGATAAATGTCATTTGGAGTGCGCTAAAATGGTCAGGTATGTTCTTGAAAAAGAGGGAGATATAGCTTCAGTAATATCTGAGACAACGCGAAGTATTCCTTACATACCCCCTAAAGAATACTGGAAGGAAATCAGGAAAGCCTGTGATGATAATGGTGCGCTGTTGATACTGGATGAAATCACTAATTTCCCGGCTAGAACTGGCGAAATGTTCTCTTTCCAGAACTATGACATTGTTCCAGATATCGTTGTCATGGGGAAGACATTGGGAGGGGGTATTTTACCATTTGCGGGTATCATCGCTAGGGAGAGATTGGATGTAATGGGCAATCGTGCCATAGGCCATTATACCCATGAAAA
The DNA here is from genome assembly GCA_030603345.1 of Pseudomonadota bacterium. Classification (GTDB taxonomy): domain Bacteria; phylum Desulfobacterota; class DSM-4660; order Desulfatiglandales; family B25-G16; genus JADFWK01. The sequence goes on from JAUVXZ010000191.1 coordinate 4,891, forward strand.
GAATCCTGTTTGTTGTGCTGCTGCTCTGGCCACTATTGAGTTTGTAGAAGAGAAAAAATTGGCGGAGAATGCCAGGATACAGGGTGATTATGCCCTGAGCAAGTTTAATGAAATGAAGAGTATACACCGGCTTATAGGAGATGTTCGAGGTAAAGGTCTATTGTTTGGTGTGGAATTGGTGAAGGATAGAGAAACAAGAGAACGGGCGCGTGAAGAGGCAGAAGCAGTAATGTATAAGGCGATGGAGAAGGGTCTGAGCTTTAAGGTGGCGATGGGAAATGTATTAGTTTTCACTCCAGCATTGACTATAAGTAGAAAGGAGATGGATGACGCCATCAATATCATAGATGAGTGCCTGAGCGAAGTTGAGCGTGGTATGGTGTATTAACTCAGAGTAGTGAGGGAGAAAACTCAAAGGAGGTGAGCGAAGTTGAACTAGTTTTAAGGTGATAGTAAGATGCTTCAATTTTCCAAATAATAGAAAGGAGTCAGAAAATGAAGGTTTTGTTTGTAGGAGGAGGGGGTAAGATATGCAGGGAAACTATAATAGATCTTGTGACGACTACAACTGCTAATGAGGTTTCTAAAATAATTGTTACGGACTTCAATGAAGAAGCAGGAAGTGAAGTAGTTAAGCTTCTGGATGACCCTCGGGTTGATTTTAAGAGGGTCGATGTCAATAAATCAGATGAAATGATTGAGCTTATGAAGCAATGTGATTTTGTTCTGGATGGAACTACAATCGAGCTGAATGCTCAAGTAATGTCCTGTGCTATTAGGGCAAAAATTCACGGGATGAACTTAAATGGGACTACGGGTTGGGAACTTGACCAGGAATTTAAAGATTGTGGCAAGATTTTTATTCCAGGCTTTGGTATGACCCCGGGGACAACAAATATTATGGCAATGTTTGCTTGCAATCAGATGGATACTGTAGACACTATTTGTATTAGTCACGGAGCATATAGGCCTATTGCTTATTCACCGGCCATAAGGGAGACGACTAGATTTGAATATGACCCTGATCTTAAGAGCCGGACCGTTTTTGAGGATGGGGAATTTAAACAAGTTCCCCCATTTGGGAGACCAAAAATGATTGATTTGCCGGAGCCATTTGGACCAAGTGAGGAATATATTATTCCTCATCCAGAAACTATTACTTTACCTAAGTCACTGAAGGGCAAGGGAGTAAGGTTGATTGAGGTAAGGGGAACCTGGCCCCAAAAGAATATGGCGTTATTAAGAGCTTTGTATGAGTGGGGTCTGTTGCGTAATGATACGGTTAAAGTAAAAGATATTCGTGGGAATCCAGTTGAAGTCGGTACACTGGATACAATTGCAGCTCATTGGCTGGGTTCTCCCGAGGGAAGGCAAACCGATTTGTATGGTTATTGTCTACATGTTGAAGTCACCGGAACGAAAGGCAAAAGGAAGGTTCGGCATATTTTAACAAGTAGTCATCCCACTTCGAATGGCTCTATTCCAGAGTGGGCAGGTCTCCGAGCTTATACCAGGTCTGTGGGCATTCCCATGTCTATAGGAACTCAATTGATAATGGCAGGTAGGAGTAAAGGAACTGGTGTTGTTGCTCCGGAACTTGTCTTTGACCCCGAGGAATTCTTTGCTGAATTGGCGAAAAGGGGAATTTTAATCCATGAAAGAATCGAGGAGGAGTGGACTGTGGCGTAAGCCTTGGACTCTTGGCTACGTTAAAATATAGAAGGCGGGCTCTGCCAGGGGAAACTGGGGTAATGGTGCCCTTCTCCCCTCCCGTATGGTGCTTCAGCCGTAATCGGGCAAGTGGCAGCCCGCCTTCCAGCAAGGAAATTTGCTAGTCAAGACTGGAAGTGCGATTAATCAAAGAGAAGGAAGTTAGATAAGGACTATGGAAGATAATATTAAGGAAATGTATCGTAAAGCAAGGAAAGCTTTTGAAGAGGTGGAATTCTGGCCTCAGGAGAAAGTCGACGAGATGGTTGCTGCGGTAGCCTGGGAGTGGC
>JAUVXZ010000068.1 GCA_030603345.1 Pseudomonadota bacterium
GGATACCTGGGTCAAACTCAAGGTCATGGAGGATACCGTATGTATCTTCACCAAGGGGATTTCCACCCTTGAGCTTCCTGTGAGACACGGCGAGGGCAAGCTTTATGCCCGAGAAGAGATTATTGACAGACTAATAAAGGAACGCCAGGTAGTAATCCAGTATGCAGACCAAGACGGTAATCCAGCTTATGGTAAGTGGCCGCTCAATCCCAATGGATCACTCTATGATATTGCCGGCATCTGCGACTCAACTGGAAGGGTATTGGGGCTTATGCCCCATCCAGAGGCTTACAATCATTATACAAACCACCCGGATTGGGTTTCAAAGAGGGAGGAGTTGGCCAGAATAGGTAAAGGGATTGAAAAGGAAGAGGGTGAAGGGATTACCATCTTCAGGAATGCCGTACAGTATGTCAAAGAAAATCTCTAGCTTTGGTTCTATTGGTTTTATTGGTTAAATTAGTTGTTTTGTCTTATGTTTGGTTCTCTACGGGGATACAATATTTTCTTTATCTCAACGGATCTTATCCCCCAGCGTGCTCAACAACCAATAAACTAATACAACAAATCAAACTAATTAAACCAAAATCTCAAATCTCCCAGTACCTGCTGTGAACCTTTCTTACCTTCTCAATTATTGGGGCAATAGCTCCTTTGCCCTGTTCTCCTGCCAAATCGCGGTTCTCTGTGGTTGACTCCCCTCTTAGCTCTTTTAAAACTGCCTTCACCGAATCCCTCAAACCCTGAAGGTTATAACCACCCTCCAGTGTTAAGACCAGTTTGCCATTGCAGGTGAGGCGTGCGATGTCCATAAGGGTATGTGTCAGGCCGGCAAATCCATCAGGGGTGACCAGCATACCCCCGAGGGGGTCACCCTCATAAATATCAAATCCTACAGAGGCAAGAAACAGATCGGGCTTGAATTTCAGGGCTATGGGTTGAAGGATCTGCTGATAAATAGCATTAAATTCGGAATCACCATATCCTGTTGAAAGCGGGACATTGACTGTATATCCTTCCCCATCACCCCTGCCTACCTCGGTAAAGCTACCGGTACCTGGATAGAAGGGGTATTGATGTGTGGAGAAGTACAGAATGGTAGGATCAGCTTCAAAACAGTGCTGGGTGCTATTGCCGTGGTGCAGATCCCAGTCAGCTATCAGGATTTTTTTAAGACCCAGTTCTGTCTGGGCATATCTGGCCCCTATGGCTACGTTGTTGAAGAGGCAGAATCCCATACCCCTGTTCCTCTCCGCATGATGACCGGGTGGTCTCACCAGGGCAAAGGCATTGTCGAGCTCACCACTGTTTACCATTTGGATGGCATTCATAAGGCCTCCAGCGGCACGTAAAGCAGCCCTATAAGAACCAGCGGAGGTCTGGGTATCTCCGTCAAGATACCCGTGTGGCTTCCCAGCTGTAGATGCAACCAGGTTGACATACTCTTTGGAGTGAATAGAGAGCAATTCGTCTTGTGTAGCCTCTCTCACCGGAACATCCGTGTAGTTATCTTTCATATCCACGTCGTTGAGCATCTCATAGGTAATTTCCAGGCGTTGGTGACTTTCAGGGTGAAAGTCTCCAGGCCGATGGTCGATATAGCTTTCATCCCTTACAATTCCAGTTTTATACATAGTGTGTCACCTATATTTTTCTAACCTTCTAACTTTAGCTCACCTTAGGCACCTATTAGATTAGCAATGACCAGTACCCATGGTCAATGAAAAATACTTCAAAAATTATCGATAAAGTTATTGCATCAATACAATAGAGTAGGCCAAAAGCTTCTGAGGTTTAAACATTGACGCGAAAATTGTTGCAAAGCTTCTTCATAGAAGATAAACTTTTTAATAAATCTCTTTATCCATTATTTAATTCAAGAGTCCCAGACTTTTACAATGAGCCGCGCAGAATTCAAGGCCCAAGAGGAGATAAAGAAACAACTCGATGCCATCATCGATTCATCCTATGATGGCCTCTGGGTATGCGATCGATATGGAAAGGTTGTCCGTATCAACCGTGCATCAGAAAAAATCAATGGCGTAAACGCAAAGCAGGTCGTCGGTAGGAAAATGGAAGACCTTGTCCGTGAAGGACTACTTGACCGCTCTGTAACGGTTGAGGTCCTTAGGGCCCGTGCCGCCATCACAATAATTCAGAAGCTGAGAAATGGAAAGCAGATCCTTGTAACTGGAAGCCCAGTGTTAGATGATCATGGAGAGATTAGCCTGGTCGTTGTCAACGAACGGGATATAACGGAACTAAATAGATTGCGAAATGAGTTGGAGGAAAGTCGTGCCCTTGCACGAAGGTATCGCTCTAAGCTCTCCCAGGCACAGGGTAAAAAAAATCTCCTCTCACAGATGGTAATCCGAAGCGAGTCGATGCATCGAGTCCTCGATATGGCTATGAAGGTGGCTCATGTAGACTCGACTGTACTGATAATGGGTGAGTCTGGAGTAGGAAAGGGGGCTTTTGCCAAGGTTATCCATATGGCTTCTCGGCGTAAGGATGGTGCTTTCATTCGTATAGACTGTGGTTCCATCCCTGAATCCCTCATCGAGTCTGAGTTATTCGGGTATGAGGAGGGAGCTTTTACTGGTGCCAGGGCCAAAGGAAAACCCGGCCATTTTGAGATAGCAGAAGGAGGGACCCTATTTCTTGACGAAATAGGAAACCTTCCACTAAATGTGCAGGCAAAACTTTTGCGGTTTATGGAAGAAAACGAGGTTGTCCGCATTGGAGGTACAACTACCAAGAAAATAAACACAAGGGTTATTGCTGCCACCAACCGCAATTTAGAGGAGATGTCAACCAAGGGAGAGTTTCGGCAAGATCTCCTCTTTCGATTGAATGTAGTTCCTTTAAAAATCCCCCCACTTCGTGGAAGGATGGACGATATCCCTCCGCTTATCTGTTTTTTTCTCAAACAATTCAACAAAAAATGCTCAATGAACAAGGCAATCCTTCCTCGAGCGGTAGACTGCCTTTGCCGCTATTCATTTCCTGGCAATATCCGAGAAGTCGCTAACCTGGTGGAGCAACTGGTCGTTCTGACTCCCGGAGACCATATTGACTTGGAGGATCTTCCATCACACGTTCTTATGGGGGAATCCAAGAAGGATGTTTACTTGACGAGAGATGGGCGCAATCTTCCAGAAGCAGTGGCGAGCCTGGAAAGGGAAATCATCGTCAACGCGTTAAAGACTTACGGAAGCCAGAGAAAAGCCGCTGGTCCTTTGGGCATTAACCAATCCACCTTAGCCCGAAAGGCCAAACGATATGGCATTCGAACTGATTCAATAGTGCATTATGATGATTAATTGCATCAAATTCGGGAGAGAGGTTCCATTGCCCAACTCACACACTCATCTTCATATATATGATCCATCCTTATTAGGATCGCTCCACCTTTAATCCATCCCCGTCTACCTATTTCTATAAGATTTACACTTCCTTCTTTGGTATAAATATTGCTGATCTCCATATGAGAGAAAGTCACCAAATAACTCAAAATGATATTTTGGAATTGCCGTGGACTCATTTGACGAGATTTCCCAATCATTACAAGCCCATTCATCTAAAGCACAGATTCTTATGGAGCTGGAGGCTGAAGGAAAAACGTTGGAGAAGGCCGTGGGAATCTTGAAAGTCCTTGGAGTTCAGGCCACTCACTATGATGTTCTCCGGAAAGGAAATCCCTCGTGTATACTATTTTACCTCTCAACTGATGATATGCGGGAAGCCGTCTTGAAGTTAATAGAGGCAGGGTTTACCAGGCTGAAGGGGGTTAATCAAAAAGGGCTTGGCCCAAATAAGAAATGAGAGGAGAGTGGCTATAGAACTCAAGAAAAAGGGACACAGGACCACTCAGAGCTTGACAGCCATGGAGTAGAGGCAAATGCCACCCGGGACCTTTAACGTAACTCCAGCACAGTTCTAACAGAGTTGCAGCTAATCTTCCGGATAATAAAGTCAATTATTAATTGTTTGGAATGCTTATCTGAAAAGAGGAAGTTATGAATGGATTTTTTGAACGCCTATTGACCGTTGATGTGACCAACCAAACAACCAGGGTTGAGCCCTTGGACAAAGAGCTCTTCCGTCGGTTCCTGGGGGGCAAAGGCTTAGCAACCCATTTACTTTTAGAGAGAAACCCGACCCAGATAGATCCTCTTGCCCCTGAGAATAACCTTATTATTGCGCTCGGCCCTGCAACTGATAGTGCTATTTATGGTTCGTGTCGACATGGTCTCTTTACCAAATCTCCTCTCACTGGCTTCTATGGAGAGTCTTACTCAGGGGGGCGGCTAGCAGTACCTATAAGCCGCACCGGTTATGACGTCGTTGTTATCAACGGGGCCTCAAGTCAGCCCATCTGGTTAGAAATAACGGACACAGAGGTTCAATTTCATGATGCCACCGAGCTGTGGGGAAAAGACACCTATGCTACTGAGGACGAGATTAAAAAACGTATAGCCATCTCTGAAGCGGGGGTTATGGTGATTGGGCCCGCTGGGGAGAATCTGGTTCGCTTCGCAGTGGTGGAAAATGACTACTGGCGATCATCCGGGCGAACCGGCATGGGCGCGGTCCTGGGTTCTAAAAAGGTCAAGGCCATCGCATTCCATGGCCAGCAGACACGTCCCTTTGCTGATCCAGAAGGGCTCAAGGCCTTTGCCCGAGAGACCCTGAAGACCTATAAAGATCATCCGGCCGCTAATGCGTATCGTAACCATGGAACTCCCATGATGGTGGCCATTTTAAACAAGGCCGGTGGTTTTCCCACCCGATATTGGTCCCAGGGAAACTTTGACAAGTGGGAGCAGATTAGTGCGGAGAGCTTGGTAGATAACCTTAATCCCCATTCAAGGGCCTGTAAGACATGCTTTATGGGCTGCGGTAATTACATTGAAGTTCAGAAAGGACGTCACCGTGGTCTTAAACTTGAGGGACCCGAATACGAGACTATCTATTCCTTTGGGGGGCTTTGTCTTATAGATAGGTTAGATGAAATCGCTTACCTAAACGATATCTGTGATCGCCTGGGCATGGATACTATCACGGCCGGAAACCTGGTTGCCTTTGCCATTGAGGCCTCCAAGCTGGGGAAGATTACCGACCACTTTAAGTATGGCGATCCTGATCTGGCTGCCGATCTATTGCATAAGATTGCACTGAGAGAAGGAATTGGGAATCTTTTGGCTGAAGGAATCAAGCCCGCCAGTACAGAATTAGGGCTGGAGGAGATTGCGGTCCATGTGAAGGGTATGGAACCCGCAGGGTATGATCCGCGGGCCCTGAAGGGGATGGGTCTGGCCTATGCAGTAAGCGATCGAGGTGCATGCCATTTGCGGAGTACCTTTTACAAGGCAGAACTGGCAGGTTTGATTGATTCCGACCAGATCGAGGGTAAGGCAGAACTCTTTCTTGATTTTGAAGATCGTTGTACCCTCCATGATTGTCTCATTGTATGCAGGTTCTACAGAGATTTTTACATGTGGAATGAGCTTGGAAAGATCATAGGGCTTACCACAGGGATGGAACTCGATCATTCTGGGCTTCAGAGATTGGCGAATCGGGTCACCAACAACACACGCCGTTTCAACCTACGGGAAGGACTTACCGCTGCCGATGACCGCCTCCCAGAGCGGCTCACCACGGAAAGTCTGGAAGATGGCCGCAGAATCACTGCTGATGAAGTAGAAACCCTTGTTCGAGATTATTATCGGTTAAGGGGATGGAATGAAGCAGGGATCCCTCCAACTTCAAAGGCCTAATTTCTGCTGGGGCTCTTATTGGGTAAGAGATAAGGTAAATCCTTGATGGTTTGCTGACCGGGATAAGTGCATGGAATTTACCAGGAGCGATGGAGAGGCTGCAAAAAGAATGATCGCTTACTCTTTACGGACTTGTACAAGTCAGAGAAAAGCTCATAAGTGTTTTAGGAAGTAACCAATCCACATCAACCTTAAAGGCAAACATAATCCCACAAAAATGATGCGATTTTTCATCACGATGAATAATTGCATCAAACCGCATGGCTTTGTGTAGCTTATTCACGCAATATTTCTATAAGAGAATAACTTATGGATGATAGCTACAACATCCAATTCATCGAACTTAGTCGCTCAGTGGGCGGCGCTCCGAGGCCTTTGAACTATCTGATGCGATGGCGAATAATCATTTAAATCTGAATTGGAAAGATTTCCTCGCTTGGTACAAAAGTTGCTGTTGTAACTGATATCAAGGAAACTCTTCAGCAAGCTCAAGTTTATGGCTGGAAGACGGGTAAAAAAAGAAGTGGATCAATTTGATGACTTGGCTCAGTCTTTGAAGGCACATCCGTCTAAGGCTCAAATTCTTTTGGAAGTAAATCCTGAAGCAGATGGCCTGGAAGAAGTCCTGACAGTGTTAAGAGACATATGCATCCAGCCAGTAGAGCATCAAATCCTCCGAAAAGATGATCCTATGTGTATAATCCTTTATCTCTCAGTTGGCGATATGGGGCAGGCTGTATTGAGGTTGACAGAGACAGGTTTTACCAGACTGAAAGGAATCAATCCAAGAAATTAGATATAGAAATAAGAGGAAAGTGATCATGGCAGAGAGAACGAGTCAGGAATTGATGGATTTAAGGCAAGAGCACGTCCCGCGTGGGCCATTTAATATAACCCCGATATTTGTGAAAAGCGCAAGGGGGGCAATAATTGAGGATGTTGAAGGAAAGGAATACATTGATTTTGCTGGGGGAATCGGGGTGGAGAATGTAGGCCATTGCGCGGAGCAAGTGGTAGCCGCCATAAAGGAGCAGGCAGAGCAGTTTATTCATACCTGCTTTCACGTAACCATGTATGAGCCCTATATTGAATTAGCTAAAAGGTTGAATGAGATTACACCTGGAGACTTTCCGAAAAAGACCTTTTTTGTTAACAGTGGAGCTGAGGCCGTGGAAAACGGGGTAAAGATTGCCCGCTATGCAACAAAGAGGAGTGCCCTCATTGCCTTTCGGAACGCCTTTCATGGGCGCACCTATATGGCCATGACTCTTACCAGTCAGATTCAGCCATACAAGTGGGGCTTTGGTCCGTTCTGTCCCGAGGTTTACCGGATGCCTTTTGCATACTGTTACCGGTGTCCCTTTTGTCTGGAATATCCCACCTGCAAAACTTATTGCGCTGATTATCTGGAGGAGTTTTTCATTGGTAATGTTGCTGCAGATGACGTGGCAGCGGTTATTGCTGAACCGGTTCAAGGTGAGGGGGGATTTATTGTCCCCCCAAAGGAATATTTTAAGAAAATCAAGGCAATCTGTGAGAAACATGGTATCATTTTCATTATGGATGAGATTCAATCCGGGATGGGACGAACGGGGAAGCTCTTTGCCTCTGAGCACTTTGATGTTATCCCGGATATTATTTTTACTGGTAAATCTCTTGGTGCAGGGCTCCCATTGGCTGGCATCACCGGTAGAGCAGAAATCATGGATGCACCCCATGTGGGAGGTCTGGGTGGAACCTATGGAGGCAACCCGGTATCGTGCAAGGCAGGTCTTGTAGTGCTTGATATGCTTCAAAAGGGAATTTTGGATACCGCGGCACAGTTGGGAGAAAAGACTCGTCAGCGGCTCCTGGGCCTGCAAGACAGATATGAGGTCGTGGGGGATGTCCGTGGGATTGGCCCCATGATGGGCATGGAGCTGGTAAAAGATCGGCAGAGCAAGCAACCCGCTGCGGATGAGGCTGGGGAAGTTGTGAAGCGGTGTTACGAGAAGGGGCTTATCATTCTTCGCTGTGGGGTCTATCACAATGTCATAAGAATCCTAATGCCGCTTGTGATTACTGATGATCAGCTGGAGCGCGGCTTCGCAATTTTGGACGGAGCTCTATTCGGGGTTTGATTTCAATTGATTTGAGCAAGCGTATCTAAAGAAGTGTACAAACGAGATACGGATAGCCAGACAGTTAGGGATTGTTGTCCTTCAGATGGAGATTGTCAAAATTGAGGACACTCAGACGCGAATCAAGATTTTTTACGAATAGGGGGGATGGGGCGACTCTCGCACCAAATCCACAAGCCTGCATGGGGTGTTCACAATATGAAATGCTATGTTTTTTCACCATATTTATAAGCACTCACCATATAATTCTAGTCTGAATGTGAATGATTGGTATTGAACTGAGAGGAGGCCTCAGGAGACAAATGCAAGATATGGCGCAGAAAAAAGAATTCCTGATCTCATGGATCAGTGACCATGGGAAGGATTTGTATCCTCACTCTGACGCAATATGGAGCTTTGCCGAATTGGGTTGCGAAGAGTTTGTCTCCTCAAAACTTCTTGTGGATTTCTTAAGGGCTTGTGGCTTCCAGGTAAACGCAGGGGTCGCTGGGATGCCGACCGCCTTCGTGGCTAGCTATGGAGAAGGAAAGCCTGTCATAGGAATAAACTGCGAGTACGATGCCTTGGCAGGACTGTCTCAACATCCCACTCCAGAGAAAAGTCCTGTGGTAGAGGGAGCACCCGGTCATGGATGTGGGCACAACCTTTTAGGGGTAGGGGCTATAATGGCGGCGGTCGCAATTAAGGAATGGCTTGCAACTACTGGAGTCAAAGGCACCATTATGGTCCTAGGGGCACCTGCAGAGGAAATTTGCGTGGGAAAGCCATACATGGCTCGAGCAGGAATTTTCCAGGGAATCGACGCAATCATCGACTGGCATCCCTGGACTTACAACAGCGCCAATTATGATACCTGTAACGCCTATTTTAATGTCAAATACCACTTTCGTGGTCGCACAGCTCATGGAAATGCTCCCTGGGAGGGACGCAGTGCCTTGGACAGCGCCCTCCTCATGGGCCACGCGATCGAGCTGCTCAGAGAACACATTGAACCCGGACATCCAGATGCGGCGAATACCATTAACTACACGTTTTCAGATGTGGGCCCCGAATACCCAAATGTGGTTCCTGACCGCTCCACTGTTTGGGTAATAGGGAGGATTACTACCTCGGAGGAGATGGAAAAGATTATCAAGAGGATTAACAGGTGCGCGGAGGCGGCAAGTCTCGCTACTGAGACATCTTTCAAAATGGAGTTCATCACCGCCAGCCATGAAAAAATCCCCAATAAAACATTATCGTCCGTTCTTTATCAAAATTTGATAGAGGTAGGGCCTCCCAAATTCGACCCGGATGAGCAGGCGTTCGCACAGAAAATGCAGAGGGACCTGGATGTTGATGAAATTGGTTTGGCAGAGGATGCAATGGAGTTTCGGGAGGGGGCATCTCCTGTTACTGATAACTCCGAATATAGCTGGTTTGCCCCTTTTGCCATGGTATGGCTTACCGCTGCTCCTACAGGTGTGGGGTGGCATAATTGGCAGGCAGCCGCTTCGGTACGAGGCACGATGGGTAAGAAGGCTATGACAGTGGCCGCAAAGGTTTTGGGGACTTCTGCAGTGGATCTCTTGAGGCAACCAAATATAGTCCAAGATGCCAAAAGGGAATTTCACAAGCGCTTGGCCGGAAGAAAGTACCGATCCCTGATACCTAAAGGAGTAGATCCGCCGATAGATATCAATCGAAAAACAATGGACAAATACCGAACATTAATGGAAAAGCATTACGAAAAGCCAGCATAATATGTTGCTTATGGGAATGCATTGCGTTGAGAGACACTCAGGCACAGCATATCCGGTGGGGAAACTTACGTTAGCATTACAGGGAGAAACTCCGGGGTAGGTCCTAGAAATTTTGAGTTCTTTTCAAGTATCATCCGCAAATTCATGGTTTTTCGGAAAGAAAGATCTCCGCTTTGGTCGCTGTGAAAATACTTGACACGAGATGGCTGAGGGAAAAATCAATGGTATTACTAATTTTTTGAGGACATAGTTTGATGCAACAGAGCGAAATTCAAGAACGAATCTGCAGTGGAATCAAAGGGATGGAGGGGGAGATCGTCAAAACCCTTCAGGTATTGGTTCAAATCCCTAGCGTTGTGGGAGACGAGGCGAGAACCGGAGACTACATGGAGGAGTTGTATCGATCCTTGGGCCTAGAAGTCATCCGATTTCAGCCGGATATCGAGAAGGTGAAGAGTCATCCCGCTTTCATTGATACTGGTATGTCTTACGAAAACAGGCCTAACATCATCGGCACACTACCAGGGGACGCAACCAGCCGGTCTCTTATTCTGAACGGTCACATGGATGTCGTGTCACCAGAACCTGTCGATGCCTGGACCCATGATCCGTGGGGGGGAGAGATCGAAGGAGACAGGCTCTATGGTCGGGGAGCAGGTGATATGAAGGCTGGCCTAGTGGCAAATTTCTTTGCGCTAAAGGGCATTTTACAAGCGGGTCTCAAGCCAAAGGGAATGGTGATGCTTCAGAGTGTCATTGATGAGGAAGCGGGCGGTGCAGGCGGAGCCTTGGCCTGTTTGATGGAGGGTTATAGAGCCGATGCGATGATTGCTTCGGAGCCGCACAATTTGAATATTACCATAACTCATGTTGGTGTGAACTATTTTAGGGTGAAGGTTCAAGGCAAAACAAGTCATGCTGGGCTTGCTCACCTTGGAGTCAATGCCATAGGAAAGATGTACCCTATCTACCAGGCCCTTGTCGAACTCGATGAGAAGAGGGGTCGTGAAATACACTTCACACTGTTTGAAAAGGGATCGGGAAGATCCTGCCACATCAATGTCGGAACAATGAAGGCAGGCGATTGGCCGTCCAATGTTGCAGGAATGGCAGAAATGGAATGCAGAATTGGTTTCGTCCCTGGTGAAAGAATGAATGATATCAAGGAGATGATCGAAAATACCGTAAAGGAGGTTGCCCAAAAAGATCCATGGCTTCAAGAGCATCCGCCTGAGATCGAATGGTTCGGATGGCAAACCGAAGCCTGGTATCAAGATCCCGATCACCCCTTTGTGCAAACCTTTAAAAGTACAGCAGAAGATGTTTTGGGCCATGAGGTTGAATATATCGGTAGAGCAGCAGCAAATGATTGCCGCTTTTCTCAGCACTTCAATATGGCTGCTGCGCTTACGGGGCCAAGGGCGATGAACATTCACGGCATTGACGAATACGTTGAGATTCCCTCGGTAGTCAAGGCTGCTCAAATCCTTGCCATGACAGTCTTGCAATGGTGCGAATATAAAGAGCAGTCAGTTTGATGTCTAAAGTAAAAGCGATCTCTCGAAATTCTCAAATAGAAACAGGGCTGACATCCAACTCGGATGCTGATTTTATGTCGATTGAGGATAAGGGAACCATCGTCAAGAGGAACCCCTAAAGGACCGAGGAACTGGTTCGGGAAGCGAGGTGTTCACAGACAATTTTTTAGCTAGACGTCTAGTTGGTAGTTTTGTAAAGGCAGAAGGGGGTTGCAGAGGGGCGGACTATGGGGTTTTCAGGACCCAGAGGCTTCAACAATAATTAACTCAGAGAAAGGAGAAAAATGATGAAATGGCCACGCAGTATTAGATCAGGCGTTTGTTTTACGTTCGATGTGGATGGCCCTTTGATTTGGCGGAGTAAGATCAGGGTCAACCCGAAATTCGGCAATCCCGTTTGTGTTTCATTAGGGGAGTTTGGGCCGAACATTGGAGTACCGAGGATTTTGAAACTGCTAAGACAGTACGATATCAAAGCCTGTTTTTTTATTCCTGGTGGAACCATAGAGGAGTATCCTGATATGGTAAAACAGGTCTTTGATGAAGATCACGAAATCGGCTTTCACAGTTACAGCCACGTCAATCCAGCCGATCTTACGTACGAACAAGAAAAGGAAGATTTTGAGAAAGGCCTTGAATTGTTTCAAAAAGTTTTCAAAGATCGCCCGTATGGCTACCGGTCTCCAGCGGCAGATATGGGTGACCAGACGTGGGGGCTCTTGGATGAATTTGATTTTGTTTATGACACTACCATGATGGGAACGGACTCTCCTTACATAAAGCAAATGAAAAAGAACAAGATTGTTGTTCTCCCAATGCATTGGATGCTGGATGACTGGCCCCATTTTGGCTGGAATATGTACCCAAGCTTTCCATATCAGGCAAACCTTCAAAGCCAGGAAACGGTGTATGAGATTTGGAAGGGCGAGTTTGATGGGATGTATGAGCTAGATGAGGGTTGTGTTTATGTGCTATGCATGCATCCTCAGTTAATTGGGAGAGCTTCTCGGATAAGAATGCTGGAACGTTTGATTCAGCATATGAGGCAGTTTCCTGATATCTGGATCGCGAAACCGATCGAACTGGCCAGAGAAGCCCAGAAGGCTTTGGGGTGAGGATGAGCCACGAATGCATAAAAGCAAGGTTGCCTCTCTTATATAAGCTTTGCCAGTTGCAGCCTCGGCCAGAATTGATGCTTTGCGACTGAACAGCTCGAGTTTTCGCTGAGGTAAGATATTGCCTTCGCTTAAGGCTTGGCTTTTTAATAACTGACTGATATGATAATGTTCTATGATGACCGGGTGTGAGGAGCGATAATAGTATTAATAAACTATATGGCTGAATTGCGGGAGGTTGTTCTAGAGGGTGGTTCAAGCCAGAGGCTGCTTAGAAGCGAAAGGGATTGAGGTCAACCTTACGACAGGGGATATTGTTGAAAAATCAGCAAGGGAATATAATGAGCGTTTATTGGGAGGAAGAGGGCTAAATCATTGGTTGTTGCTTAAGGGAATGAAGCAGTCAGCCGACTGTTTTTCCCCGGAAAATCTGTTGCTAATCGGAACTGGTTGTTTGGTGGGAACTGATGTGCCCGGAGCTAACCGTGTACAGATAGCTTCAAGGAATTGCTTTAACAATGGAATAGGCTCGGCAAGTGCTGGGGGAGACTTTGCGCCACAGCTTCGGTTTGCAGGATACGATTACATACGAGTTACAGGTAGAGCAAAAGAGTCGGTGTTTCTTTGGATAGATGATGAAAGAATTGAGCTAAGAAGTGCACAGAAGATATGGGGGAAAACAACCGGAGAAACAGATGATTTACTAAAGGCCGAGCTAGGGGATCCAGACATCCAGACTCTTCGAATTGGACCAGCAGGTGAAAACCTGGTGAGGGCTGCTTGTATTATAGTGAGTGAGGGTCGAGCCGCGGGGAGATGCGGAGTTGGTGCAGTGATGGGATCAAAAAACTTGAAAGCAATTGCAGTTAGGGGGACTAAGGAAATACAACTGGCCCGCAAAATAGAGTTTACGCAACTATTGCAACAGATATTGGACAGATTTGAAAAATCCGATATCATTAAACGTGAGCGGAAGCAAGGGACCACGGCTGTCACATTCAAGCCTCCATACAGGCTCCTGCCTGGCCGTAATTTTCAAAACCCCGCATGGAAGGGCAAATTGAAACAGCAGGATTTTGACAAATATATAGTGGATAATCGTGGTTGCTTTAGCTGTCCTGTTAGGTGTTGCCACTCATTCGAGATTTCGGATGGTATTTACGAAGGTACCAAAATCAAAAAGATGGAGGCAAACAGCATTTGGGATTTTGGGCCGCGGCTCGGTATAGATACTTCCGAGACAATTATCAAAGCGCATGAACTATGCCAGCAATACGGACTCGATGTAGATAATACATCGGGCGTCATAGCATGGGCGTTTGAATGTTATCAAAAAGGGATATTAAGCAAAGCGGATGCCGAGGATATGGAGTTAATGTGGGGGGATGGAGAAGCAGTAATAAGTTTAATCGAAAAGATAGCTTATAGAAGGGGGCTAGGTGATTTATTGGCAGAGGGGTGTAAGAAGGCTTCTGAAGAATTTGGAAAAGGCAGTGAGAAATTTTGTATACATATCAAAGGCCAAGACCTGTTCGAAAATATGAGAGACGCAAGAGGCTGGGCCCTCGGAGTTGCTGTTTCCGAAAGGGCGGGAGGGCATACAAGGGGAGCACCTCTGGTCGAATACAACAAAGGGCTCGTTCCAGAAGCGATACAGGAAGTTTTTGGTTTTCCTTTTTCCACCGACGAAGTTTCTCCCGAAGGAAAGGCGCGATTAGTAGTGTACTATGAAAGATTTCATGCAATTCTCGATAGCTTAGGGGTATGCTATCTCGCAAGCAATTGGACTACTGACCTCGATTTGCCTGGTCCAAGAGATTTTGCGCGGCTTCTTTCAACTGCAACCGGACTAGAACTATCACCCGATGATCTAATGGCAATCGGTGAGAGAATTCATACCATCGGGAAGGTCTTTAACACCATTCACGCTGGGTTCACCAGGCACGATGATTACCCTCCCCGAAGAATGATGGAGGAACCTGTCGACTCCGGATACTATAAGGGAGAAG
>JAUVXZ010000275.1 GCA_030603345.1 Pseudomonadota bacterium
CGTTTTCTCTTTAATGACCGTCAGTATTCCCACACCGCTCACATAGGGCATAACGATATCGGTAATCACCAGGTCATAGCTT
This sequence comes from Pseudomonadota bacterium, assembly GCA_030603345.1. Lineage (GTDB taxonomy): Bacteria > Desulfobacterota > DSM-4660 > Desulfatiglandales > B25-G16 > JADFWK01. The sequence continues at coordinate 83 of JAUVXZ010000275.1, forward strand.
TTGGATGTAACCATTTTCAATCCTTCCATTCCGTTTGAGGCAGTGAGTATTCTATACCCGAGATATTCAAAATAGTTTTTCATCATAGAGAGAACCTGATTATCGTCTTCAATGATAAATAGTGTTTTGGCGGTGTTTTTCATTACTCGCTCCTTCTCACATCTTTTCGATCAATACCTTATTCACCACAGAGACACAGAGTGCACAGAGAGTGTAGTTTTTTTGTTTTCCCCATTGACTTCCTGGGGAAAACAAAATTCCCAGTCCCGCTTTGCGGGATGACGGCAGGATTTTTTGTGCTAGATCGCATCGTCGAAATAGATAATCCTACTCGTGCCCTAGTAGAAAGAGCAATTAAGCTTCAAAAGGATATTAAAGAAAGCCCTCTCTGTGACCTCTGTGTCTCTGTGGTGAGGTAGATAGCCTATGCTATGCCCTCCATGAACGCTATATCCTGCTCCTGTGTATTTTTGGTGCCAATGGCAACTATTTCCATCTTGTTGTTATCTTTCTTTCTGAAATATATTCTACCAGAATAAGAGAAGATTGCCTCAAATATATTTAGTTTTCCTTTCTTGCTGAAAACCTTTCTTTTGACCGTCACCAGAGAATCATCCTCATTCAATCGATGAATCGTCTCCTCGGCCTTTAATTGAAAATCCTGGGGCAAAAGAGAGTACCCTTCGATAGCTCGATCATAGAAGTTCAAGTTCTTATAAATGACACTGAATCTCTTCTTTATAGAGTCCATATCTTTCTTTCTCTTTTTTGCGCCTTGTTTCCCTGTCATTTCCAACTGATCTATCTCCTCTTTCAGTTGGATAATTTCGTGTTCCTTGTCTTCTCTTAAGGCGATATTCTTGCTGGCTTGTTCCTCGAGTCTTTCCATCTCATCGAGAATTTCATCTATTTCTAAGGATTTCTTCTTTTGAAGTTCCACTTCGTCCATAAGAAGGGTAATGTCAGATCTTAACTTCTCTCTATCCGTGGTCAGACTCTGTATTTTGTTGACATAGTCCTGTTCCTTTTGCGACAGCTCTTGCAGGGATTTTTCACTTTCTGTCAAATTCGCTGAGATGGCTTCGATGCGGTTTTGTTCATCCTCTGTCTTGACCATCCACTCCCGGGCCCTCTTTTTGTAGTACCCATAGAGTATCAATATCGATGAAAATAGGTACAGAATCAGGATGCTATTGGTCAACCAACTATTGTGCCTTACTTCCACATCTACTGACACTATGAGGCCCTCATTTAAAATCCGAAAATTCTCCTGCGCTATTCTTATATAATTGAATAATTCGGTGCTGCCAGTGTCAAATTCCGTCTTCTTGTCAAAATCTATATTTTTCTCCTCATAATATTGCGGATATAACAATTTCCCATTCTTGGTGCTCACCACTATTTTGGTAATAACACCAAGGCTCCGCAGTTTGTCCTCTCTTGCATATCGCTCAAGATTGGTGCTTATCTCCTCCGTGATGCTGTATTTGCCACTATAAACTGCCTCAAAGTCTTGAATAATGGTACTCTGTGCCTGTTTTGTCCTTTTGTTTTGCAAGTACTGTTCCAAACCTTGAACTGAAAATATGTACAGAACAGGCGGAAAGAATATGCAGATAAACAGCACCCGAAAAGAGAAATAGCTCATAGCTCCCCGAGGATTCTACTCCACCATTCCATTATTCCACCATTCCAGACTTCCCATTTCAACCATTCAATACTCCCAAAATCCCTAAATCCCTAAATCCCTCAATCCATCCCTCCACCATTCCATGCTTGCTTTATCCAAGGACCGTACGTCAATTACAGAGTAGGTATGCTAAGAAACGTGAGATCGTGTTTCTACTTTTTTCCCCCCAGACCCACCAATGCCTTCCTGGCCTCCTCATGACCTGGGAATGTCTTACTGATTTGCAGGGCCTTTGCAAGGGCTATTTTGGCCTCCTCTTTCTGACCGTTTTGCAGGTAGGCCATGCCCAGATGGTATGCTACTACCGGGTTTGTCTGCATCTTCTCAAAGCTTTGCTCTAACTCCACAATGGCGCTTCGATACAGACCTTTCTTATAGTATATCCACCCCAGGGTATCCATGATTGACGGGTCCTGGGGTATTTTTTCTTTTGCAATCTGTGCCCAACTCAAGGCTTCATCTATATTTCCTCCGTGCTCAGCGAGTATCCAGGCCAGGTTATTGGCGGCTGGCGCAAAGTCTTTCCTGATCTCCAGGGCTTTACGATAGTAGGATTCTGCTTCTTTTATGTCGCCTGTCTGTTGGTAAAGAGTCCCCAAGGACATATATGCAGGAAGATAGGAAGGCCGCTTGGCTAAGATGTCTTTATACTTGGAAATAGCGCTATCGGTGTCCCGTTGATGTAAATAGATCCTGGCCAGGGCTTCATACGAAGACACAAGATTGGGGTCGATTTCAATAGCCTTCTCAAAACTCTTTTTGGCCTCTGGAAGCTTTTGGCTGGCCAGATAGACTTTGCCCTTGAGATCATAGATAAAGGCCCGTGATGGTGAATCCTTTGGCAAAGTTTTAGATTGGCGGTCACAGAATTTGAGGGCTTTATCGAATTGCCTTTGCCCAAGAAAGATCAACACCGAACTGGCCAGGGCATCCCGGAGACCAGGCTGCAACCTCAAGGCTCTGTCAAAATCCTTTAGTGCCTTTTCAGGTTGTCTTTGCGATAGGTGAACAAAACCCAATCTGGTATAACCAATCGGATTCTTAGGCGCTAATTCAATCACCTTTCTAAAGCTCTTTTCAGCATCCAGCGGTTTTTTCTCCAACAGTGCCAGACTACCTTGGTAAACCAATCCCTGAATATTTTTTGGTTCCTGGGCTAGAATCTTGTTGATCTCTTGTCTGGCCAAATCCAGATTTCTCTCTCTCAGGTAGAACTCAACCAAAAGCAGCCGCGCACGGATAAGGGTTGGGTTCAACTCAAGCGCCCGCACAAGGTTCTTCCGGGCCTGGGTCACTTCCCTCTTACCCACTAAGGCCAGGGCCCTATAGAAATAAGCATCTGCCCAACGCGGTTCATTTTCGACTACGATATCAAAAGCCGCTACTGCCTCAGAGAATTTCCGTTGCCCGAGCAACAGCCTTCCTTTGATGAGGTTTGCCGCTGGATGACCCTTGTCTTTTGCAAGGATGGTATCCACGATTTGCTCAGCCTCGCCAAAGTGTTTGTATTCAAAGTTGAGCCGGGCAATAGCAACCTGGATAGCAGTATCCTCAGGCTTACCCTCTGCAGCCTTGTTCATGGTGTCCAGGGCAGCATCGTAAGAGTTGCGGCGAGCATAGTAGGTGGCTAAGACCATGAGCGGGCCAACATTTTCCTCAGGGGCAACCCTCACGGCCTCTTTATAGGTGGCTTCGGCCTGTTTCCATTTTCCGGTGCTCTCATAAAAACGTCCCAGCACAGCAAGAGTAGTATGCTTGATGGTTGAGTCGGCAACAAGCTGTTTGAGTTCTTTTTCGGCCTCATCAAGGCGACCCATTCGCACATAGAGCTGTGCGAGTTCAGTCCTCAGAATCAGCAGTTTCGGGTCCAATTCCAGTGATTTTCTATATTCCGCTTCAGCCTTTTTGTATTTTCCAGCCATGGAAAAGAGGCGCCCCCGTGCCATTCGAACCTTAACCGCTGCCGGATCAACAGCAACAGCCTTGTCCAGAGTTTTAACGGCCTCATCTATTTGTTTTTCTTGAATCTGAGCGCCGGCCAGGAGCATAAGCGCATCGATATGTTGTGGGTGCTTTTCGAGAACCAGTTCTGCCTTTTTTCGTGCTTCATCTGTTTTCCTGCTGAGAAGATAGATGTTCCCCAGGTTCAATTGGGCGTCTATATTTTCAGGATCAAGTTCAGCAGCTCGGTGAAAAGAGCGAAACGCCTCCTGAACATTTTTGAGCTTGAGATAGACCTGGCCTAATGCATAGTGGGCAGAGGCATCCTTGGGATCGATTTGGATGACATTTTTGTACTCAATAACAGCCTTGCTATATTCTTGCTGGCTTTCATATTTTTGGGCATTGGCCAGGTGCTTGGCTTTCTTCTCTTCACTGCTGCTGCACCCCCACAAGATAGTGGCAAATGCTGCAATAGCGAGGATGATAATGCTCTTTCTAAGCACCA
>JAUVXZ010000213.1 GCA_030603345.1 Pseudomonadota bacterium
TTCCGAGGCTCCCAGCCTGGTCTTTTCTACGACTTATCAACAGGGGATACTTGCCCCCTCCGCATTCCCTTCGACAGGCTCAGGGCTGCGGCTTCCCCCACTGATAAGTCGTGAAAAGGACAGCGGCCTCCCACCAGTCACGACAGAAAAGACCCCATGCCCCTCCCAATATCGCAAACTATTTCTTGCTCTCAGTAGTAGATCAGGGAATCTTCTAAATTTCCATAATTTTAACCATATAGGGCAAATAGCTATCAAAGTCAAGCAGACAAGCAGCAGACACAGGGTAACGTCAAAGTCCAGGGTATGGGTATCTTTTTTTTGGATTATGCCCCACATGGTTTTAATGACCGCTCAAAGGGATTTCCGTGTGGGCAACAGGCGGTTGATATGATACAACTGATTTCGACAGGGGCAGAAGCCCTGGCAGGGTGAATCTGATGGGGTCAGCATTAGGCGGTGATGCTTAAGCAGGGATTCAGTCAAATTTCAAGACAGTCGTTATTTTGCGTGCCTGTATCAGAGAAAGAGATTTGGTCCAAATGAGACGAATCCTCCGTACTGAAACAGTAGGATAATAGTTGAATGGCTGAGAGATCACGAAGAACTCGATCTTCTATCATAATATTTACCGATTTAGATGGCACATTGTTAGACAGCCGAACCTATGATTTCACGCCAGCGGTGCCGGCCCTTGAGCGTATTCACTCGCTACAGATTCCCCTTATTTTGGTGAGCAGCAAGACCCGAACTGAAATCGAGATTTTGAGGAAAAAACTATCCCTTGATAGCCCCTTTATATCTGAAAACGGTGGGGGAATATTCTTTCCACGTACATTTGCCCTGCCGAAGCATATCGCCTGGGAAAGGATTGGAGGTTATAAGACGATACTTACAGGAAGACCGATCAAGGAGGTTCTCGGTAGGATCACTGAACTCAAGAAAGAATTCCAGTTCAAGGGTTTTTCAGAGATGTCTGGCAAAGAGATCGCGGCTATAACGGACTTGGAATTAGAAGAGGCTATCCTTGCCTCAAGGCGAGAGTTTGACGAACCGATAGTGTTGGAAAATTCCGGTGATGATGGGGAGATATTTTGCAAGAAAGCGGCAGAACTTGGCCTCGAATGTGTGGCAGGGGGCCGATTCATTCATCTTTATATTGGCGGAAATAAGGGGCGTGCTGTAGAGATGGTGCTCAATATCTATAGACAGCTAAAGGGCCCAGTTTTTTCTATTGCCCTGGGAGACAGCTCCAATGATGTTCCCATGTTAGAGGTGGTGGACAAGGCTGTGGTGATGCTACAGAAAGGTGGTGTCTCCATTAATGGCCTGGTTCATCCGGATCTCATCAGGGCTGATGGAGGTGGCCCTAAGGTGTGGAATAGGGTGGTATTAGATATCCTCGAAGATTTATCTCCATAGCCTGGGGTTTTGTAAGGTTTCTGAGGTCAGCAAACAGCGATCAGCAAGAGAAATGAAAAAACAAAACTGTTCAATTGGTTTGATTGGTTCAATTAGTTCGGTTGGTTAAAACAAATAGAACTAGCCAAACCAGTTAAACAAATAAAACCAGTATAACCCTTGGTTTAATGCTGTTTATTTCTACCAAAATTTGATAGTCGAAAGCTGAGCGCCAAATAGGTTCTTATCATGATTCCGACAATAAAATGGGAAGATAATTACATCTATCTGATTGACCAGAGAAAGCTGCCCAGCAGGAAGGAGTGGTTTGTCTGCCGTACTGTTCAGGATGTTATCGCTGCCATACGAGAAATGGCCATAAGAGGTGCGCCGGCTATTGGCGTGGCAGCAGGCATGGGCCTTGCATTAGGTGCCCAATCCATAGACACAGAGAACTACGGGATATTCAGAAAAAGATTTTTGGAAATGGGTGAACAAATGAAATCGGCACGGCCCACCGCAGTTAACCTGAAATGGGCGGTTGAGAGGATGATCAAGATTGTTGAAGGGATGCATGATGATCAGGTGGAGGAAATTAAACAGACAATCAGAAACGAATCGCAGATGATCTTAGAGAGGGATATTGAGATCAATCGCGAGATTGGTCAGCGTGGACTGGCGCTCGTCCCGGATACAGCAACCATCCTTACTCATTGTAACGCCGGGGCCTTAGCTACGGGTGGTTATGGTACTGCATTGGGTGTGATCAGGGCGGCTTCTGAGGCTGGGACGGATATCCACGTGTTTGTTGATGAGACGAGACCATTGCTTCAAGGTATGCGTCTTACGGCATTTGAGCTGAGAGAGGATAACATCCCTGCCACAGTGATAGTAGATAGTGCTGCCGGTTATCTTATGAGAAAAAAAAGGATAGATCTGGTAATAACAGGGGCTGATAGGATAGCCTCAAATGGGGATATGGCAAATAAGATTGGTTCCTACCAATTGGCGGTGTTAGCAAAGGAGAATAACATCCCATTTTATGTTGCAGCGCCCCTTTCGAGCTTTGATCTTGATCTAGAAAATGGTGATCTTATCCCTATTGAGGAGAGAGAACCTGAAGAGGTAATGTCCTTTGCCGGTCATCTGGTAGGCCCGGAGGGTGTTAATGCCTATAATCCTGCCTTTGACATAACTCCGGCTCAATACATCTCTGCTCTTATAACCGAAAAGGGGGTCCTTACGCCACCGTATAGGAGCGGTATTAAGGATCTGTTGAAAGACCCATAGATTTGAAACTAGGGCTTCTGCTGTTCTCCAAAGCCCTTCTTTACGATAAGGTATAGAACGGCAGCTACGATGAAGCTGGGAATAGCTCCTCCAATCTGCCAGTCCCTTCCTAACTTGAACAGCACGGCTCCGAGTGCCCAGCACCCGATGGCGGTCCAATGAATCCCATTAGTATACCAGTAGGCACCCCTGGCAAAAAGCTCATCGGTCAGGATAATTCGTTTCCGAATGAAAAAGTAATCCGCCAGCACAATCCCGAATAAGGGACAGAAGACAGAGCCGATATATTCTAAAAAATGCACATACGTCCCTGGATAGCCAACAAAGATAAGCGCGATTATCGTCCCAAGGGCACCACCGAAAACGACTCCCTTTTTCTCTCCAAGCCTCGAATATATATTCGAGGCAGAGACAGCCGTGGAATAGATGTCCAGAAATGTGGTGGTAAAAGTCGAAAAGAGCACTATGATCATGGCCGGCACGATAAGCCCAAAGGAAACCATCAGCTCTAGTACCATTGCCTCAGGAGTGGGTGATTTGGTGGCCAATGCTGCACTCAATCCAATAACGTACATCCAGGAGCTGACCAGAAAATATCCGATCCATGTTCCCCAAAAACTGCCGCGATCCGTTTGTGCATACCGGGAATAGTCGCAGACCAAAGGGAGCCAGGAAATGGGCATAATGATGACGTAATCGAGGCCCAGCATAAAGGGAAGACCACCTGTACCTCGTATCTGTAGCAATTTAGAGATCCCATATTCCTTGAGCACCACATAGGTCATAACAAGGCACAGGATAACCAGAGCCGTTACCGCTATTCGATGCAGCCATTTCCAAAATCTGTATCCGACGAGGGCCCACAGGGTTGTCACAACCCCAAGCACAACAATCCAAAACTTGGCCGTGTAAAGCGAAGAGCCCTGAGTAAACGTGGCGGCTGCCTGTCCGCCAATCCAGACCATGACAGCGGTCCACCCGACGAGTTGAAAGATATTCAGCGAGGCCGGGATATAAGATCCGCGGACACCAAACGCAGGCCTGGTGCTCACCATGGTGGGAATACCCCACTTGCTGCCAACAAGCCCACCCAGGGCGAGTGGCGTGTTTCCAATGACATGACCCAAAAGGATAACGACTAACCCCGTAATATACCCCATTGGGACGAGGATTCCTCCTGCCCATATCTCTGCCAGAGAGACAGCCGCCCCGGTCCATAAGAGAAAGAAGTCGAAACCTGTCCAGGTCCTTTGATTACTTGGAATTGGTTTAATACCGTTCATGGTTTGCCCCCAATTGATTTTTTTGAAGAGCGAGTATTTTGAGCTTCTAAACCTTCAACTCTTTCTTCACTTTAAGCACCTTTCGAACCACCTCATCCGGGGTTTTTCCAATAACCCTAACCATAGGCTCCTTGCCCACGTCGCCCCGATCGAAAATAATGTCCGGGACCCCGCCGGTTTTTAGCACTTGCTCTGTGCCCCATTCCAGTGATGATCCCTCGTGTTCTTTGATTCGTTTTGGTTCATCAGCCCTGTCAAAGCTGCGGACTTGGAAGCCAGCGCTTTTGCACGCTTGAATAATTTCCTCCGAGAACCGGATGTTCATCACCGATCGAAAACGGACATCGTGTTTCAGCAGGGTAAGGATGATGTTGGCAACGTGCCTCGAGACCCCAAACTCTGGACCTGAAACGGTAGCAACGGAGTCATTCAGTCTGGTGATTCGCCCTGGAAAAGCGGCCACATGATCGAAGGTTTCCGCATAGGGAAGTGCATAACCGAGGTTGGATTGAACCTCAGGAATGAGACAGCCCACAGTCTTTTTTCTCAATTTTTCCAAGGCCGCTTTCAAATCGGACAATACCGGAAGACGCTCTGTTTCTCTAGCGATCATGGCATAGGGGTTGGTTGGGCCATGCCCTTTTCCGAGGGGCAAAGAGAATCGGATGGCCGTAGTGATAAAATCCTTAGCCCGTTTGACTGCCGCTTGAACGGTATTGCCTTTGGCGAGCTCCGTGGCAATTGCTGAGGCAAAGGTGCAACCGGTACCATGGGTATTTCTGGTGGGAATCCGCGGCCCCGGGTATTCGTAATAGTTTTTTCCATTAAAAAGGAGATCCACGATAGCTCCTTCTAGATGTCCCCCTTTGACCAAGACGTTTTGGGGGCCCAATTCATAGATGTAACGGGCAGCCTCTTTCATTGTCCTCAGATCCTTAACGGTAAAACCGCAGAGCGTAGAGGCCTCTGGGAGGTTTGGGGTCACCAGGAAGGCGAGGGGGATTAGCTCTTCTCGCAGGGTTTTCTGGGCTTCCTCCTTGAGCAAGGGATCACCACTTTTTGCTACCATTACGGGGTCCACAATAACCCGTTTAAGGCGATATTCTTTTATTTTCCTGGCTACCAGGTGTACGATTGGTGAACTCGAAAGCATACCCGTCTTGACCGCGTCTACCCCAATATCGTCAATCACCGAATCGATCTGTTTTTCTATGAAGTCAAGGGGCAGCTCAAAGACCGCGTGAACACCCATTGTGTTCTGGGCAGTGAGGGCGGTGATCACACTCATACCATATCCACCCAACACCGTGATTGTCTTTAAATCTGTTTGAATTCCTGCCCCACCTCCGGAATCTGAGCCAGCAATGGTCAAAATTCTCTTCATAATTACTCCTCTCTTATAATTGAAACACAAAAACTGCTGGGCCCGCTGTGGTGCTACCTGCCGACAATACGTTTGTGTGGTTGCACTGTTTCGGAACGGGCTTTACAACAGGTCAGGTCTGAGTCCCGGTTATGCAAAGGTCTCTGTCGGTTTTGGACCATGTGTCTGGTTCTATTGAATCGATCAATGTGAGGGGACTGGTGGCAGGAAACGAAGAGAAAAAAGAAAAGGCCGTAATTGCAAACTTCAGAATTACGGCTTCAGGTCTGTTTCGTAGCCGCTTTCCCTACGCCGGAATTACCCGTACAGGTTCAAGGGGTCGTTCCGCTCACTCAGTCAACATGTCTAAGAGTGAGTTTGGAAATTCTCAGCCTATCAGCTCCCCCAGCACTTGGTTTATTGGTAACCCAAATTGAGTTGGGCTGTCAATAGGAATTTAGCAGAACGTTAACGGAATTTCATAGGGTACCCTTCGGTGCGCGGCAGAGGAACCTTGTGGGCAGGAGTCAGGGTAACGTCAAAGTCCAGGGTATGGGTATCTTTTTTTTGGTTATGCCCTGTGACATGGCCCCTTACTGGGTCGATTCAAAATGGTTTATTGAGCCATAAGCCTTAGAATCA
>JAUVXZ010000052.1 GCA_030603345.1 Pseudomonadota bacterium
TACAGGTAGCGGGTCTATTAGGAATAGTGGTAACCGGGGATATGTTTAATCTCTACGTATTCTTAGAGATAGCTTCTCTTGCCGGTTATGCCCTTATTGCCATCGGCGAGGATGGTGCGCCATTTGCCAGCTTCAATTATCTGATTTTCGGGACCATAGGCGCGTGCTTCTACCTGCTCGGTGTGGGCTACCTTTATGTAAGTACAGGTTCACTTAACATGGCGGACCTGTTTCAGATATTACCTGATCTCTATCAATCTAAGGTGGTGTTGGTTGCCTTTGCCTTTTTCATGGTGGGGGTGAGCCTCAAGATGGCCCTTTTCCCTTTACATGTGTGGCTCCCAGATGCCTATACCTATGCCCCATCGGCAGTAAGTGCCCTCCTTGCCCCCCTGATGACCAAGGTAGGTGCATATGTGATGATACGTATTATGTTTACGGTATTTGAGCCGTATTTCTCTATAGAATTGATCCCTGTAGCCGCCGTTCTTGGCTGGATGGCTGCAGGAGCCATACTCTTTGGTGCAGTAATGGCCTTGGCCCAGACTGACTTGAAAAGAATGCTTGCCTACATCTTGGTAAGTGAAGTGGGCTATATCGCCTTAGGAGTGGGGCTTGCCAACAGGGCTGGGCTTACGGGTGCTATCCTGCATATACTCAATGATTCCTTTATGATGCTTGCCCTTTTTCTGGTTGTAGGTGCCATTATGTATAGGTCCGGCAAAAGAGAGATTCCTCAACTGAGATATTTGCACAGAAGGATGCCATTTACTATGGCAGCCTTTGTCATAGCAGCCCTGTCAGTGATAGGGATTCCACCGACCTGTGGTTTTTTCAGCAAATGGTATCTTATCCTTGGCGCAATTGATGCAAGTCAGTGGGTTTTTGTGGCCGTGTTGCTCGTAAGCAGCCTCTTAAATGTTATCCTCTTTTTCAGGGTCATAGAGCATGCATACCTTGAACCAGATGAGGAGCATGCCGGCGGAGGTTCGGAATTGGCTATTGCAACTGAGGAGGCTCCCTTAAGTATGCTCATACCAATTCTCATTGCAACAGCAGGAATAATGGTGTTCGGTGTCCTGAGCGGTAAGATTATTTCTACTATAATTCAGTTTGCTGTTCCCAAATGTTTCTAAAGATTTAATAACGGATGATCGATGGAGACAATTGAATCCATAAGACCGCTTTTAGCTGTTCTGGTGACCCTGATAGGGGCCCTCCTCATAGTCTTTACAGGGGAGAGGCATAGAAACTTGAGGGAATTCTGGACTATTCTGGTTTCAGTTCTCAAGTTTGTTATTGTTATTTCCATGGTTCCCTTTGTCTTAGAGGGACGTATATTAGAATATACCATTATCACACTTACGCAAGGGGTCTCCTTACAGTTCAGGGTGGACCAGTTTGGTCTGTTTTTTGGTGTTCTTGCATCTGCCTTATGGATTGCCACCTCGATCTATTCCATAGGCTATGTCAGGGGGTTGAATGAGCATGCCCAGACAAGATACTTTTTTAACTTTGCTCTCTGCCTTTCTGCAACCATGGGTATCGCCTTTGCAGGCAATCTCTTAACCCTTTTTATATTCTATGAGATCCTGACAGTATCTACATATCCCTTGGTTGCCCATAAGGAGACTGAAGATGCGATCATGGGTGGCAGGAAATATCTTGCATACACCCTTATAGCAGGTGTGGTGATATTATTTGCCATAATCTTTATCTATGCGCTTACAGGGACCCTCGACTTCAAACCTGGTGGTTTTCTTTTGGGTCGTGGTCAATCGGCTACGCTCATATTTTTGTTCGCTCTTCTTATATTAGGTTTTGGTGTCAAGGCTGCGCTTATGCCTATGCATGAATGGTTGCCCACCGCGATGGTAGCCCCAACTCCTGTAAGCGCCCTCCTCCACGCTGTGGCTGTGGTCAAGGCAGGTGTCTTTGGTTGCTTAAGGATTATTCTCTATGTTTTTGGCCCTGAACTTCTGCATAACCTTGATCTGTGGCTTATATTGGCCTACTTTGCCGCATTCACCGTTATTGTCTCCGGTATGTACGCACTGGCCCAGGATAATCTTAAGAAAAGACTTGCGTTTTCTACCATAAATAACCTTGCCATAATCGTCATGGGGGCTGCCCTACTAACTCCAAGCGCTATAACCGGGAGCATATTTCATATGGGCAGCCATGGTTTTATGAAGATAACTCTCTTTTTTGTTGCCGGGGCCATCTATGTTAAGACTCATAAAGAGAATATCAGTGAACTCGATGGGCTTGGCAGGCAGATGCCCGTGACCATGGGCGCCTTTGCTATTGGGGCTATGGGTATCGCAGGCACCCCACCTGTATGTGGATTCATCAGCAAATGGTATCTGGCATTGGGTTCCCTCGAGGCTAAAGAGATAGTCTTTCTTTTTGTTTTGCTAATAAGTGCCCTGCTGGATGTAGCCTACTTTTTCCCCATAATCTATAATTCATTTTTCAAGAGTCCCGCAGAGGCTACCAACCCACATTTTGATGAGGCCCCGGCAATGATGGTGGTTCCCCTGGTGATAACGGCAGTTATTTCACTCATATTGGGAATATTTCCCAACGCCTTTTTTCATTTCTTTAACATAGCCTCTATGGCAGCTGAGAAGATACTCGGAGGGATATAAATGGCAAGGACATTAAGATATATTCTCTTTATCAGTGTGGGCCTGAGCATGTTGGTTGGACTGTTTTTTCGACCCGAACATCCGCATTTTTGGTGGGAGAGGGTTCCAGCATCTGATGCGATTTTTGGATTCTTAGGATGTATCCTACTTGTAGTCGGCTCTAAGGTCCTTGGTCATTACTGGCTTCAAAGGGATGAGGATTATTATAGTGATTAATCCAATACCACCGGCATTCGTATTTATTATAGGGGCCATACTTATTCCTATAGTTAGAGAGAGACGGCTTAGACAGTTATTCCAGCTTCTGATTCCGGCAATAGCATTTGCTGATCTTCTTTATATGGGCCATGGTACATATTGGAGCTACCATTTTTTAGGCTACGAACTTATCTTTGGGAGGGTAGATAAACTCAGCCTCTGTTTTGGATATGTATTTGTCATAATAGCCTTTCTGGGAATGTTCTATGCTCTCCATGTAAGGGATGTTGGACAGCATGTGGCAGCCTTTCTTTATATAGGAAGCGCTTTAGGGATTACCTTTGCCGGCGATCTTTTTACCCTGTTTGCTTTTTGGGAAATCATGGCCATCGCCTCCGTATTTCTCATTTGGTTTCAAAGAGATACAGCTGCCCTCGATGCCGGATTCAGATATATCATGGTTCACATATTTGGTGGTTGTGTGCTGTTAGCTGGCATTATTATACATGTGGTAAATACAGGATCCACACATTTCGGCCTCATAGAATATGGGGGGCTTGCCTCACAACTGATACTCCTTGGTTTTATAATCAATGCTGCTGTACCCCCTCTTCACGCCTGGCTAGCTGATGCCTACCCAGAGGCCACCGTTACCGGAGCTGTATTCTTAAGCGCCTTTACTACAAAAAGCGCTGTGTATGTACTCTTGAGGGCCTTCCCCGGCGTTGAACTTCTGATGTGGCTAGGGGCTATTATGGCCGTCTATGGTGTGGTTTATGCCATAATGGAAAACGATATCAGAAGGCTTCTTTCCTATCATATCATCAGCCAGGTAGGATATATGGTGTGCGGGGTAGGGATAGGAACCGAGATGGGTTTAAATGGTTCTGTTGCCCATGCCTTCTGCCACATTTTGTATAAGGCCCTGCTTTTTATGGGCACAGGCGCGGTCATCCATGTGACAGGCAGAAGGAAGGTTACTGAACTGCAAGGGAGAAATCTCTACAAAATGATGCCCATCTGCCTTTCCCTTTACCTGATAGCCGGTTTCTCCATCTCTGGGGTTCCGTTATTTAATGGATTTGTCAGCAAAACCATGGTTGTGGCTGCGGCAGGCGGGATACACAGTGTTCCTATACACCTCTTGTTGCATCTAGCCTCCATAGGGACATTCTTCAGCACTACCTTAAAGCTCCCCTACGGTACCTGGTTTGGTAAGGCACCTGAGGGAGAAAAGATAGAGGAGATAGAGGCTAAAGAGCCTCCCTCAAATATGCTGATAGCCATGGGTCTCACTGCCTTTTTGTGCATCTTTATCGGTTGTTACCCAAGAGTTCTGTATGATATTTTACCTTATTCAGTCCATTATCATCCCTATGCATCCTACCACGTAGCAGCGACCATGCAACTACTATTATTCACCGCTGCGGTATTTTGGCTATTCATAGATAAACTCGGCGGTCATGCCACCATTAGCCTAGACACAGACTGGTTCTACAGAAAACCAGGCATGCTTCTCCTTTGGTTCTGCAGCCATCCCTTGCAGAGGCTCAGATTTGGGTTGCAGCATCTTCTTTCCAGAATGGTAGCTAACGTTGCAGGTCTGAGCAAAAATCCCATCCTACTCCCTGAGATAGCAATAAGGTATATCCACCTGAGGATTATCAGTAGGCTTTACCATATTTCTGGATTGTCTGAGGATAAACTTGAAGAACTGAGGGAATTGGAATCCAGATATGATGCAATAAGAAAGATAACCTATGATAAAGATGTTTACAGAAGACCCATAGGTTTTGGTGTCCTTCTAGCCGTAGTTCTTCTGTTTCTTTACGGTTTGATCTATTTTATTAGATCGCGTTAAATCGTGAAAAGCACTACCGTACTCCTTTGAATTTTGAGCAGATACTCTGGACGGTTATTGCGTATAGTTTTAGGTCTCCGAATTTCTACAATCTATTGAAATAACAGTACATTATCAGTGCTCTTATTTGTTGCCTTAGAGATGGAATAGTGGAATAATGCAATATACGTGGTAAAGGCGGAAGATGTTGATACCTGAGCGAGAGTGACCAGCCGCGCATTGCAGGCACGAGCGGGCAGGTAGCCCCATCAGTCCAATACTCCTGTCCCGCCTGGCGGGACTCCAATCATGGGCGAAGCGAACCAACTTGACGCTCAGTGTTGGTTCCTTTGTATAAGGGGTGAGCTGACATGGAAAAGATGCTGAAAAGGTTATTTTTAATATTGGCTGTCTTATGCATCCCTCTTGGATTCTTCACCAAACACGAGCACGCCGTCTTTTTGTGGCACAGGATACCTTCAATTGAAGCGGTATTTGGAGTTTTTGGGGCCTTTCTGTTGATATTGGCCTCAGGGATAGTGGCTTCCTTTGCCCAAAAGAAGGAGGATTTTTATGATTAAGGCCGTTCCGCCTGCCTTAATATTTATCCTTGGAGCATTGCTGATCCCCTTGTTGAAGGGAAAGCTAAAGCAGGTCTACCTTCTCGTGGTTCCCACCGTGGCCTTTTTGGACCTCCTATATCTGAATCCAGGTACAAGCTGGATATACCACTTTTTGGGATATGAACTTGTCTTTTGCAGGGTTGATAGGCTTAGTTTAGTAGTAGGATATATATTTGTCATCATAGGGTTTTTGGCCATACTCTATTCTCTGCATACAAAAGAGGATGGGCAGCATATAGCAGCCTTCCTGTATGTTGGAAGCTCTTTAGGCGTAGTTTTTGCTGGAGATTATTTCAGCCTCTTTGCCTTTTGGGAGATTATGGCTGTAACATCGGTGTTTCTCATATGGTATCAGAAAGACAAGGAGTCTCTCAATGCCGGCTTTCGGTATATCCTTATGCACATATTTGGCGGTTGCTGCCTCTTAGTTGGTATTATCATTCATATCGGCAGTAGCGGCTCAATTGGGGTGGACCGTCTGGAACCGGGCATTGCCTACTGGCTGATTCTTACTGGGTTTGGACTCAATACCTGTTTTATCCCTCTCCACACTTGGTTACCGGATGCTTATCCTGAGGGGACCTTTACAGGAAGCGTTTTTCTCTCTGTTTTTACCACAAAAACGGGCGTTTATGTATTGGCCAGATGTTTTGCAGGTGGCGATTTTGTAGCATATATGGGGGGGATCATGGCAGTATATGGTGTCATATTTGCACTCCTTCAAAATGATGCCAGAAAACTCCTTTCCTACCATATTATCAGCCAGGTGGGATACATGGTGGCAGGTATCGGAGTGGGAACTGCACTGGGTATAAATGGTGGAATAGCCCATGCCTCTAACAATATCTTGTACAAAACATTACTGTTTATGTGCACGGGATCAGTTATGTATATGTCGGGAAGAAGGAAGTTAACCGAGATGGGAGGCTTGGCAAGATTTATGCCTGTTACCTGCATCGCCTGTGTTATAGCTGCCCTTTCCATTTCTGGTGCACCGGGATTTAACGGATTTGTAAGTAAGGGGATGGTTATATCCTCTGCCGCGGAGGTTCATAAGCCTATATTAGAGCTGATGTTGATCCTGGCATCCGTGGGAACTTTTCTCTCCTTTATGAAACTTTGCTACTTTTGTTTCTTTGCCAAAAACTACGAGATAGAGTCCAAAGAGCCCCCCATTAATATGCAACTGGCCATGGGCTTGAGCGCTCTCTCGTGTGTGTTTATCGGCCTTTATCCTAAGATACTGTTTGACATACTTCCCTATGACGGGGTTCACTACCATCCCTTTACTCCCTCCCACGTAATAGGAACTATCCAGCTCCTTATGTTAGCCGGTTTAGCTTTTGTATTAGCCAAAGCCATGGTTGTGCCCCACAGGGCGACCGTACTAGATTTTGACTATTTCTATCGGATGGGAGGACGAGGTCTGGTATGGGCGTGTAATGTTCCGCTGAGCAACTTCAGGTTTAAACTCCAGGTGTTCTTCTCCAGGGCAGTATATATCATTGTCCGCTTAGGCAAGAATCCTATTTCGGTCCTTGAGATACTCGCAGCATACGCTTATCAAAGAATCACACGAGGGCTGAGATATGTGAGCGGGTATTCTTCTAGTGAGATTTATGAGGAAAATTTATATAGAAGACCCATCGGTGTGGGGGTTCTTGTGGCCATTATACTTCTGTTTGTTTTTGCTTTGATTTATTTTGTTTTATGAACCCACAAGGCTTACTGGTTTCTGCCTAAATATGCTTGGTTAGCATATGATATTTCAGCTTTCTAAAATTAGCCAACGGATACTCCCATTAATAAGGCCATTGAACTATTTGAAACGGCCCAATAAAGGGCTATGTTCTGGAGCATGAGAAAAAAAGATGGGAGAAACATCTTACACAGTTAGGCATTTGGTTATTAAGCAAAACGTTTAAACCTTCTCTATTCCAGAAGAAAAAAAGAAGAGGCGGAAGGGTCTAAGTATCCAAAAATGTTTAAAAAAGGAGAGCCACTCATGGAAATCAAAAAGCTGCTGTTTGTAACGGATTTCGACGAATTGTGGTTTGATGCCTTGCGATCACTAATGGGCCTTAAAAAGCTAGGCCTCGACCATGTGGTGCTCATGCATGTGATAGAGCGTAAGATAGGCTATTACACTGGGGAGGAAAAGAAGAGGCTTAGGGAAATGGCTGAAGTCCGTTTTGTGGATTGGGCGCAAAGTCTATACGAGGAGGGTATGGAATGTGGGTCGTATATCGTGGAGGGAGATTCGGTATCCAAGATTCTGGCAACTGTGGAAGAGGAAGAGGTGGACCTTGTTGTAATCAATCGGCAGAAAAGGACTAAAATGGAGAAGTTCTATGTAGATTCCAAGACAATCGAATTTCTTCGAAAAACCCCTGCACCGGTCCTGGTACACAAGTACAAGGCGGAGTCTGGCAGGTTAAATGACAAGCCGTTCGAGAGGCCACTTTTTGCAACGGATTGGTCTCCTGCTGCTGAGAGGGCCCTGGAGTTCTTGGTTGGTCTTAAAAGTATCATGAAAAAGCTGCAAGTAATCCACGTCGTAACCGAGAAGGCCATGGCAGGTCTGGGGAGAAGGGGGCTCAAGAAAATGGAAAGGGAGAATAGAAGAAGACTGGGTGAATTATGTAATTCCCTTGAAGGCGAAGGAATAGAAGCAGAATCTCACCTCTACATCGGCGATCTCACCCAGATCGAAAATGCAGCCCGGGAACGTGAGACCACTCTCATTGCTACAGGGACAACTGGAAAGAGTGCTTGGCAGGCGAGGTGGCTGGGAAGTGTTTCCCAGCGGCTGGCAGAAGTATCAGAATTGCCTAACTTATTAGTTCCTTAGTGCATGCAGTTCGAGCAATCCGCGGTAATGAAATTGGTTATGGGAACGTCTCGGGATTTCGATAACTTGATTATATAGGAATTTCCTTTTTTTGACAGGCCCGCCCTGGCGCGGTGTAAGAAGTTCCGTTTAACTATCGTTATTAACTACTAAATAACGGCTTCAGTCAACAAACTCCTTCACACAGGTCTGGGCCAGGGATAGACAGGATGTTCAGGATATAAAGAAAATCATGCCTGCCCGCCATCGCTCTCGCTCAGGCGAGGCGGGCGGGTTAATCCTGTTAATTCTGTCGAAAAGTTCCGCTGCAGGCGGCTAAGTTCTTGAAATCATAGAACTTCATTAGCTTGACTGGTGTCGCGAGAAAGGAATGCAATCGTGCGGGAGAGCTCAGTTCTCTACTGATTCGCAGGGAGGAAGATGATGAAAGGTTTTGTCAAAAATGCTATTTTGCTTATTACTATTGTGTGCCTCTGTATAGCAGTCTGGTCTCAGATTTTCACTGCCTTTGCTGAGAAGGGAGAGGAAGAAGCCGTCTATGTAGGAATGGATAAATGTAAGTCATGCCACCCCGAGCATGTAGAGACATACTCGGAATGGAAGTACGCAAAAAATTTCCGGATACTGGAAATGAGAGGTAAGAATCATGATCCTGAATGTCTTCGGTGTCACACCACGGGGTATGGTAAAGTAGGTGGTTTTAAGAGTGTAGAAAAGACACCGCATATGAAGAATGTCCAATGTGAGGCATGCCATGGGCCAGCAAGCCTACATCTAAAGGCGCCCACGGTAGAAGAACATCTGAGAACCTTAAGTATTCCCAGGAATATTTGCACCTCCTGTCATTACCAGCATAAGCATATGGGGTATTGATGGAAAAGATACTGAATGGACTTATATGCTTTCTGCGCAGATTAGGCACGGAAGGGCTGTTTCGCAGCTTGAGGGCCAAGATAATCTTGGGGGTAAGCTTAATTCTGGTTCTAGTGATAGGCTCGTTTACCTATTATGAAGCGGTGACGCGAATAAAATCCCACTTGAAGAACCAGGAAGAGAGGGCATTCGATATCAGCGCTGCCGTAATGAAGGGGATAGAGTATCCCATGCTTGATGGAGAGATGGACGATGTGCAGGCCATCCTGGAGAGATTAGGTATGCTTGAGGGTCTGGAGGTAGTGAAGCTCTGTGATTTGATGGGCACTATCAGATATAGCAGAAATCCTGATAATATAGGCAAGGCCAGTGAGTCTGGGATTACCAGGAATGCCCTGCGCAACAAGGCGTTAGCCAAGGGCCTGGAGCTACATAGGGGGAAAAAGTTATTTTCTCATTCCATTCCTATTTACAATGAGAGGCCTTGTTTTAAGTGTCACGGGAGTGAAAAAGATATACTCGGTGTATTAACCGTAGGGATTAACTGGGGCCCCATTGAGAAGAGGATAAGGGCACTTCGGAATCGAGAGATTGCTGTGGCGGTGATTTCCCTGGCAATTGTGGCCTTTTTCTTGATTCGATGGTTATCCAAGAATATTACTCAACCTATTTTTAAGGTTACTGAATTTGCGAATGAAGTCAGCCGAGGAAAACTGAATGCCACATTGGATCTTGGTAAGAGGACAAAGTCTTGGGAGAGGGATAAGGCGCATGGAGGTGATGAAATAGTCCAGTTGAGTGATTCCCTGATGCATATGTTAAGAAATATGAGAGAAATGTATGGGAAAATCTCCTCATTCAGTAAGGATCTGGAGTTACAGGTAGCCAAGAGAACAGAAGAGTTGGAGCAAAAAACGGCAGAACTTGAGCAGGCGAACATAGAACTCAAGAAGCTTGACGAACTGAGATCTACCTTTCTGGCAAATATGTCTCATGAACTCAGGACCCCGCTCAACTCTATAATTGGCTATACTGATCTGCTCATAGATAGGGTGGATGGGAATATAAATGAGGAGCAAGAGAAGAGCCTAACAAAGGTGCACAAAAATGCCAAAAATCTGCTTAACTTAATCAATGATGTCCTCGATATGTCCAGGATTGAGTCCGGAAGGGTGGAATTAGACTTGCGAGCAGTTAATCTACAGGAGATTATCCAAGAAACGGCCTCTGCCCTTGAACCATTGATAAACAACAAAGGGTTGATAATAGATATGGATTTTGATGAAAGCTTACCATTGGGATACGCAGATCCAGATAGGATCAGGCAGGTGGTAACGAATCTACTGGATAATGCCATTAAATTTACCGCAGAAGGGCGTATAACTGTGAGTGCCAGGCCCTCTGAGATAGGGACTAAGGGGAACCAGCCACCGAGATTCGTTGAGGTCTGTATCTCAGATACGGGCATAGGAATCAGGAAAGAGGATCTTAATAAACTCTTTGACAAGTTTAGGCCGCTTGATATCTCAGCCACGAGTGAATATAGAGGGGCAGGCTTGGGGCTTAGTATCTGCAAAGGATTGGTTGAAATGCAGAATGGAAGTATCTGGGCAGAGAGTAAATACGGAGAGGGCAGTAGATTTTGTTTCGCCTTGCCCGTAGAAGCGGAAGCTATCGAACCAAAAAGGAAGTCGCTGCAGCAGGATTATCAAGCAATGGGCGTTTTGAAAGAGGATAAGGGGGTTGAAAAGGCAGTTCAGATTAAAGTGCTGGTGGTCGATGATGAACCCGATCATGTGGAGTTAATCAGTAAGATACTAAGGGAAAAGGGTTATCAGATTACAAAGGCCTATGATGGTGAAGGGGCTATTGAGTCAATTAAACACTCTAAACCCGATCTCATTATCTTGGATTTGATGATGCCCAATGTTAGCGGTTTTGATGTAATTGAGTATCTTAAAACAGGGGACGATACTAAGGAAATCCCAATCATAGTCGTTACTGGTAAGGAGTTGACCAGGGAACAGATGGAAGTCTTAGATGGAAGGGTAGAGAAGGTCTTGAAGAAAGGGCTTCTCGGGGTGGAAGTCATTCTAGAGGTGGTTAGGAATACCCTCGATAAATTTGGCCTGTGCTAAAGCGGGAGCAGCTATGGACAACACAGGAATCAAGAAAGGTTCGTCGCCGAAAATCTTGGTAGTAGAGGATAATCAGGATAATCGGGAAATGGTGGTTAAGGCCCTGAAGTTCAATGGCTATCAGGTAGTTGAAGCAGTTGATGGGGAAGAGGCTATAGAAAAAGTGAAGGCCGAACACCCGGACCTGATTCTTCTGGATATTTTCCTCCCCAAGATGGATGGTTATGAGGCAACCAGGAGATTAAAGGGCGATACAAGCCTTAGGAATATCCCAATAATAGCCCTGACGGCCCATGCAATGAAAGGCAGTATGGAAGAGGCCTTAGCCGTCGGTTGTGATGGCTACATCTCCAAGCCCATTGATGTCCGAGAATTACCCAAACACATCCAGCGTTTCCTAAAGCCTCGTCCATGATCCATTTATGGAAACTGAAATGACTAGCAAGGCCAAGATATTGATAGTGGATGATGATCTTGATTCCGTGGAATTGCTGACCAAGAGGTTGCGTGCTGAAGGGTACCATACCTCAGAGGCCTACGATGGGGAGCAGGCCCTGCGACAGGTAGAGGAATACCGGCCTGACGTAGTAATACTCGATATAAAGATGCCCAAGATAGATGGCTATGAGGTATGCAGAAGGCTGAAGAGTTCTGAAGATACCAGACTTATCCCCATTATCATGCTCACGGTGAAGAGGAAGGTACCCGATAAAGTGAAGGGATTGGATGTTGGGGCAGATGATTATATACCGAAGCCCTTTGATTACAGAGAGCTCTCACCCAGGGTCAGGTACTGGGCTGCGGTCAAGATGGAGGTAGAGGAAAGAGTAAGGAGAATAAAGCGGCTGGAGCAGGAGCTCATCGATTCCGAAAGGTTAGCGGCTATTGGACAAACCGTAGCGAGCCTCGGCCATTACATGAAAAATATATTGTTTGGCCTAAAAGGCGGGTTCTATCTGGCGAGCACAGGCTCCAAAGAGAATAGCACCGATTCGCTTAAGACCGGCTGGGAAATGCTGGAAAGGAACATGGGCAGGATTTCTGATCTGGTTCTTGATCTGCTGGAGTATTCCAGAGACTTGGAGCCAGAATATGAAAACTGTTTTCCCAATGAGATTGCCAATGAGGTCTGTGAACACTTGGGAGCAAAGGCAAAAGAAAATGGTGTAGAGATTATTAGAGATTTTGATCCGTCCCTGCAAGAGGTACTTTTGGATCCTAAAGATATTCATCGCTGTTTGCTTAACCTGGTTTCCAACGCCATTGATGCCTGCCTTTTTGACCCTGACGAAGAGAAAAAATGGGTAGTGCACGTGAGGACAGTTTCTGAAAATGATGGCGCGGTCAGATTTGAGGTCTCTGATAACGGTTGTGGCATGGACGAAGACGTCAAAAAAAAGCTATTTACCACTTTTTTTAGCACCAAAGAGGGAAGAGGTACTGGTCTTGGTCTCCTGATTGCCCAGAAGATAGTTCAGGAACATGATGGAACCATCACTGTCGAATCGCAAGTCGGAAGAGGGTCAACATTTACTATTCGGCTGCCTCATAGGGATGGAGCCACACAGGGAGCAATGGTAAATGAGGGTCATCAAACCTAGTTCTGACCTAGGAGATACTAGCGAAGCTTGCCTTCCCGGCCCGTACCGGCCCGGGACGGGCAAACCGACGAGCGGAGAAAAATCATATTCCATTAATTGAGACGAAGCGATGTTGGTTTCGTCTAAGGTTATACGGTTGCGCTGCTGGTTTCGTATGACGTTGACCGTTAACCGTTTCGAGCTGCGCAACCGCAACCGTTTCACGATCCCAATTATCCTTTGCGCTTTAGTGGTATTACAAAAACTTGACATAAATTTTAAGATCTTAGCTTATATAGACACCTAGAGGGAGGATACATCATGAAGAAGGTTCTTATTGTTGACGATGAAGTTGATGTGAGGAAGTTTGTCTCAAAACTTGTTGAAAGAGCCGGCTATGAAGTCATAGAAGCCAAGAACGGTGTGGAGGGAATGGGCAGAGTAAGGGAGGATAAACCGGACTTAATCATTTTAGATGTCTTGATGCCGAAACAGAGTGGAATCAGGATGTATCGCGCATTGAAGACCGATGAGCCTCTAAAAGATATTCCCGTGATCGTGCTTTCTGCTATAGCCCCAAAGAGCTTCTTTCGCTCCCAGGAAGTATTGGCTGAATTTGCAGGTCAACCTGTACCTGAACCTGAAGCGTATATAGAAAAACCAGAAGAACCAGAGGAACTGATAGAGTTGATGAAGAAGATTTTAGGGTAACGGAAATGAGGTGCCCTCCCTAAGACCCTCATACAGTTCCCCTCCTTGCTTGACTCGAAAGGGGTCACACCTATTCATTATTGATCCTTTTAGGTCTACCTCTCGCCCGGGGAACTACTAACTTTCCAAGAGATTTAGCAACTCTTGCTAAAAAGGAAGCTTTCCCCCATGCCTTACCCTGTTGAGCAACTCTCAGGATTGTATCAAAATCTTGAGTATGCTCTTCTTCATAAGAAAAATTTGGATAACGAAAAGAAGAGGTATTCAGATAATCGACCATAATCGTTGGATCATTTTTGCTTAAGATACGGTAAGGAGCGCTTGAGCAAGGATACTCCGATCCATCAGAAACCAGACCAGCAAGAACAGGATTCATTTCGATGTATTTAAGTATAACATAATATAGCTCCGGGTTAACAGGGTGGATTTTATACCGATTCTCCCAGGGTCTGTCGAACCTGTGATATGTGCGATTAAAGTATTGCGTTTATCTCTGAGCTAACAATTTCATAAGGTTTACCATTCCATCTACATTGCGAGGAAGAACCAGGAGATGAATATGGTTTGTCATCCACGTGCGCTGGATCGATCTTAAGGGCCTTCAAGAACTCCTCCACATACAGTCAGAGAGTGTGATATTTTAACTAGAGACTTACTCAGAAGGTTTTGGAAGCTGATCGCTTCTTGTTGCACTGTGCGATACCATCGTTCCTGACGACTATTATCAGTAAGCCGGTGAGCCCTGCTGGGAGAGAGGATCATTTCCAGGCCTTTAATGAGCCTTTTGGTATTGTAAGCCATGTTGCGAGGACCCTGATCCATTCAAGGTATAGGTTTTTGATCCTGCTCCTCGATACCTTCACTTAAATAGGCCAAGGTCAAGAGATCCTGGACTTCACGGGGTGTGGCCGTCTTTACAATTCCCCAGGCTACAATAAAGTGGTCAAAAATAATCGATAATAATGACCAGGTAGTGCCTGACTCCAGCGATGGCTACGATAGCCCAGTTTTCTCCCCATATTTGATCTGGCCGAAAGGGCTCATAACGCGGGGAACCTTCCAAGGAGTCTGGCGAAGGAGTGGAGATACGATCCAATGCAAGGATTTCAGGGCACGGTAACAACTCGAGGGGCTGATCCAATAACCCTCATGTCGTAGAGAGCCACTTATCTGGCGATGACTCATGTGGGGTGCGGCTTTCTTTTTCTCTATAATGGCCTGGTGTTCTGAGTCTGTCGCGTGAAGCACCGATGTGGCTTGGGAGCAGGATCTGTCTGCCTTGAGCCAGCCGTAATAGGTGGAGCGACAAACTCCAAGGACCTTCAAAGTCTTGAGCTTGGAAAGACCTTGGGCAAGAAGTTTTGAGACTTTCTGGATGATCCTTTGCCGTTGCTCTTTGCTATAGGTACAGCCCTTAGGGTGGTTACTTAGACCAAGTTGATCTTTTTTTAAAGGCATCATTTCCTGGGTCTGCAGTTCCAACGTCTCCTTCAGCCTTTATCTCTCTTGACACCTATGTCCTTTATGATATATTTGGTTTGTTGACCGTTTTAGTCAATAAAGGGGATTGATAGTAATGAAGCTTTCTACGAGGGCGCGATATGGAACCAGGGTACTGTTGGAGTTAGCCCTTCACTGGGGCGAGGGGCCGATACTACTGAAAGACATTGCGCAAAAACAGCAGATTCCCCTGCCCTATCTGCAGCATCTAATCGGACCTCTTGTAAAGACAGGGATAATAAAGACCACCCGGGGAAAGCGAGGTGGGATATCGCTGCTTAAGCCTCCCAAGGAGGTTGTGCTCGGCGAGGTAGTCCAACTTCTTGAGGGATCGATTGCTCCAGTAAAGTGTGTCGATAATCCTGAGACATGCCCTCGGTCTGACCTTTGTGTGACTCGTGACATTTGGGAGGAGGTCAAAAAGGCAATAGGCACAGTTTTAGAATCTGTAACCCTGCAAGAGTTAGTTGAGCGTCAAAGACAAAAGTATGGCAAAAACGATTGAAGAAATAAATAAAAAGATACACTCTGACGAAATCCTAAAATTGGATTTGACCATTGCAGATGGCAAGGTGGCCTCTTATGGGCAAGGGTGAAGGTTTCCTTAAAGTATGCGAAATAAGGTTAATAAAAAGTTGATTCCTTAAGAGGAGAGTAGATATGGATCATTTAACGGGCAAACTCGATGGGCTTGATTGGGTCAACGCTCCAAATGAGGTGAGAAAGAAAATCATAGATGCGGCCAGTGTCCTTTATGCCAGAAAAGGCTTTGCAGACACCTCCCTTCAAGAGATTTCCGAAAAGGCAGGTGTGACCAGGACGGTCACGCGCCACTATGTGAAGAAAAAGTCGGAAATCATGAGAATGATTATGGAAGATATCCTTAACTCCTTTCAGGAGAACCTCCTCAAGATGATTAAGGGCATTGATGATCCGAAGGAGAAGTTAACCGCTGCGCTCTATATTTATCTGACAGTAGTCGATCA
>JAUVXZ010000238.1 GCA_030603345.1 Pseudomonadota bacterium
AACAAAAGCTTGAGTGCCCTCTCCTCTCCCAAGGCAATGGGAAGGGTCTCCCTGCCTACTATCAAATCTCCTTGGATATTGAGGATATCCAAGAGCCCACACCGAACATAACACATGGAGGAGACAAACAAGAAGGAAGCCAAAACACCAGGCCAAACAGGATTGGGCCATCCAATAACAGGTAGCAGCGAGCTAATGGTACCCCAAGCCAGTGCCTCTGCCATGGTTTTTGATCCAGGAAGGTCCTTTATCTTTGCATACCGCCCAAGATATCCCAATCTCCACGGTATTATTGGAATACTATAAACTAAGCCAAGGATAGTTAAAGCAAGAAAGAGCAAAAACTGGGGCAGACCCAAAGAGAGTGAAATAATGATCCCCCCACCTAATCCTGATAGAGCCGTACCAATGAGAAACACTTTGTGCTGTGCATAGAAAAGGGCGACACCAGGATCGTTGTATTTGCTTGCCTCTTTATCAAGGAACCGATTGAGAACGTGCATGCCGTAAACATACAACATGGTTAGTAAGGGATAGATGAGAGGGGAATTTCCTCTATACAGAATGAGCCCGGCATAGGTGAGGGAAAAGGCCCCTACTGCATCAGGGATATTTGTCTTAACCAAAAATTGGTATCCCTTTGTCAATAAACTGGCAAAGGACTGTTTCCTCTTGCCCATGGTTCTGAGTCGCTCCATCACCTTCTTTATCATCCAGTTAGGTGTTGACGCACCTGCTGTAACCCCAACAGTTCCTGCTGAGGAAAACCACGAGTCTTTGAGCTCCCCCTCCGTCTCGATATGAAAAGCAGGTTTGCCTGTTGACCGTGCTATTTGATACAGGCGCATCGTATTGCCACTGTTGTATCCCCCGACTATCACCATGCTATCAACCTGAGCGGCCAGTGATCTGACTTCTTTCTGCCTCGTGTATGTTTCATCACAAATCGTATCAAATATGACAGCCTCTGGAAAACGTGCTTTGATGGCATTACATACTTCCTTATAGGCATCTACATCCTGTGTTGTTTGGGATACAACGACAAATCTCTTTTCTTCAGGAAGTGTTGTCACGTCTTCAGCGGAGCTGATAACGATACCCTGACTTTGGCTATATCCCATCAAACCAATGACCTCTGGGTGATGGGCATCCCCGAAAATAACCGGGGTGTAGCCTTTGGTATTGTATTGTCTTATTATTCTCTGCACCTTTGCTACCCGGGGGCATGTGGCGTCAATTATCTTGAAATCAGAACTCTGTATTGCCTTTCGCTCAGTGGGTGTAATACCATGGGCCCTGACAACTATCCTTCCTTTGTCATGCGCCTCAATATCCTCTTTGACATCAACTCCTTTGGATCGGAGGAGATCGAGCACCTGCCGATTGTGGATGAGCGGTCCATACGTGAATAGCTTTCCATCACCTTTGTTGGCTTCTGACAGGGTGATCTCCATTGCCCTTCTGACACCCATGCAAAATCCAGCTGTCTTGGCGAGCCTCACCTTCACGAGCCATCTCCCTCTCTTATGGATCCAAAATACCGGTCCACCACAGAGATTAGCTTCTCTCTCCCATCTATTTCTGAAATAACCCCCCTAAGAAATCTCCTATGGGGAAGCCCTTTTGTATACAAAAGCAAATGGCCCCGCATCATATGTGTTGCCCTTTTCTCTCCAAGGTATTCTACGAGAAGAGAGTAATGCTCAATCACTAAACGATACCGTTCATCCAGCCCTGGAGCGGTAAAACGCCCCGTTTCTTCCATATCGAGAATTTGCTTGAAAATCCACGGATTAGCTAATGCTGCCCTGCCAATCATAACCCCATCGCAGTTTGTGACAGAGCGCATCTTCAAAGCCAAAGAAGGCTCCGTTACATCACCGCAACCGATAACAGGGATTTCGAGGGCCTTTTTTGTGCTTGCAATGACTGACCAGTCAGCTTTCCCAGAGAATGCCTGACTAGCAAAGCGTGGATGAATCGAGATGCCATCAGCCCCGCTATCTTCGGCTATCTGGGCAATCTCCTGTGCATTCGCCTCAGCAGGTGACCAACCAGCCCTGATCTTTACGGTCACGGGAAGAGGCGTGCCGCGTCGCACCGCAGAAATAATCTTGCCTGCCTTTCTCGGATCCCGCATCAGGGCCACCCCAGATCCTGTCTTAACCACCTTTCTTGCCGGACATCCCATATTGATATCAACAAGATCCATCCCTTTTTCAGCCGCTATACCGGCCGATAGGGCCATAACCTCAGGTTCAGATCCAAATAACTGCGCGGCCACAGGCCTCTCAGCGGCATGACTCACAAAATAGGCATGAGTTCTTGCATGCCCCCTGCAAAGACCTTCTGCGCTGATCATTTCAGTAACAACGAGGCCAGCCCCCATCTTCTTAACGATCAGGCGAAAGGGGAGATTCGTTTTCCCTGACATTGGTGCCATCACCAGCCAGTTCTTCAATTGTAATGTCCCCAAGGCTACCATGGGGCCATTTTAAATAAATCTTAGGCCTATTACAATCTAATAAAGGCCCGGGTTTCCTTGAAAGATTCCTACATGTTCATTCTGAGAAATTATCTCTTAGATTTTAAATATTACAGTAAGCCTTCAGGATAGTGAAAAATCTCAAATTCTAAAATGCAAATGCCAAATGAATGTCAAATACACAATGTCAAAACTAGCTTATAGAGTATTAGGAGACTAAAACACCATAAAATCCGCCCACCTCGGCTGAGTCTCAGGACGACTATCGCGGGTAGGGCAAATCAAAAAATAACCTTCTCTCTGTGTACTCTGTGTCTCTGTGGTGAATACCCGATCCATGCCTTCTTACAACATACAAATTAGGAGCAAAGGATACAAGCATACTCCAAAATAAAGGGTCCGCGCTCTTGTTCTTGACTTCACCATGCCTTTAACATATTAGTATCATTCAGTATTATTCATGCCAATACCGTTGAACGATAACAAAATATTTCCAATCAAGAAATGTAAAAAAACTGGGAGGGATACATGGATAAACCGTTAAAGGATAGAATAGAAATCCTCGAGGCAGATATTACCAAGATGGAAGTCGATGCCATTGTCAACGCTGCTAACACCTCACTTTTAGGTGGCGGGGGCGTTGATGGCGCCATACACAGGGCTGCTGGTCCAGAGCTTCTTGTTGAAACGAGAACAATAGGTGGCTGCCCAACGGGTGAGGCCCGCGTTTCAAAGGGGTATCGATTGCCTGCCAAATGGGTTATTCACACTGTAGGTCCAATCTGGTCTGGCGGGAACAGGGATGAGGATCGGCTGCTGGCAAGCTGCTATAAAAACAGCTTTAAGGCAGCAGCAGAGATCGGTGCAGCGACCCTTGCCTTTCCATCCATAAGCACCGGCGCCTACCGTTTTCCACTCGAAAGGGCAGTAAATATTGCATTGAAAGAAACAAAATCCTTTCTTCAACCCGACGAGTCAATTAACAAGGTCTTCTTTGTCTGTTTTGGAAGTGAGGTTTATGAAGAATACCAGGAGATATCTAAAGAGGTATTTGATTAAAAGGCCCACTCAGCTAAAAGTGGCGTTACCTTATCAAAATACCTGAAGGGAATTCCTTTTATGGTCACAATCTTGATCGTTTTTCACTCTCAAACAGGCAGAACCAAAACAATGGCCCAGGCCGTCGCCAAAGGGGCAAAGTCCATAGAGAACATAAGTACTATCCTGAAAGAGGCAAGGGAAACCACCCTTGATGATCTCCTTAATAGTGACGGGCTGGCATTTGGTTCGCCTGAGTATTTCGGCTACATGGCTGGTGCCATAAAGGATCTTTTTGACCGGACTTACTACCAGGCCCGGGGAAGGAAGGAAATCTTCAAAAAACCCTACGTTGTATTCATCTCAGCCGGAAATGACGGGTTGGGGGCCTTGACCAGTATTGAAAGGATCTGTGTAGGCTACCAGTTGAAAAAGATCTATGAGCCAGTCATAGCCAGAGGAGATATTGATGAGGCTATTTTAAGTCGCTGTGAGGAGTTGGGAAAGGTTATCGCTGCTGGTTGTGAGGCGGGTATTTATTGATCTCAAAGGAGGTTTCAAAAATGACGAGAAATCAAGAGGTTGATGGCTATACCGAAGAGGTAAAAGGTAAAATCAAAAACTTAGGTGCAGATCTTGTGGGTGTGGCAGATACTGAGCCGTTAAAACAACTCAAATTAGATCCGCCAGACCTCCTCAATTCTTTCCAAAGCGCACTTTCTATTGCTCTCAGGCTTCCCAAGGCTGTGTTTGAACAGATCGGTGATCGACCTACGCCCCTTTATGCTTCTGTTTATCACTCTGCCAATAGGATGCTTGACGAAATTGCCTTTCACACTGCCAATCTCCTCAACAGGGATGGGTTTAATGGTTTACCTATTCCTGCATCCCAGGTTTTGGATAGCGAAAATTGGTATGGCAGCATCACCCATAAGGCTGTCGGTCGGATGGCTGGACTGGGGTGGCAAGGCAAAAGCCTGCTTCTCGTGAACCCCGATTATGGTCCTCGTATCAGACTCGCCACGATCCTTACCGATGCCCCACTCAACCCAGATGGCCCTATAGAAAATCGTTGTGGAGACTGTACAAAATGCAAGGATGCCTGTCCGGCAGCGGCAATAAAGGGGGTGAGGACCAAAGACCACTACAGAAGTAGAGAAGAGGCCCTTTATTTTTCACGGTGTGTGGAAAAGCTTGACGGTGAATTCAAAGGCCTTTCCAATGTAGGTGCCCCCATTTGTGGAATTTGCATCAAGGTCTGCCCCTATGGACGGTAAGATCCCGAAATCTGGAATCAAACGAAAAAAATGTGCAGGCTCATCTCCAACCGCCAACCCGTCAGACCCAGAAAACCAACCCCCTATTTAATTGCTTTACTCTATCATTTGTATTAAAGATAACCACCCAGGAATAGGTATCGTTCAAAAGTGTTTACTCAATGGTATATTGGTTAGAGAACCTGTACATACTTACCTCTATCCGGCCATGGCCATTTTCTCAAGGCGCTATCTATTGGCCTCAAGGGATGTGGCCAAATATGTGGGGTTTAGA
>JAUVXZ010000030.1 GCA_030603345.1 Pseudomonadota bacterium
TGGTGCCATCATCTCAGGCGGCAAGGGAAGGGCTGAGGATAAGATAAAGGCCCTGAAATCTCGTGGCATAACCGTGGTGCTCAATCTCGGCCAGTTGGGAAAAACAGCACAGCAGGTCTTCAAGGATGCATGATCCCAATCTACTTACAAAGATTAGTTGACTTGGGAAAAGAGAACGAGTATAAATGCTATAGAGGTTCATACATAAAGAGGTGTATAGATGTTTGGTCTCGGTATGCCAGAATTGCTCATCATTCTGGTTATTATTTTGGTAATCTTCGGAGCCAGTAAACTCCCCCAGATCGGCAAAGGCCTCGGTCAGGGGATAAGAAACTTTAAGCAAGCCACTTCCGAAAAGCCTGAAGAGTTACCTCCCGATACGGGGGAAGACAAGGAGAAAATCGACAAGCCTGATCAGTAATTCGCCCCTCAGGCAGATCCCCTAAAATGGGATATCGTCATCAGGTACGTCCACAGGCTCTTCAGTTGGAAAGCGTTCTTCGGCCGATACAGCTTCTCCGGACTTACCTGCTCTATCCAGCATCTGCATTCCTAGTGCAATAATCTCTGTGGTGTACCGTTTGTTGCCGTCCCGGTCTTCCCAACTCCTTGTCTGTAGCCTGCCTTCTATGAAAACAAGGCTTCCTTTGTGCAGATATTCGCCACAGATTTCTCCCAGCCTCCTCCAGGCCACGATCCTGTGCCATTCTGTCTTATCCTGTTTTTCCCCCTCTTTGCTCGTCCACTGTTCCCTGGTGGCCATGTTAAAGTTAGCAACAGCCGCACCGCTTGGTGTGTAGCGTATCTCTGGATCGGCACCGAGGTTACCTATGAGCATTACCTTGTTTAAACTCGCCATAACTCTCTCCCCCTTAACCTAAGTTTGATTTCAACAGGCTGTTGCCCAAACGGAAATTGCTTTTAGCGGTCATTAAAACGTTTTTTGCAAACAAATCTTGGCGAAGTGGAAGATAAGCGATGTCAACTGTTTGAGCCCTAAAGGCGAGTTTTGACATCGCCTGGAGGGAGCCTTAGATTTATCAAAAAACGTTTTAGACTAAGAGAAAAGGGATTTCGGCAACAGCCTGTTAAGACTCTATCATACTCGACAAAATTTTCAATGCAAATTCCTCTGATCTGGGAAGGAACTAAGGATTAGGGTGGAAAAACGAGGCCGTATTAGATTCAAGGCCTCCTAATAAGAGTTCATCAAATACGCTAACTCGTCCCTAACAAGATTACTTCGTAATCACAGGGGCGCCTTTAACAAAAAACTCCTCTGATTCAAGGGTCTTAATAAACGCCTCTACGTTAGTTTTTTCGGGATCAAAGCTTACCGTTACGTACTGACTCAGCGTATTACCTTTTACATCGTATACCCCATGGATATTCATCAGGATCTCACGGATCTGTGCTTCGGTACCGGCTGAGGTACATGCAGGAACGTATAGCCTGACAATCCGTGCACTGTCCGGAATGACCTCCGTGGTAACCTGATGAGTCGTGGCACAGGACAGCAAAAATAAACTCAGGAGAAAAACTGCGGCAAATGCCTTTTTTCTTCTCATTATGTCCTCCCTGTTAGATTTTCGGTGAAGCGGTTTGATATCTTAACTCCTCACATCGGACCGAAAAAACAGCCTGGTTCTCTTATCGACGGATGAGAAGACCCCCACAAGCCTTTGTAGGGTGAACAAACGCTACTCCTAGAATAAGCCAACATCTAAATGGTGTCAACGATAGATATTCACGATAGATATTCACTCGTGAAAAGGCTTGTCCGTTTTCGCACTACGCAGGGGCCACTGATTGCAAACCCCCCTCATAACGAGAGAATAAATGGTAGTGCCTGAGATCGCGCCTGGAGCACCACCTTCTTGACATAGATCAGATTTAGGCTCTTTAAGGCCGTTAAAGCGCCATACTTCAGTTCTACTTTCAGAAGGAGGGCCTGGTTTGATCTCTCGGGTCCTTCAGATCATACACATACATCGTCGTGTCATCAATCACCTTTACGACTACATGACCTTCAAGATAAAAGAGATAGCCGTAGAGCCGGTCATCTGGCCCCAGGATCGTCCAGACTTGCGGGTTGTATTCGGTGTAGCTCTTGATCCAACTGATGATCTCAGACACCGTTTCCTTATCGTCGACCTTGATCCATCTATCGCCTACGAGGGTTGTTTCGTCGTTTTTGGGATCGAACATAATTCCGAGAGGATTACTAACGTTTAACCCAGCATAGTGAATAGTATAGTCTTGCCAGTTTTCTTCTAGCTGCTCAATGTTTATCCGTTCTCCCCGAAAGGGTTGGGGCCTTACTTTCCCGTAACCGGTGAAAGATGCACATCCCGAGATAAGAAAAGCTACTATAAAAACTATAATGCCAGCATATGTGTATTTGTTCCGGTCCATGGTATTTCTCCTTTTATTAGGTTAGGGAAGATCTTTTCTGCATGTTTTGATAGTAATTATTGTTTTCCATTTTGCAAGATTTTTCTCAGGAGACTTCTGGCTCTAAGCTTCTATCTGGTGATACCCCTGATGCATTATTCCGCTGGATCGGACCATATTGATGGCTGCGCAAAACAAGAGCTTCCTTATCATGGCGCGACCCCGTTTAGACATATGGCCCTGACCTCTATGAAGTAAGCTCAGGTCTGCACCAAGGCCAATTCCCCAAGGAATCTCAGGGGACTACGAGCGGACCCAGGTATTAAATCATTGGAAACATTCAAAAGTTGAGGTCCAGTTCTTTTTTTCAGCCACATGATGAGAATCAATTTATCTAACTGGTAATGCCAATTTCCTCAAGGCGATATCTATTGGCCTCAAGGGAGGTAGCCAAATATTCGGTATTTAACAGGGTATAACCAAAGGCGCAAATGTTTTGTGGAGTAAATCCCAAATATTTGGCCACTGCAGGACACGGTGGTATTTCTTGTGAGATATCGCCTTTCAGAAACAGCCATTACCTTCTTAAACCTAAATGCCTCAACTTTTGAACGTTACCAAATCATTATATTTTGAGAACCATTCTCGTTTGACACTCATTTCTCCTTTCTCTATACTCCATTAGTCAAAGCAGAGAATAAGGCACGGTCTTTTGTTTTTTGCCGTAACGCCAATTCCAATCAATAGGAGTTAGGAGCGATGACGAAGTTCACTGTTTTTCATCTCAAAAACGAGATGCTCTTTGCCAATTTCATCTCCAACGTGATCGGTGTGTCTGTCGTCCTTTTTTTGACCCATGGTTCCACTTCTGCGGAATCACTTGAGATCGCGCAGTTTTTTCGGAGCATTAGTATGATTTTTGTGCCCTGTTCTTTTATGCTGCCCTTAGTGCTGACGGTTCTTTAGGAGCGACCCATTCGACGGTACCTGAATATCAAATACCAGGAAACAGGGATACTACCGGAACCTGAGATCAAGGTACGGCAAAGACTGCTCAACGAGCCTTTCTTTCTGATTTCTCTGGATTTTGCCATATGGACAACTGCTGCGGTGCTTTATTCGTTGCTGTCTTGGCGGGCATTCGCTACTAAACAAATTGCAATGAGTGCCTTTCTCACGAGCTTTACCACTGGCTTGATTACCATAACTGTCGCTTTTTTCGTGTTGGAGCACGTTCTGCAAAAGAGGCTTGCACCCTATTTCTTTCCCGATGGAGGTCTCTATGCAACTCCTAAAACCCTGCGCATCCGCATCCGCACGCGACTTGGTGCGCTTTTCGTTGCCTGCAATTTGGTCCCTTTTGCTGCCATTCTTTGCACAGTTCGAAGAGCATCTTACGCTAATATTGACCCCGCTGAGGTTCTAGAACAATTGCGTTTAGATATCACCATTGACGCCATTCTCTTCATCTGTGTTGGCGTTTGGCTGACCTTTTTAGTAAACATGAACCTGACAAGACCCTTGCAGGAAATTATCCGGGTGTTGCGAGGAGTCCGGCACGGTCACTTTGATAGAAAAGTACGGGTAACCTCGAATGATGAAATAGGCTACACAGGCGACGTGATTAACGAAATGACCGGGGGGCTGAAGGAACGTGACCAGATGCGCCATTCACTGGACCTGGCCATGGAAATCCAGCAGAATCTTCTGCCAAAAGCAGACCCGAAAATAGAGGGGTTAGATATTGCAGGCACAAGCATCTACTGTGATGAGACCGGAGGTGATTACTTCGATTATCTGTATATGGGCGAAAACGGGCACCGGAAAATCGGCGTGGTGGTTGGCGATGTCTCGGACCACGGCATCCCCTCAGCCCTGCTCATGATAGCGGTCCGGGCCACTCTCCGGCATCATGCTCACCACTCAGACGACATCGTGGACATGGTCTCCGACGTGAACCGGCACCTTTCCCAGGACGTCAAGGAAACGGGCCATTTTATGACCCTGTTTTATAGCATGATCGACAGGCACAACAAATGCATCCGGTGGGTGAACGCCGGCCATGATCCGGCTATTATCTACAACCCTATTGCCGATTCCTTTGGCGAACTAACCGGGCGGGGCTTGCCCTTGGGAGTTTTTTACGACTCCGAGTACACAGAATCGCAACGGGAAATTACCCCGGGCCAGATCATCGCGATCGGCACAGACGGCATCTGGGAGGCCCACAACCAGAACGGCATGATGTTTGGAAAAGACAAGTTAAAAGAGGTGATCCACCTTCATGCGAACGAGTCGGCAAAAGAGATTTTGGACGCTGTGATCAACGAGGTAGAACAGTTCATCTACCCGCTCAAAAAAGAAGACGACCTTACATTAGTGGTCATGAAGGTTGAACAGTAGTGCTAATAACCATACTTATGATCGAGGAGGCCAAGTACATAGTCAATCGAAGGTATGGCAAAAAGGCCCTTTGTCAACAGCTAGGTAGCCGGAGTTATCCGGCAGGTATTTGAAGAATACCAATGTTGATGCGCCTGTAAAAAGTCCTTTTTACAGGCAATTGCGAATTTAGGGATTCAGGAATTGCGAATTATTGTCAGTAGTTATCCCCAAGGGCATTACTCGAAATCCTGATCTTTTCGACTTTTTACGAAACCATCAATGTTGGAAAACACTACATATTGGTGCGCCACGAAGGCGTAAGGTGCCAGTGGATGAGAGTTCCGTCCGAGAAGCTGTAAAGGGAATTCTTATCATCCCTTTTTGGTGCACCCATTGCCTTGGAAGATGCTTCTCAAAGGGGTATTCGATGTGCTATGGTCACAGGGAGATGGCCAAATTTGCTGTTGACCACCGTGCCGGCAATGGAAAAAGCGATCGAGACCCTGGAGGCCAAAGGCCTGCACCAGACCATAATCGACAGCATGATATCTTGATATTGATAACTAGTACAGGAGGAAAACAATGTCGCGCTATGTTTTGATATCAAAGCTGATTTTGGCGATACTAGTTTTGGGCCTTTTATTCGCGGGGCTACCCATCGAGGCCGCATCTCCAGTGATGTCCAAAACGATTGGAAACCAAAAGACCGCCCAGAAAGATGATGCCAAAGATTCACCCGGCGGCCAAGTTGCCGTCCAACTCAGCCAGGATGAGATTGATTCCATCGCTGCAGCCTTACCTGAAGGTGAAGTCAGGCAGAAGTTCGAGAAAAAGTTCGCAACAGGGGTGGAGAAGGATAACCACTTGTATGATGAAAGTTACAGAAGCGGGGAGGATGCTATTACACTTTTCTATAATGCCGAACAGGCAGTTTCTCACGTTCTAGAACAGATTCGTTCTTTTTTTACCGAATCCACATTCGATTCCCGTGAATGGACAGCGGCATTGGCGAATTTGAATCAGGGCAAGGGCTTTGGTCATCTTATGCTGACTCTTTTTATTGTGGCCTTGCTGATTTTCTGTGGACTGGCTATGGAGTGGGTGGTCCGACGATCTACCGAGGGCCTGCGGCGTCAGCTATTGGCTACGCCTTTATTTGGACGTCTGCAATTCCTGGGGCGAGTTGTCTCGCGCCTCCTTTTGGATTTGTTGGGCCTCGGCACGTTTATGCTGACAAGCTTTGTGCTATTTGCCTTTTTCTATGATGACGGCGGTCCTGGATTTTTAATTGTCTCTTCCACACTTATTTTTAGCTATTACCTCAGATCTCTTATCTTGGCCGCTAACCTTATTTTATCACCTGCGGCGCCCACATTGCGCTTACTTCCGCTGCAAGACACAGATGCAAAATTCCTTTATCGATGG
Organism: Pseudomonadota bacterium; assembly: GCA_030603345.1. Lineage (GTDB taxonomy): Bacteria > Desulfobacterota > DSM-4660 > Desulfatiglandales > B25-G16 > JADFWK01. The sequence continues at coordinate 6,205 of JAUVXZ010000030.1, forward strand.
TTCATCGGAATCGGCGCAACGGCGATGGTAATCGGCACATTAAGCTATATTTTCCAGGCTGCCGAAATCAGCCAAGAACTCTTTGCTCTGATGTACAGCATGTCGGGTCTCAGCGTCACCCTTTTGCTTGTGGTGATGATCTGGCGCAGCCGGCGAAGAGTGGCCCAGGCGATCTGGTCGGGCGATCCTGCGGGGGATGAAGCCAAAACCTCTCTGCGCGCCAGAATAGCCAAAAGCTGGCACTTTTTTGCCGTGCTTTACGTGATTGGCATGGGCGTCTTTTGGTTCACCAGAGGACTGGATGAAGGGAAAGGCGCGATAGTCTCGCTACTTATCAGCCTTTTCGTGGTTCCGCTTTTCATCGGTCTTGACCAGTGGGCAGGGCGCCTGCTGAACATCGCATCCGGCACATCCCCTTCGCGCTTTGTCCCGCAGGGCACCGGCAGCCCTGAGACCATGAGTGATCCCGAAGCCACTCAGTCAGATAAAACAGACAATCAGAAAGCGGACAAAAAATCTTACGTACAGCAACATTTACCGTTGATGAAACGTGTCCTTCGTATTCTCTTGGTGGCGCTAATGTTCTTTGTGATTCTCAGATTGTGGGGTATAGACCTGCCGGTCGGAAGGCTTTTTACAGCAACCGCCCTGAAAATCGTGGTGCTGCTGCTGCTCGGCTTTGTTGCCTGGCAATATACCAAAGCCCGCATTGACAGAAGACTCAAGGAGGAAATGCCTGATGAAGATGCAGAGCTGGAAGAAGGCGGGAGCGGCGGTTCCCGGGTTGGCACATTGCTGGTGCTCTTGCGGAAATTTATCCTTTCGGTGCTGTTTCTTCTCATCAGCCTTATCATCCTTTCATCCCTCGGTTTGGAGATCGGTCCTCTGATTGCAGGTGCAGGGGTAATCGGGCTGGCCATAGGCTTCGGCGCACAGACTCTGGTAAGAGACATTCTTTCGGGTGTTTTTTACCTGATTGACGACGCTTTCCGGGTCGGTGACTATATTGAAAGTGCCGGCACCAAGGGCACGGTGGAACAGATCTCTTTGCGCTCGGTCAAGCTTCGCCAGCCAAAGGGTATGGTTGACACGATTCCCTTTGGCGATATGGGTACGGTCACAAACTTCAGCCGTGACTATATCATTTCCAAACTTGAGTTCCGTGTGCGCTATGACACCAATATCGACAAGGTCAGAAAAATCGTTAAAAACATAAATAAAGAGCTTCAAAAAGACGAGAAAATCGCACCCGTGCTCCTCGACCCACTTAAATCGCAGGGGGTGAGGCAACTGGAAGACTCTGCCATGATCATGCGGGTGAAGTTTAAGACCATCCCGGGCGAGCAGTTTGGGGTGCGACGCGAGGTATTCAAACGCATTCAAGAAGCCTTTAGAGAAAACGGTATCGAGTTTGCCCATCGCGACGTCACAGTTTATCTCCCGCCGCAAACAGATCAGGCAACTTCCGGCGGCGGGCAGGAAAAGGAAAAGTCACAACCCGGAATCAGTGAAAAAAAAGCAATCGAGGCCGGAGCGGCTGCCGCTATCGCAGCCGGCCAGGCTGATGAGGATGCTAAAAAATAGATACTGCCACTGGAATACTTGAAAAGCATCTGGCAAAGATTTTTGAACCTTTGCTTTCAACAAAGCCCACGGCTGGGACCGGCCTTGGTCCTGGAATCGTGAAAAGATTAGTTCTGTTGTATGGTAGACAAATAGAGGTGGAATCGAGGGTGAATGAAGGAACAACCCTTACGATTTCATTACCTGTATTCAAAAACCCAGTTATCCAATCTGATAATTAATATGACTGAAAACAAATACAAACCACTCACAAAATGCCTTTGCACTAATACTTGGATAGATTATATAAAGGCCCAAGGTTGGAATACTGAGGGACTTTATGATGGATTGGGTTACGATGAAGAGTATATGTGTGATGTCGAGAACTGGATGCCTTCTGGTCAGGTTTACAAATTTTCCATAAACATAACTGGAAAATTTCATGAAGGCCCTGAATTATTCTACAGGATGGGCATCTGGGCTGCAAAACACCGAACGGTTGGAGCCCTATATGCCATGGCTAGATCTTTCATAGACCCGGGTTCCATATATGATCGCTTACCTAAGTATATTGAAAATTTCAATAAGCACATGAAAATGGAAATTGTTGAAAGATCAAAAAACAAAGCACTTTTGAACACCTATCATATGACGGAAGTAAAGGCTATTAAAGAAATCTGTGAATGGACTCGCGGTCTCATAGCAGCAGCCCCCTGTGTGCTGAATTTACCTACTGCAGAGGCCAAAGAGACCTTGTGTGAACTTAATGGTGATGAGTGTTGTCAATATGAAGTCGTCTGGACAAAACGCAGAAATATCCTTGTATCTATGTGGGAAAAGACATTAGGTCAAAAAAAGATTATTGAGGAACAACGGTTGGCCTTAGAAAAAGATCAAGAGAAACTGCGGGAGCATTTTGAAGAGCGAATGAGGCTTAAGCACGCGTTAGATTTGGCCATGGAGGTCCAACAGAGTCTTTTGCCAAGAACTGATCCCACAATCGAGGGATTGGATATTGCAGGAAAAAGCATTTACTGTGATGAGACCGGGGGCGACTACTACGATTTCCTGTACAGGGGTAAGCACGGGCAAAGAAAGATTGGCGTCCTGGTGGGTGATGTCTCAGAACACGGCATCCCCGCGGCCCTGCTCATGACCACTGCCCGTGCCTCTCTTCGGCAGCGCTCTTCCATGTCAGGTAGCATTGCGCGCATTGTTTCAGCCGTGAACCGACAGCTGAGCCATGATGTGGAGGAAACGGGCCGATTCATGACTTTGTTTTATGGTGAGATTGACACCGAAAACAAATGCATCCGGTGGGTCAACGCCGGGCATGATCCGGGCATTATCTACGATTCCAGTAGCGACACCTTTGAGGAACTTGGAGGCAGGGGCTTGCCATTGGGAGTGTTTGAAGACTCCCAGTATAGAGAATCCCACCGAGAAATTACCCCAGGCCAGATCATCGTAATCGGCACCGACGGCGTTTGGGAGACCCACAACCCGAAGGGCGAGATGTTTGGGAAAAGCAGGTTAAGAGAAATCATCCGCACTCATGCAACCAAGCCTGCAAAACAGATATTAGACGCGGTAATAATGGAATCAGAACAGTTTAGAAACCCGCTTAGTATAGAAGATGACTTCACGTTAGTGGTTGTGAAGGTTGAACAGTAACGCAACTTTTTCTTAGTAATTACTCCTAACTGGAAAGCTCGGCGAATACACATACATTGTCGTGTCGTTAACCACCTTGATGACTACCTGACCTCCAGGATAAAACAGATAGCCGTAGAGCCGGTCATCTGGCCCCAAGATCGTCCAGACTTGCGGGTTGAATTCGGTGTAGTTCTTGATCCAGCCGATGATCTCGGACACCGTTTTCTTATCCTCGACCTTGATCCATGTATCGCCCACCAAGGTTGTTTCGTTGTTCTTGGGGTCGAACATAATTCCCTTAGGATTACTAACCTTCAACCCATAATAGGAAACAGTGTAGTCTTGCCAGTTTTCTTCTAGCTGCTCAATGGTTATGCGTTCTCCACGAGAGGGTTGAGGCCTGATTTTCCCGTAGCCAGTGAGCGATGCACACCCAGAGATAAGAAAAACTGATACAAGAGCGATAATGGCCATATGTATGCTTTTATTCCAGTTCATGGTATTCCTCCTTTTTTTGGATCGGTTAACGCGGCATAATTGTCTATGAGGAGAAAATAATTACTCGCTGCCCTTTTTCAAGGCTTCTACTAAGAAACTCATAACTTTAGAGCAGTTGAATTCCGGAGATACTGCAGCACTAGATGTCTTTATAAGCTAAGATCTTAAAATTTATCCGCCAGACTTCGGGCGGATTAATGTCAACTTTTTTGCTGGTTTATTTGGGTAACGGTTAGGGGTAACGAAGCCCGTATCGCTAACGGTTAAGGTAACGTAGAAATAAAAAGACCAATGACGTTACCGAAAAACGAAACGGGCATCCCCGACAGTATGGTCGGGACAGGCTCCACCGTAACCCACAAACGTTATTCAGTATTTCCTATTTTCTTACTTAGATCGTGCCTCGTCGGTTTGAGGGGAAGCTTCGCTAGTACTGGTAGTAGAAATAAAAGAGGGTTACCGGCAATCCCGGTAACCCTCTAATTTTCCATGGTGGGCGGTGTGGGACAAGCCCGGAGAGGAATTGCTTCTATTGAAATGGTGGGCGGTGTGGGATTTGAACCCACGACTTCCACCGTGTGAGGATGGCACTCTCCCGCTGAGTTAACCGCCCGACTCTATTACCCTAAGAAAACCGATACTATAATCACAAATAATTTGCAAACAAAATTAATCGAGTCCAACTGAGGAACGTAAGGCTTTTACTTCCACACTTCTAAGGTGCCGGTATTTGCCGACCTTGAGGCTGCCCAGGGTGAGACTTCCGTAACCTGTCCTGATGAGCTTGAGGGTTTTGTGTCCCACAGTCTCAAACATCCTTCTTATCTCTCTTGACCTGCCCTCAAAAATGGTAATCCTCACCACGCTCCTTGCCTGGTGCCTCTCTATTATTTTGACCAGCGCCGGATTCGTTAACCCATCATCAAGAAGGATACCCTTTTTCAATTGTTGAACTGAGGCATCTGATAGGGAACGATCCACAGTCACCTTATAGGTCCTGGGAATACGGAATTTCGGGTGCATGAGCCGAAACGAGAGTTCACCATCATTGGTAAGAATCAACAGCCCCTGACTGTCAAAATCGAGGCGCCCAACAGGATAGATTCTCTCTTTGATATCTTTGATTACATCCCTGATGATAGGCCTGCCTTGAGGGTCGCGCAGGGTGCTCACATACCCGAAGGGTTTGTTGAGCATCACATAGATCCTTTTTGGAGGACGAGGTATAGGATGGCCATCAACCTCGATGGCGTCTATGCCCCAGACCGCTCTTGCACCAAGTTCTGTCTGCTTGTGCCCATTTACCATTACCAGGCCTTGAGACATGAGTTCATCGGCCCGCCTTCTTGAGGCAATGCCCGCCATGGCAATAATTTTGTTCAACCGTTCCGCCTTTTTATTGCTCGTCCTCTTCACCGCCAAGCTCTTCTATTTCCTTTAAGGTCGGAAGGGATGACAAGTCCTTTAAATCAAATACCTCGAGAAACGTTCCCGTTGTACCATAGATAATTGGTCTGCCTGGCAGGGGTTTTCGACCTACGATCCTAATCAAACCCTTTTTGAGTAGCAACCTGAGTATGCCGCCTACGTCCACACCTCGCAACCGTTCAATCTCCTGCCGGATGATGGGTTGCTTATAGGCAACAATGGATAATGTTTCCAGTGCGGCTCTGCTTAATCTGGATTGCGTTGAACTCAGCATTTTGGCAATGTACGGTCTAAAACGGGGTAAAGTGCAAAACTGATAGCCCTTAGCTACCTCCCTGATGATAAAGCTCCTCTTCATTTGTTGGTATTCGGCTTTGAGCTCCACCAGCACGGCCCTTATCTCCTTAAGATCCCTTTCTGGAAGAAGCTCACGAATCTGCTGAGGGGTTAAGGGTTCTTCGGATGCAAAAACAAGAGATTCTACTATGAGTTTGAGGGAGTTATCCATAACAAGTGCCTAAAGTACTTAAAGCCCGCCCTGGCGCTATGTACTCGAATCAGCCTATTAAGTCTATAAGTAAGTATATATTCGAATCAGCTTAATAAGTCTATAGGCCAGGACTGGGCCAGGGTTTAAAGTGCCTAAAATTATTCAACTATTGAACTACTCAGCCAATACCTCGAGCATTATATCAGTACCTTCTTGCTCCTGAAAAACAGTCATAAATTCAGTTTTTACCAGCTCAAGTAATGCCAGAAAGGTGGCGATCATTTCTGAAATGGAGGCTGTCTCGGCAAAAAGATCTCTAAAGGAGAGACTCTTTACCCCTTTCAATTTATCCCGTATTTCAACCATCTTTTCCTTCACTGACCAGGGCTCAGGTTTGAATCTGAGAACCGCACCGGGATGTTTTTCCTTCATAAGCCTTTTGAAGGCATCCATCAATCCATAGAGATTAACCTTGGCTGGGTTCATGTTGTCTTCCTCACCCCTTGTGCCATTCATTTCGATGCCCCTCTTGAAAACATCTCTGTAGAGAATATCCCTAGATGCTAATTCATTAGCAGCCTCTTTAAGTTTCATGTATTCCATAAGGGGCCTGACGATTTCCTCCCGTAGATCTTCTATCTCCTCTAGATCATCATCTCTTCTTGGGAGGAGCATCTTGGATTTGATGTGCATCAGGGTAGATGCCATAACCAGAAAATCACCGGCGATATTAATGTCCAAGGCCCTCATCAAGTCCAGATATTCCAGATACTGTTCGGTGATAGTAGCTATGGGTATGTCTGAGATATCTACCTCGTTTATCTGGATCAGGTGCAATAGCAAATCAAGGGGACCTTCAAACACCTCGAGTTTTGTCTCAAAGGGCATGATTAGACCTTAACCGCCTCTCTCACTTCTTTCATGGTACTTTTGGCGATCTTACGCGCCTTTCTATTACCTTCCTCAATAATAGTGTCTATAGTTCTGGGATTGGCCTCCAACTCTTTCCTCTTCTCTCTTATCGGTTCCAGGGACCGGTTCAGACTGGCTGCCATGATTCGCTTGCAATCCACACAACCGATGGTCGCTTTACGGCAGCTTTCGTTGATCTCTTTTACCGTCTCTTTATCAGTATATAACTCATGAAAGGTGAAGACGTTGCAGTACCCTGGCCTGCCAGGATCAACTCTCCTGGCCCTCTGAGGATCGGTAATCATCTCATCCACCTTTTTTTCTATGACCTCTTTTGAATCAGAGATAAAAATAGCATTGTCATATCCCTTACTCATCTTCCTCCGGTCTATCCCGAGTATCTTGGCCTCTGGGGTTAGAAGAACCTCTGGCAGAGGAAAAACATTTGAATAGAAATGATTAAAGCGCCGCGCTATCTCTCGTGTCAATTCAACATGGGGGCTCTGGTCCTCTCCGACAGGCACACCATGTGCTTTATACATCAGGATATCTGCTGCTTGCAGAACCGGGTAGCCTAAAAATCCATAAGTATGAAGATTTCTTTGGGCCATTTCCTTGAGCTGTTCCTTATAGGTAGGGTTTCTTTCCAGCCATGATAGGGGTGTTACCATGGTAAAAATCAGATGCAGTTCAGCATGTTCCTTTATGCTTGACTGAATAAAGAACACTGATTTCTCGGGGTCAAGACCGACTGAAATCCAGTCAATAATGATATCTTTGGTGGTTTCCTTTATAATCTCCGGATGTTCATATTCACTCGTTAAGGCATGCCAGTCAGCGATAAAGTAAAAGCATTGGTAATCCTCTTGAAGAGAGCGCCAGTTATTCAAGGCCCCATGGACGTGCCCGAGATGCAGTTTGCCAGTCGGTCTCATGCCGCTGACAATTCTCTTTTTCCCCATCGTTTAGTCCTCCAGATGTGAATAAAGCTACCGATTCTAAGTTGTAGCTTCTAACCCTACAGCGACACTTTGTGATTCCTTCGTTTCGCTCGAGGACAGGTCTGAGGAGCAACACTTTGTCATTCTGAGGAGCGAAGCGACGAAGAATCTAGATTTTAGCTCTCATATCTGCCCGCAAATCGTAGATTCTTCGCTCTCCCGCGTGGGCGGGATCACTCAGAATGACTTCTCAACCAAAGTGTCGTTGTAGGGTTAACTTTTAGCTTGCTTTGGTAAACTAGAAAATCTTCTATTTACGAATTCAATCTCATCTTGCCTTGTGCTTACCTCACCTCCGAATTTGGCCTCCAGGATGCTGTCAAATATATCCTTGAAAAGGGGACCCGGTTCATAGCCCATTGCAATGAGATCCTTGCCCTTCAAATAGACCCTTGTTCCCTTAAGTCGGGAGAAAAAGGTGGATATGGATTTCTGTATCTTTTCACTCTTGGTTTTCGCCATACTACACAGTAAAATTTCAGGAGTAAAGGGTGTGAGAGTTTTGTATAGGGCATAGTTACTCTTATCCTTGAGCTGAGAGAGTTCCTTAAAGGCTGTGTTGACCTCTTGTCGGGTGGAAACCGCGTTTACTATATCTCTGTCTTGAATCTGCATCCTCTCTATTATCTTTTTCAAGGCATCATCGCTCAAAGATGAGATTATCCCCAGAAAATATACCTTCCATGGTTCATAGGTAATACCCAGGTACAGGAGATTAAACCATACTAAAATGCCCTTTATTCTCTTCAGGACAGTCCTTACCCCCTCGGTAAGTTTAAGCTCGGGGGAGATGAACTTCAAAAGGTCATAGTCATCCATCCTCTCTATTACCACAACGGGATCTTCTTCCTGCAAGATCAGTTTTAGTTCCAGAAAAAGCCTTTGCCCAGGCAAATTCTCAAAGCAATGCACGTTGACAGCATTCTGAATCAGGCTTTCTGTGAGCTTGCCTATCCGGAACCCAAACCGCTGCTCGAACCTAATGGCCCTCAAAATCCTCGTGGGATCTTCAACAAAGCTAAGGTTATGAATCACCCGCAAAACCCGCTCTTTAATATCCCTCATAGCACCAAAGTGATCGAGGAGGGTCCCAAAATGCCCCTTGTTAAGATGAACTGCCAGGGTATTAATGGTAAAGTCTCTGCGAAAAAGATCCCGCTTCAGCGAACTCAGCCTAACTTCCGGTGGAGCAGCCGGTGATTCGTAGTGCTCTATCCTGGCAGTTGCGACGTCTATCTTAAAGCCGTCTGGCATAACCACAACCGCTGTTCCGAACTTAGGGTAACTCCTCACCCTGGCCTTCTTCTTCTGGGCAAAGGCTTTGGCCAACTTGATAGCATCTCCTTCGATAACGATATCCACGTCAAGGTTTTTCCTCTTTAGGATAACGTCTCTTACGAGACCTCCAACCAGATAGGCATTGAAGTCGAGTTCATCCGCCATCTCTCCCAGTTCCTTCACGAGCGTTGTGATCTTAACGGGTAACCGTTCTTTGAGTAGATTTTTGATATTCTTCATCCGAACAAAGCTCGTGATCTCCTGTGAATCATAAACAAACTCAGGTGTGGATGACCTCTCTATCAGTATGTTTAAAAGGTCGGTTCTGGTAATAACTCCGAGCAGCTGGCTGTCTTGCAGTACAGGTAGAATTCTCAGCTTGCTATTGATAATCAAATCCTGTATCTCATTCAAGGTAGTTTCAGGTCCTGCGTGCCTGAATTCCACATTCATGTACTCCGTTACCGGCCTCATTTCCAGGCCAAGGAAGATAGCCCTGTCCACCACATGCCTGGAGATATATCCCTTGAGGGTTCTATTTTCATCAATAACCATCAACGTGTTGATATTGTACCTGGTTAGGGTATCACCTGCCTCTCTCATGGAAGCGTCCGGTAATATGTGGATGACAGGGGAGGTCATCATGTCTTTGGCAAATCTCTCAAAATTGATCCGGCTTAGGAGAAACCTATTAAGATCTTCCTCTGCCTGGATGAGGGTTTTATCAAGAATAGTAGCAGAGGCTGCCTGTGGATGTCCTCCACCACCGAAGTCCATGGCAATTTCACCAACATTTACCTCTGGAAGCCTGCTTCTGGCAACCAGATAGACCCTGTTCTCCATCTGGGTCAGAGCAAATAAGACATTGAGATTTTCCATTTCCATAAACTTTTGAACTAAAACAGCAAAATCACCTATATACCGATCTCTCTTGGCCTTGGCTATAACCACTTCAATACCATTGATAGTGGTTCTGGTAGCAGAAGCCATCAAATCATTTAAGAGCCACACCTGCTCAGCGGTCAGCTCTCTGGTTAACATATCAGAGATCGTATTAAGCGATGCCCCCTGCTCTAGTAGCCAGGCAGCAGCCTCATAATCTTCAGACCTCGTGGAAGAAAAGGTAAAAGATCCAGTATCTTCATAGATACCGAGTGCCATCAGAGTCGCCTCATCAGGGGTGACTTTGATACCCTTTTTTCTGATTATTTCCGTGAGTATTGATGTGCCTGCCCCGAGTTCTTGGATAGCTTCAAAATCCCCCTTGATATCATCCTCAGAGGGGGGATGATGATCATATACATGTATCTCCAATTTTTTCTTGCCCAACAGCTCTCTAAATTTGCCAATCCGCTTTTTTTGGCGTGTATCTACCAGGATGAGCCTCTTGATCTTATTAAAATCAACATCCTTAATACGGAGGAAATCAAAGAGATAAGAGGTTGAGTGCAGAAAGAAATTCCTAAGATTCTTTTCCTGGGCACCGGGAAATACCATTTTTGCCTCGGGGTAAAGCTTTTTTGCGGCCAACATGGATGCCAAGGCATCAAAATCGGCATTCATATGGGTCGTTATTACCTCGAGGTACGGTGCCTGTTTTGTCATTGCTTTTTCTGATGTTTTCGGCGCCATCTGTAAGGTCTTTCAAATGGTGGCTTGGGAGATTCCTGAGCAGCCTTTAATATCCTTTCTGCAAGCTCTGGAAATCCGTTATCTCCGTAAAAGGATATAGTTTCATATGCTAATCCGGCCCTGATCAAACGGACAGCCAAAAGTTCCTCGTCAACAAATACATGTGCAAGAAGCCGGCCGTATTTATCGTTTTGAAAGGGAAGATATTCAACAACTGTGGCCTTTTTCAAGACATCCGCAGTCATTGCTGCCGCCTTTCGACCATAAGGCTGATCCTCAAATATCCCGTGTTCCTTATGGATAATCTCCGGTGCATCTATGCCGAGGATCCTTATGATAAAATCCTTGTAGAAAAAGGTATCTCCATCATCCGGGCGAATAGCAGACTTGTCAATCCTGATAAGGCCGTGATCTTCTCTCCGCTCCCTTTCAGCCCAAGGGTTTGAACCCCACTTCTTCAAAAAAACCGAAAGAATACTTAAGGCAATTAATCCGGTAATGAGAATGTACTTTCGGCGAGATAACAATTGAGTTCTGCCTCTGTAAATACTAAAATGGTCTCAAATACTTGGTATCGTTCAAAAGTGTTTACTCAATGGTATATTGGTTAGAGAACGTGTACATACTTACCTCTATCCAGTCATGCCCATTTTCTCAAGGCGCTATCTATAAGCCTCAAGGGATGTGGTCAAATATGTGGGGTTTAGATGAACCAGGTAAAGACTCCCAGGGCTTCAGAGGTGTAAACCCCACATATGTGACCACTGCAAGACCCGGTGGAATTCTTTTTGAGATATCGCCTTTCAAAAACAGACATGACCTCCTTGAGAACGTGAACGACTACTCACTATGGTTCATGCCAACACTTTTGAACGATACCAAATGCTTATCTATAGTATCTTATGCATTTCAAGTAAAATCAAATTATTTGTGAAATATATACCCAATCATCATAAACTTTATAACGAATAAGGAGCCTCTCGATAAGGGTATGCGTATGTTTGAAAAACGCTGGATAATGCAAGGGACTCGGTGAGGTAACTGTTTAAAAGTTCTGTCCTATATTGACATTTGGCAATCAATTTTTAACTTGTATGAAGAATATTCAATCAATATCCAAGGATTTTTAATGACCGACTATTCAAAGGCATCTGATGCCAAGGTTGAGATCCCTGAAGGGATCACCCCTACGACCTTTCCTGCAAGACAGCATACCCCCCTGGTTGAATTGGAGTATCCGGAGTTCCAATCCCTCTGTCCTGTGTCAGAGCGCCACGATCAAGGCGCTGTCACGATACGGTACAAACCAAAAGATAAGATCCTGGAGGGTAAATCATTACGTGATTATCTGACGATGTGGAGAAACAAGAGAAACTGGCAGGAATACGTGACCGAGGAAATTGCCGATCTTTTGTATAAAACCTGCGAACCGGAGTGGCTGACAGTGACCATTACCTGGGCAGCGCGGGGTGGGATAGTGGCCAAAACTACATCTACAAGGGGGAGCAGGGCCACGTCATAGTAAAGACACCCATACCTCCTACAGACTTTCAAGTTACCATGAAGGGGGAGCCCGCCATCTTGACTTTAGTAGCGATTCTGCTTATATTCAGCGTATAATTTGATTTAAGACATATTGTTGATGCATTCGCAAAACACGTTTTGCGAGTTTGTCATTACTAATAATACAGGAAAGTTATCTTACGAGAGAGATGTCCGGCAAGGATTACTACAAAATACTTGGAGTAAAGAAATCTGCCAGCGCTGAGGGTATTAAGAAGGCATACCGGAAACTGGCGATGCAATACCACCCTGATAGGAACAAGGGAGACAAGGCTGCTGAGGCTAAATTCAAGGAGATAAGTGAGGCCTATGCTGTTTTGAGCGATTCTGAGAAAAGAAAACAGTATGATATGTTCGGATCTGAGGGCTTCCAGCAGAGGTATAGCCAAGAGGATATCTTCAGTAGCTTTGATTTCAGTGATATTTTCAGGGAGTTTGGGTTTGGAAATATCGGCGGCAGGAAGAGGGGCAGAGGTTCAAGTATTTTTAACCACATCTTCTCCGGAGCAACTCAAGGCACCAGATACCAGTCAAAGGGTGATCCCTTTGGCTCTTTTTCTACAGGCTATGGCGGTCGCACGAGGAGCTTGAAAGGCCAAGATCTCGTGTATGAGCTCTCGTTACACCTTGAAGATATAATCAAGACCCAGGAAAAGACTATCGCCTACAATTTAGATGGAGTTAACTACCAGGTTAAGGTTAAGATTCCTGCCGGGATAGGTGATGGAAAGAAATTGAGACTCGCTGGCAAGGGTCAGCCAGGACCCCAGGGAGGATCTCCAGGAGATCTTTATGTAAAGATAAGGCTTCTGAATCACCCTATCTTCCAGAAACAAGAGGATGATCTGTACATAAGTAGAGAGATAAAATTTACAGATGCAGCATTGGGGACGCAGATTGAGGTGCCAAATATCGACGGCAAAAGGCTTAACCTCAAGATACCTGCCGGAACCCAGAGCGGCTCAAAAATGAGACTGAGGGGGCACGGTTTACCCCGCATGGGTGCGGCCAGTCGAGGAGATGCCTATGTCAAGATACATGTTGGGGTACCGAAAAAATTAGACAAGAAACAGAGAGCACTCGTACAAGAACTCAAGGGTTTGGACCTATGATAGATAAGACCGGAAAACATGTTAGGTGTGCACTCATACTACTCATCCTGTTCCTTTTCCCTTCCTTTGTCACCTTTGCCTGGGCCGAGAGAAAGCTCCCTTCCCCTCAGGGCCTGATAAATGATTTTGCAGGCATTATCCCTCCCGACCACGAACAGAAGATGAACGTCCTTGCCCTCGAGGTTCTGAATAAAACAGGGGCAACCCTGACCGTAGTCACTTTCAAGGATATTGGTGGTGCTAACATAGATGAATTTACCAACCGGCTCTATGAGGCGTGGGGTGTCGGCAAAAAAGGGGAAGACAGGGGTGTTATGTTCCTTGTTGCCCTCAAGGAGCGGAAGGTCCGGATCGAGGTTGGGTATGGCCTCGAGGGGATCATACCTGACGGGTTGGCTGGCCAGATACGAGATCAGGCCATGGTTCCCTATCTGAAGAAGGGAGAATATGGACTTGGTCTCTTAAACGGTCTTTACGCCACAGCCAGTATTATAGCTAAAGACAAGGGAATTACCTTGACGGGGTTACCCCCTGCCCCGAAAAGAGTTCCATCAAGGGGACGTGGTTTCTCTTTTGGTATTTTTCCTTTTCTCTTCTTGCTGTTCGTATTTTGGATCCTCGCAAGGTCCCGACATATGGGTATTGGTACCTTATTTCTCTTACTAATGCTCGGTGGGGGAAGAGGAGGTTTTGGCGGACACAGCGGTTTCGGAGGATTCGGAGGAGGCTTTGGGGGATTTGGAGGTGGAATGAGTGGGGGCGGTGGTGCAAGTGGAGGCTTTTAGAATGTGGAGTCTTATTGTATGATATCGCCCGCCCGCCTCGCCTGAGCGAGAGCGATGGCGGGCAGGCCTTTCCGAAACAGCCCCAGGCCGTGCCCGTGATGAACAGTTATGGACCAACTATGTTCTATAGAATGAGAGTTCCAAATTCCTGAAAAATATTGAGGTAAACAGATATGGGAAAAATACCTAACAGGCCTGAAGAGATATTTGATGAACTTAAACAGGATTATACTGCCCTTTTCGGTGATGATCTGGTGGCCATTATCCTGTATGGGAGTGGTGCACGGGGTGAATACGTACCGAAAAAATCAGACATCAATCTCCTAATTGTTTTGTCCGAGAATGGAATCGAGCGCTTGGGTGATGCGACGGATGCCGTAGCTAAATGGCAAAAAAGGAACGTTCGCGTGCCCCTGGTTATGACGAGAGGATACATAGAATCATCCCTCGATGCCTTTTCCTTAGAATTCTTTAACATCAGATCAGCCTACCAGGTTATCCAGGGTGAAGACATCTTAAAGGATGTAGTTATTCAGAAAGAGGATCTCCGCCTTCAATGCGAGAGAGAGCTCAAGGCCAAGCTTCTCCTGCTGAGAGAGTCCTTTTTGGAGGCAAACAATAAGAGTCATCTCTTGCGGGAGCTTGTAGCACAATCCCTTTCAGCATTCATATCTATCTTCAAGGCATTACTTTACCTCAAAGGAGATGAGGTACCAGAAAAGAATGAGGCTGTTCTGTCCGCTACCGTCCAAAGCTTCGGGCTCGACAGGGAGACTTTCCAGAACCTCTGGCATATAAAGAGAGGAGAGAAGAAATCGGACAGAGGTGCCCTGAAAGAAATCGTTCAGAAATACATTAGTGAGATCAGAGGATTATCAATCCAGGTCGATCAGATGGACCTTTGAATTAGGCAGTTACTGAACCCCTGAACTCAATGAACTCAAAAAGCACAACAAACCCCCGGAGGTCATCATGGGAAAAACAGGCAAAGCACTGGCCATAGCAGGCCTG
>JAUVXZ010000244.1 GCA_030603345.1 Pseudomonadota bacterium
CCCTACAGCAACACTTTGGTTGAGATGTCATTCTGAGTGATCCCGCTAGGCGGGAGAGCGAAGAATCTACGATTTGTCGGATGATACTAGATTCTTCGTCGCTTAGCTCCTCAGAATGACAAAGTGTCGTTATAGGCATAACCAAAAAAAAGATACCCATACCCTGGACTTTGATGTTACCCTGTCCTTAGGGTTCAAACAGTTGACATCGCTTATCTTCCACTTCGCCAAGATTTGTTTGGGATTTCCGTTTGGGCAACAGCCTGTAAATTGTCAATCTTGAATTTTCATCTGACACTGAAATTCTTCGTGATTCCTACCCTGTTCATTTCTAAATCTCCATAAAAATCTTGAATGGGTTCAAGCACGTCCATGGTTTTCCCCTTTCGTTCGGCTGAGCTCACCACGACGCTTATTCACCTCGATGGGTGCCCCGCTGCTCCCAGCCAATCTTCGTTCAGAAAGATCTAACACGGGAGCGAATTTTTTCCTTGATCGTAATAGAAAAAAAGGGTAAACAAAACACACATTTGGGACTGCCTCTCGTCTCTGGAAAAAGGAGGTTCTGTTCTGTACCCGGCCTGGGGAAAACCTAACAAGAAGGAGGAGTAATTTTATGGCCGAAATCAGTATGAAGCTTTTACTTGAAGCAGGAGTTCACTTTGGGCATCAGACCAGAAAATGGAATCCCAAGATGAAACCCTATATCTTTGGCGCCAAAAACGGAATCTATATTATAGATCTGCAAAATACCGCCAGATTATTGAAGGAGGCTTATAATTTTGTTGTAAGGGCGGTATCCGAAGGTGGGACCGTTCTTTTTGTGGGCACCAAAAAACAGGCTCAGGATTCAATTGTGGAAGAGGCTGAGCGATGTGGTATGTTTTACGTAACTAACAGGTGGCTGGGCGGCACGCTTACTAATTTTCAGACCATAAAACAAAGAATCAATAGGCTAAAAGAACTCGAAGAGATGAAAAGAGATGGAAGTTTCAGCCGCTACACAAAAAAAGAAACAATAAGGATGGAAAAGGAATTGGCCAAGCTAGAAACCAACTTGGGCGGTATTAAAGAAATGGATGAAAATCCTGCTGCCCTGTTTATTGTAGATACAAAGAAGGAAGCCATCGCAATAAACGAAGGAAAAAGATTGGGAATCCCTATAATAGCTATTGTTGATTCAAACGGGGACCCTGAAAATATTGAATATCTGATCCCCGGAAACGATGATGCCATAAGGGCCATCAGGCTTTTAACCTCTATTATTGCTGATGCATGCATTGAGGGACACGATGAGAGAGAAGCAAAACTGAGGGCTGAGGAAGAGCTGGAAACCAAGGAAAAAGAGATGGAAGAAATCAAGGAAGAGGAAGTCAAGCCAACAGAAGAGCAAAAGGAAGAATCTCCCGTTGTGGTTGTTACGAAAAAACCGAAGACTAAGAAATCCGCTGAGGTGAACGATTTAGAGGAGAATCGGGTCGAACCATAAAAAGGAGAAGACACATTGAAAATATCGAGCGAGCTGGTAAAGGAACTGAGAGAAAAGACTGGTGTGGGGATCATGGCTTGCAAAAATGCCCTTCAGGAAGCAGGCGATGATATTAACGCGGCCGTTGACATCTTACGGAAAAAGGGTATAGCAAAGGCCCAAAAGAGAGAAGGCAGGCGCGCCTCTGAGGGCCAAGTCCAAGCCTACGTGCATATGGGCGGAAAAATTGGTGTTCTTGTGGAGGTGAATTGCGAAACCGATTTCAGCGCCAAAACAGACGATTTTACCAGTTTTACCAAGAATCTGGCCATGCACATAGCAGCAACAAATCCAATAGCTATCTCTCCGGAGAAGCTCCCTGCAGATACAGTAGAAAGAGAGAAAGATATATACCGTGCCCAGGCTCTTGACTCGGGTAAACCGGAAAAGGTTGTGGAAAGAATTATTGAAGGGAAATTAAAGAAATTCTTCACGGATGTCTGTCTGCTCAATCAACCCTACGTAAGAGATCCTGATTTGACTATTCAGGATATTCTCAATGAACTGAAAGCAAAAACCGGTGAAAATATTATTATTAAGAGGTTCGTTAGGTTTCAGTTAGGGCAAGCTGACGATAATGTATAATTCAAAGACCTATCAGAGGCCAGTGGTCAGGACTTAGAAGGAATGACTGCTGGCCCACAAGGTTTGAGAGGCGTGCGCTTTAGCGTCCATAACAACTGGGTAAAACAGAATGCCGGTATCTCAGAGCGGCCTGCGCTTTAAGAGGATTATATTGAAACTGAGCGGTGAATCCCTTATGGGAGATAGGAATAGTGGGATAAACCCTCCAACCCTCAAGGATATTGCCTCTGACATTCAATCAGCTCACCGGGTTGGCGCACAAATAGGTATTGTAATCGGAGGTGGCAATATTTTCAGAGGAATAGAATCATCTGAGTATAGCATCGGCAGAGTAACTGCAGATTATATGGGGATGTTGGCTACGGTTATCAATGCACTTGCCCTGCGTGAGGTTCTCAGCGCAACGGGCACACCCGCATCAGCAATGACCGCACTCGCAATAGACAAAGCGGTTGAACCGTTTGATAGAAACAAAGCACTCAAACACTTGGATCAAGGGAGGATTGTAATATTTGCAGGTGGGACCGGGAACCCTTTCTTCACCACCGATACCGCAGCCACTCTCCGGGCCACCGAAATAAATGCACAAGTTATTCTCAAGGCTACTCAAGTTGATGGTGTTTATGATCGGGACCCAGTCACGGAGCCAGGTGCCAAGCTGTTTCGTAAGATCAGTTATGACCAGGTATTAAGAGACAGGCTCGCGGTAATTGACCTGACTGCCATATCTATGGCGATGGACCAGCAGATTCCAATTGTCGTCTTTAATATAGGCAAAAGGGGAAATATCAAAAAGATTGTCTCTGGGCAGAGCATTGGAACTCTCATAGCAGGAGAAGGCGATGAAAGATGAGATCTTATCGGAGATGAGCAAAAAAATGGAAAAGACGGTTGAGGCCCTCGATCGAGAATTCAAGAAGATGAGGACTGGCAGGGCATCGACATCCATCCTTGAAGGCATAATGGTCGAATGTTATGGAACACAGATGCGCTTAAATCAAACAGCCTCTATGAGCAGTCCGGAAAGCAGGCTGTTGATTGTCCAGCCCTGGGATCAATCCATCATAGGAGACATTGAGAAGGCCATACTGAAATCCGGGCTTGGACTCACACCTATGAATGATGGGAAACTGATCAGGATATCAATACCTCCCCTGACCGAGGAGAGACGGAAAGAACTTGCGAAGGTGGCAAAGAAAACAGCCGAGGAGAGCAAAATAGTCATCAGGAATCACCGACGTGAGGCCAACGAGTTGTTGAAGGAGTTGAAAAAAGAGAGCGAAATATCTGAAGACGAGATGTACAAGTACCAAGATAAGGTGCAAAAAACTACCGATGAATTCATTGAAAAAATAGATGGCATCGAAGCAGAAAAGGAAAAGGAAATACTCGAATTTTGATACGAACTGCCGATCAAACGCCATGCCCTCTCACATTCTTATACTAACCCTCGCACATGGAACGATTAGACCCAGATAAACTACCCCGACATGTCGCCATTATAATGGATGGTAACGGCCGGTGGGCAAAGAGAAGAGGCCTTACCAGGATTGTCGGTCACCAAAAGGGCACAGAATCGGTACGAGATATTGTCCGAACGAGCCGTGAACTCGGCATAAAGTGGCTCACCCTCTACGCCTTTAGCGAGGAAAACTGGAAAAGGCCTTCCTATGAGGTAAAGGCCTTAATGGGTCTTTTGAACCGCTATCTCAAGAGTGAACTGAAGGAGATGCTGGATAATGGTATTCGGCTCGCCTGTATCGGGCAAACAGAAAAACTTCCTCCAGAGGTTCAAAGGACCCTGTGGCAAACAATAGAAAAAACTGAGCACAATACAGAGATGACCTTGACCCTTGCCCTGAGCTATGGAGGGAGACAGGAAATCGTCCGGGCAGTGAAAAAAATGCTGGGTGACATTGAAAAAGGCACCTTACACGTCAACCGGATCACAGAGGAGCGTCTGAGTGAGTATCTTTATACCGCTGATACCCCGGATCCGGATTTACTCATCAGGACAAGTGGGGAATATAGAATCAGCAACTTTCTTCTCTGGCAGGTAGCCTATACAGAAATCTTTACTACCCCTACGCTCTGGCCAGATTTCCGCAAGGAGAGATACCTTGAGGCCCTTCTCGACTACCAGAAACGGGAACGACGTTTCGGGACCACTGGAGAACAGACCATTCACCCCGAATAAAAAAAGGAAAGGATACATGACCGCCCACATGAAGAGGGTGATAACGGCCCTCATTGCAGTGCCGTTACTGACTGGAATCATTTGGTTTGCTCCTTTCTGGGTCTTAACCATAGTCGTCCTAGTGGTAGCGTTACTAGGTTTATATGAATTTTACGCAATGCTGGGACCTCGGGTGGCAAAAACAATCGTGTTTATTACTTATGCGTTGACCATTTTGCTGTTTTGCTCACTCCTGTATAAAGGCCTTTTCTTTATGGCTATACTCCCCCTTTTTGTTATGTTCTCCTTAGCATTCTTTCTGTTCAGCAATGAGAAGAATTACCCCGACAGTACTTATTTCGCACAGACCATTATTGGACCTTTTTATATCTGCCTGCCCTTGATCTTTTTTCTGTTAATTGCAGGGCTGGATCAGGGTAAGATGTGGATTTTCTTTATCTTGGCTGTTATTTTCGCTGGCGACACCGGCTCCTTTTATGTTGGAAGGCACTTGGGCAAGCATAAGCTCACCCCGATAAGCCCAGGAAAAACCTGGG
>JAUVXZ010000114.1 GCA_030603345.1 Pseudomonadota bacterium
CAGACTGTACAGACGTTGGTCCTGTTGCTCACTTTTGGTATTCTTTGTCTCTAAACTGGGATTCCTTAATTATCCTTTATCTTGTCCAAAATATTGCCCTAATAGGCATCACCAGTGGCTGTGGAGCGGTAGCGGAATGGCACTCTGGTTCATGCCATGGCTATGTGCTCTGCAGGTATGATGTGCTATTTTGGCACCAGAATTCAAATTGAATGTTGCCTTTTTGGCACCAGTATGTTATCTTTTATTACGTTCCAAAAACACATTACACCTATATTGTGGAGGATTCAAACCATGTCAGTATCTAAACAAAATCAGAGGATTTCAGCACGCGTGCCGCTACATGTGTACGATATGCTGGCCCAAGCAGCCGAGCTGAGCGGGGCAACGGTTAACCAGTTTCTTGTCCAGTCTGCCCTTGAGAAAGCACAGAAGGTCACGGAAAGAGAGCGCTTCATAAGGATGACAACACGATCTGCTAGTTTGTTCTTTGATGCGCTTGAAAACCCGCCTGAACCCAACGAAAAGCTCAAACATGCCATCAAAGAATACAGGGGCTCTTCCGATGGCGCTGAAGATTGAAACTCTCAGTCGAGACCACAACAGAGCTGCCTTCGATTGCGGTAACGATGAGCTTAACCGGTACCTGCGGAACACGGCACGACAGCATATAGAGAAGGGAATGTCCCGAACATTCGTACTGGTTGAGGACAGCAACCAGACTGAGATTCTAGGGTTTTTCACGCTGGCCTCTTGCGAAATACGCGTTGAGAAACTGCCCAGGAAATACGCCAAAAAGTACCCTGCCAGGGCTCCTGCTGCAAAACTCGCCAGAGTCGCCGTCAAGAAGAATCTACAAAGAAAGGGCCTAGGCACTCAACTGATGGTCAATGCCATAGAGCGAATTCTCAGAGTCTCTGAACACCTTGGGATCATAGGTTTTTTTGTGGATGCTAAAAACGATGAGGCAAGAACATTTTATGAGCAGTTTGGGTTTATTCCCCTTCCTGACAACCCACTGGAGCTTTTCCTTCCATTAGCCACCCTCCGTAAAGCTTATCGTGTTGATTGAAGTTTGTGTCATCTGAAAACCTCCATTTGCTTTCATGGCACACGTAACGATGTGCCTAGTTCCGGGGACGCCACACTTTATTTTGACCCTTGTTTGGCTTTTGGTCCGGGCTTTTGCCTCCGGAGTATACGACCCGACGTCTTCTCAAGCCTATCTATGAAACTATCACTCCTGAGCGGCCTGCCCGTACGCTCGTGCCTGCACAAGAGAGCTATCGCTTCCTCCGGGAGATCTAGGGCAAAGAGACAGAGGGCATGGTGCAGAGAGCATGGCGCAGAGCGCATGGCGCATAGGGCAAGGCGCAAAGGGCATAGCGCAGAGGGCATAGCGCAGAGGGCCCCAGTGCAATAGGCTTCGCATTGCACGGGGCAAGCATAGCCGATAGCTCATAGCAAAAAGGCAAAAGGCACGAAGCATAAGGGTGATGAAGATAAAGAAGTGATTTGGCAGAATATCAGCT
This sequence comes from Pseudomonadota bacterium, assembly GCA_030603345.1. Taxonomy (GTDB): domain Bacteria; phylum Desulfobacterota; class DSM-4660; order Desulfatiglandales; family B25-G16; genus JADFWK01. The sequence continues at coordinate 1,533 of JAUVXZ010000114.1, forward strand.
TGCTAGGAGTCTACCTGAGTTTTGATGTAAGACATTTTTGAGTGGTGGCGTATCGTTTGTTAAGAAAAAATAACCATGTAAGGCAAGAAGTGAACCGGGGCCGTTTTTTGAAGGCTTTCGCGTAGGGGCAACTAGCCCGGATAGGGCACGGTAGGGTGGATTTGCATAATGTTTATGCTTTTTATCTCTGCAAGTATTTTCTGAACGACCTGATCAAGGGTCAATTCCGTAGTACGTCTATGCCAGATCAATTGCTACCAGCTCTGTTGTTAACATCCTAATTCCACTACAAAAAGTGCTGTTGACAAATACCGCATCCATTCTTAACTTTTAAAGCAAAAATATGCACCAGTTCAAGGGGTTAAGGGACTTGGTTCGAATGCAGAATGGAATTCCGGAGATGAAGGTATAGTTCGTGAGTAACCGTTGATCCCTTACCCTGTGTGCTTTAAGATAGAACAGGATGATTGGAGGAAACACGATCATGCGTTTTGATAAATTTACACTCAAGGCCCAGGAGGTCATCCAGAACTCTCAAGAGTTAGCCTCTCGGAGGGGTCATCAACAGATTGAACCTGTGCATTTGCTTTATGCCCTCCTTGAACAGAGAGAGGGTGTCATTCCCCCCCTGCTTGGGAAGATAGGTGTCAAGGAGGATACCATTCTTCAGGACTTGAGAGACGCACTGGATCAACTACCGAGCGTTAGCGGGGCTGGACTTGGAGATGCCTATATCTCACCTCGATCAAAAGCGGTATTTGATCAAGCACTCAAAGAGGCCTCGCAGATGCGAGATGAATATGTGAGTGTGGAGCATATTCTTCTGGCAATAGCGGAAGATGGGGACGGAAAGGCTGCAAAGATTCTATCCACCCATGGATTGACCCGGGATACTATATTAAAGGCCTTGATAGACATCAGAGGTTCTCAGAGGGTAACCGATGCAACCCCAGAGGATAAGTACCAGGCGATAGAACGGTTCAGTCAAGATCTTACCGAAATGGCTAAGAACGACAAGCTTGACCCGGTAGTAGGCAGAGATGATGAAATCAGGCGAGTCATTCAGGTTCTGTCCAGGAGGACAAAAAATAACCCGGTTTTAATTGGAGAGCCAGGAGTGGGAAAAACCGCCATCGCCGAAGGTCTGGCCCAGAGAATCGTTCACGGAGATATACCTGAAACCTTGAAGGACAAAAGGGTGGTAGCCCTTGATATGGGCGCATTGATAGCAGGAGCAAAATATAGAGGCGAATTTGAGGACCGGTTGAAGGCCTTTTTGAAGGAAGTAACCGAGGCAGAGGGATCGATAATTCTCTTCATCGACGAGCTTCATACCCTGGTAGGTGCAGGAGCAGCCGAGGGAGCGGTGGATGCATCGAATATGCTCAAACCAGCCCTGGCCAGGGGTGAGCTCAGGTGCGTAGGCGCGACAACCATAAAGGAATACCGGAAGTACATAGAAAAGGATGCTGCACTGGAGCGGCGTTTTCAGCCGATCGTTGTAGAGGAACCCGATGTAGAGGATACCGTCTCTATACTCCGCGGTGTTAAAGAGAAATATGAGGTCCATCATGGTGTCAGGATCAAGGACTCTGCCCTGGTTGCGGCAGCGGTACTCTCCAATAGATATATTACCGATCGTTTTCTCCCTGATAAGGCAATAGATCTTGTTGATGAAGCAACCAGTAGATTACGAATAGAGATAGATAGCCTGCCATCTGAGATAGATGACCTCAGAAGAAAAATCACCCAGCTTGAGATAGAGAGAGAGGCACTTAAGAAAGAGTCGGACAACCCCTCTAAACAGCGTTTGGAAAAGATCGATGAGGAATTGAGTGCCCTAAAAGCGCAAACAGATGAGATGACCAACCACTGGAAAAAGGAAAAAGAGATCATTGCCCGGATCCGGGAAGTAAAAGAAAAGATAGACGCAGCTAAGTCAGAGGCCCAGGTTGCCGAGAGACAGGGAGATCTGGCCAAAGCCGCGGAGCTCAGGTACAGTACCATTCTGCAGTTGGAACAAAGCCTGTCCGAGGAAAACACCCGGCTCAGTGAGCTTCAGTCCAACAAAAAGATGCTCAAAGAGGAGGTAGACAGCGACGACATTGCCGAGGTAGTTTCCAAATGGACCGGTATACCTATCGAGAGGATGATGGAGGGCGAGCGGGAGAAGTTGTTGAAGATGGAAGAGAGAATTGGGAACAGGGTAATAGGGCAGAATGATGCTATAATCGCCGTGGCCAATGCTGTTCGGAGGGCACGGTCAGGACTTCAGGATCCAAACCGACCTATCGGATCATTTATATTCCTTGGCCCTACCGGTGTAGGCAAAACCGAGCTGGCAAAGGCACTGGCCGAGTTCCTCTTTGACGATGAGCAATACATGATTCGGATAGACATGTCCGAATACATGGAAAAACACTCAGTCGCAAGAATGATAGGGGCGCCACCGGGCTATGTGGGTTATGAAGAAGGGGGATATCTTACCGAATCGGTTAGAACCCACCCTTACTCGGTAATTCTTTTGGACGAAATAGAGAAGGCTCACCCGGATGTGTTCAATGTGCTCCTCCAGATCTTAGATGATGGCAGGATGACCGACGGTAAGGGAAGAACGGTTGATTTCAAGAACACGGTCTTGATTATGACATCTAATATTGGAAGCCAGATCATAAAGGAGTTAGCAGGCGAGGATAAAGAAAAAATGGTTAGCAGTGTCATGGAGATGCTGCGAGCGACCTTCAGGCCAGAGTTCCTCAACAGGATCGATGAGACTATAGTCTTTAACTCACTCGGCAAAGAGGAGATAAAGAGAATTGTTGGCATACAAATTGACCAGTTAAGCAAAAGGCTTCAGGACCGTAAGATTACGCTCCACTTAACGGACGGGGTAGAGGAATTTGTGGCTGACGTGGGGTTTGATCCTGTGTATGGTGCGAGACCCCTCAAAAGAGCCATCCACCATTACATTGAAGATGAGCTGGCCTTAAAGATTTTGAGTGGTGATGTAGCAGATGGCACCGATGTTACGGTTGACGTAAAGAATGGAAAGGTTGTATTTGCGTAACCATTAGCACCAATCCTAGTTTTAGACGTTCCGGTAAGGGATTGAGGGATTGAGGGATTTGGGAATTGAGGAATTGAGGGATTTGGGAATTGAGGAATTATGGCAACTTTAGGCACTTATAATTTTAGGCCCTTAAGATTCGTTCTCAAGCCGGTGTTTCCTCTTTTGATCTCTTTTCTGCTTTTTCCCGCTCTAACCTGGGGAGGTCAGACCTTCCCCAGAGAGAACGCTATTGTAAAGGCTGTAAGGAAGGTAAGCCCTGCCGTAGTCAACATTAGCTCCAGCAAGCTCGTTGAGAGAGGTTCCAACCCCTTTTTCCCGTGGGAAAGTGACGATTTCTTTAACAAATTCTTCAGGGATTTTTTTGAGCCCCGCAAGAGACAATATGTTCAGAATAGCCTTGGCTCTGGTGTTATCATTGATCGCACTCACCACTATATCCTGACCAATCATCATGTTATTGTGCGTGCATCAAAGATAACCATTACCCTGGGCAATCAGCAGGAATTTGAGGCCAGGGTGGTAGGCACTGATCCTGAGTCGGACCTGGCTGTCCTCAAAATAGAGACGGACACGGAATTACCGGCAATTCCAATGGGTAAATCAGATGACCTTATGATAGGAGAAACAGTCATTGCAATTGGTAATCCGTTTGGCCTGTCTCACACGGTTACAACAGGGGTGATAAGCGCCCTCAATAGATCGGTAAGGACAGAAGCCGGCGTTTATCATAATTTTGTCCAAATAGACGCCTCGATCAACCCTGGCAACAGCGGTGGTCCCCTCCTGAACATCAATGGTGAACTCATAGGCATTAATACGGCGATTTATTCTGGGGCCGAGGGAATAGGATTTGCCATACCTATTGACCGGGCAAAGCGGATTGTGCATGACCTGATACATTACGGGAGGGTTCAGACAGCCTGGCTCGGTATCACGGTTCAAGATCTAACTGAGAATTTAGTCAATTATTTCCATTTGCCGATAAACGAGGGGGCACTGATTACCGATGTTGTTGTTGAATCACCAGCAAAAGAAAGAGGCCTCAAGAGAGGGGATGTCATTACCGAGCTCAATAAATACGAGATTAAATCCAGTCGCAATTATTACGACCACCTATCCCAGCATACTGCCAGTGAGACGGTTCGTCTGACTTTTTTTAGGGATGGAAAAAGCCACAAGATAGGTATAAAGGCTGCCTCGTTTCCATCTGATCTCGCTCTTAACCTGGCATTTGACCGGCTCGGTTTCAAGGTGGAAGAACTGAATAGGCGCTTGGCCACGCAGTACAGGTTGAGGGAAAAACAAGGCCTGGTGATTGTAGCCATCAGAAAAGGCTCCCAGGCAGATAAGATAGGCCTTGAGCCAGGTGATCTCATCAGGGGTGTAAATGATCTTTCAGTTAATACGAAACAAGATTTTACAAAGGCAGTTATTAGATATAGACTGAAAGAACAGATAACCGTACTTGTTCAAAGAGGCTGGACTGTTTATTCTATCTCCTTTAGGATGTAAACTCTGCTAGAGGATTTAATATCATCTCCCTATTTTTCGGCAGGCCTTTATGATTCCTATTCCTTTTGGCTGTCTTTTAATTCCTGTATATTCTTCAAGATTGTATTGGCCTTCGTGATCAAATAATCCACCCTTTTATAGTTGGGGTCGATAAGCCGCACCAATTTCCACTCGTCAATAGCCTCGGTTAATAATTCCTTATCAAAGAGTTGGATCCCTTTTCTATAATGCACTTCATTGTATAAGTTTTCACTCTTTTCGAGGTACACCTGGCACTTCTGGCTGTCATTCCTAAGGCGCAGACATGCCTTGAATTGATCTCTGGCTGCCAGGTAATCTTCCTTTCCAAAAAGGCTTATGCCGTGTTGCATATAAGCTTTGTAGGAATATTCAAGAGCGGTGCTGTCCTGAGGGTATACATTGAGGACCTTGTTAAACGTATCAATAGCCTCCTGGTATTTCTCTATGCTGAAGAGCTCAACGCCATCATCGCGATAGCTGGCAACCTGATCGAGAGCTTCATCTTTCTCCACAACTGGTCGTGTTTCCGCAGGCTCTTGCTCCTCCAATGTATACTTTTCCCACTCCTTTAATACGACGTCAGTTGCCTCCAATTCCTCTGTTCTTATTCCCTCCTTGCGAGCTAATAATGGCACACCTTCAATCTCAGGAACCTTGATTTTCTGACCGACGTAGAGCCGGGTGGCGTCCGTGATGTTATTGTATTTTGCTATAAGGGGAAACTTACGGTGGTCGCCGTAGTACATCTTGGCCACTTTTGCAAGATTCTCACCAGGCTGAACCGTATGCATAACATACCTTTTTATCTGGATCCGTTTCCTTGTGGTAAGCATCTTAACCGCGCCCGCATGCTCGGGCCAGAGTCTTAAAGCAATAAGGAATTTGTGACGGGCACGTCCATATTTTCCCGCCTTATAAAACCTGATACCAGCCTGATAATGCTCCTCTGCTGAACTGTGTAACTCCTCTTCCACCCCCTTACGGCTCTCAATTGCCTCTTGGTTCAGGGGATCTACCGTGAGAGCGCGTTTATAGTGTCCGAGGGCTGTAACCAGATCTCCCATCTCTTCATAATTTTTGCCATCCTGGAGATACTCTGTCACCAGTTTTTTCTTGAGAGCTTCAGGCGAAACTTCACCAATCTCTTTTGGGGGCCGTTTTATGAGGGGTGCACAGCCCACTAAACTCGCAACCATAAGGAAGATTAGGAGATGGTTTTTCTTCATAGTGTTTCTACTGTAATGGAAACTTCTTGAAAGATGTGACTCTGGTGATAAAGGTCTCCATATCCTTTTTTGTTATGGGGTCCCTCTTTAAGATAAGGGGATCTGAAAAAAACGGGTTGCCTCCCCTTTTTACAGATAACCCAATCTTATAACCTACCTGATGAGAGAGGTGTAATATCCTCTGATTATAATTGCTATAGGGGTAGGCAAAATAAATGGTATCCTGGTCCAGTTCTTTATCAATGATTTGTTTGGACACGAGGAGTTCCTTTTTGATCCGTGCCATATATGTTTGATCGTCCTCGCCCTCCCGTTTCTTTGTTAGGTCACAATGCGATACTGTATGGGAGCCAACTTCGAAGCCCTGAGCCTTCAGGTCTCTCAACTGGCCCCAGGTTATTGCACTTTTTGAGATACCAACATAATCGGTATATATGAGAAATATTGCTGTAAAACCATATTTTTTCAGGATGGGATAGGCGATATCATAGCCTGATCTGTACCCATCATCTATAGTAATAACAACCGATCTCCTCGGTAAGGGGTGACGATAATTAAGAAAGCCAAAAACCTCCTCCAAGGTTACGACCCGATAATTGTTATCTTTGAGGTATTTCATTTGCTGCTCAAAAATATGAGTGGGCATGCACTGGGGAGATTTACAATTTTCAGCAAAGCGATGGTAACATAGTATGGGTACCACCTGGTAGCCATCCACCGTGAGACCACCCTTGTTTACCTCCTTCAGGGGAATAACAATGACCTGACTCCTTTCAAAGGGGATGCCTCTATTGGCATCCTCAATCACCCATGATTTCTTTGCATCACCCAAAAACCGCTCAGCCAGGCTGAAAGATGTCTCACCTCCTTCCATTCTGCAGATAGCATAGTCTTCCGATTGAAATACGGTGGGCTCCCGCACCTCCTTTTTGACAACTGCTCCTTTACCCGTGTTCAGGGCAAAATCCTGAAATGCACAGGAGTGCATTAATAGCGTGCCCACCCACGCCAGGAAAAGCATCAGTGCCAATGATCTATACGGGCTTCGTCTCCTTTTACCGAACATTTGCATGCTGATCCTCTTATCAAGTCTATAGGTTATTGATGCATGCATCTTTATTCCACAATCTTGGCTGCCACCTTGTCCATTACCTACCTTTTCGGCGTGTTTCTCTCTTTACTTAATTGACAAGTTGGATTGTTCAGAAATAATTTTCACTTTTGGAGGCCATGCGCACCAATCACGTTGGATAACAAACACTGTTTCTTACAACGAGAGGCCTCTAAGGGCAGTGCATGGCCCACTGAAACCAGCACTCATTAGGGTCAAAGGGCAATACATCAACCAATAACCCGATACACCAGAATAGGCTTGGCCCGCCCTCTTATCTTTTTCGGCAATTCCTTTTTCAATTCAAAGTGCCGGCGAAGCCTCTTCGCAGTTTCTTCGCTGGCCAGGATATCGCAGTGGAATTCCTTTGTGAGGCCCTGAATCCTTGAGGCCAGGATGACCGTATCACCAATAAGGGAATATGAGAGTTGATCTTCGCTCCCTGTGTTTCCAGCCAGAACCTCCCCTGTGTGGATGCCAATCCCATGCCTGAAGGGCATCAACCCCGTATTGACTCTCTCATTGTTCAATGATTCGAGGAGCCTTCTCATCTCAAGGGCTGCCATCACGGCCTTTTCTGCATGATCCTTATCCCGAAGCGGTACACCGAATACTACCTCCATTTCATCACCCACATATTGCAGCACCAGGCCGCCACACTGGCGGATTGCCTTTTGCATAGCGGTAAAATACGCCTTCATACTCTTGATTACCTCTTCTGGAGGATTTTCCTCCACATAAGAGCTAAAACCACGAAGATCGGCAAAAAGAACGGTAGCTTCCCTTCTCTCTCCGTTGAGGGGAATGCGCCCCGAGAGAATCTCGTCCCGTATCTCTGGTGTGACGTATTTCCCAAAGGTTTCTCGTATCATTTGGCTTTCTGCCAGACCTTCAGCCATTTTGTTAAAATCTGAAGCGAGATCCCCAAGTTCATCATTGCGTTTAATGGTTACCCGATGATTGAAGTCTCCCTCGCCAATGGTCGCAGTACTCTCCCTCAGCTTATTGATGGGTCGTGAAATATATGTGCTGAGCACGAGACTGAGCAGGATCCCGACGAGGGTAATAATTACAGTTAGCACCAGAATAAAGATCTTGGCATCACGGATTTTTTGCAAGATTTCCTTTTCCGAGATGGCCAAATAGACTTTTCCAACCGTTAGGCTTTGATAGGTTATGGTCTTCTCAAAAAAGAGGATATCTTCTTTATTGTTGGCAAAGGAGGTTATTTTTATCCCATTGTTCTCTTCAATAAAGATGACATTTTGTGGGGCTGTATAAACCTTGCTCACCTCCTCGATATTGCTATGAGCTTTGATGATATTCTTCTCGTCTGTGATTAAGGCGTATAAGACCTGCTCATTTTCAGCAATATCCTTGACCAGTTGAAACAGGGCCAGCTCTTCTTCTCCTAAGAGTTTGTCAGGGGCATTGTTGACTACGATGCGGAGCATGCTCTCTCCCAGGTTGATCAACTGGCCAATGAATTGTTTCTTCTGCTCTTTCAAAATTGAAAAACTGATGGCGAAAATAACCAAAAGAATGAGTAGAGTAGATAAGGCGGCGAGCTTAATAAAGATTGGGATTCTCAGGTTTAGAATCAAGGACCAAAAACGATATATATATCGTTTTAGACGAGCAAACTGAGAGAATAGGAGAGTTTTCAAGCTTTTAACCCAGGCCAAGAACCGACTAATAGAGTCTTTGAAAACGGCCAGTAGAGGCCGTCCCGAAAGAGCCGTGGGTTTTTCCTCAGGAGGAACGTTATCCTTATTCTTTTTAGCAGACATTCCCTCAGCCTTTATGATTAGTGAGCTTGCCTATGAACCTTTAGGGTTCACAGCCGTAACCTAG
>JAUVXZ010000033.1 GCA_030603345.1 Pseudomonadota bacterium
GGCTCAAGCCCACGGGTTACCTCCTCAAAGGTGCTTTTTCTGGTTCCAGGATCTAATCTATCGGGGTTATTGCGAGGGCTCTCGGAAAAAAAGAGCGTATTGATGTGATCAAAAGAGACCACCCTTTTGAGATCAACCGAAACATTTTCAGGGCCTTCGTTGAAATGTCGAAAGGAAAACGTATGGCTCTTTCCCAGGTGATAGGCTTGAAACTCTGACACAGCATGTCTTCCTTGCAGGAAACAGGAAATTGCCAAGGCCCCCCGTTTACCGCTGGCAATAGCATCTGCCACAAAGGCCTTTTCTCCGATTGCATCTCCGCCGGCAAAAAACTTGGGGTGCGATGTTCTCCCCCATTGATCCACAACAACCTTGCCCCCTTTCACTTCAATACCCGGAGGCAGGATATCGGACTCCATGCTCTGCCCGATGGCAACAATGAGCTCATCAACCCCAAGGTTCTTGATTTCTTTTCCTACTCGCATAATTTCCAATGTGCCTGCCGCCTCATCAATTCTTACCTCCGCCGGATAAAAGTCTAAAGATACAAGCTTCCCATCTTTTCTGTGAAGCTTATCAGGAGCCCAGCCATTAACAATGCTTATTCCCTCCTCTAATGCCTCGTTCACCTCTTCCGAAAGTGAAGGCATCTGATCACGAGATTCAGGGCAGATGACCCTAATATTGCTCCCATCCCCGTTGCGAACTCGCAGCAGCGTTCGAGCTACATCAATAGCAACATTCCCCCCACCGATGATAAGGGTTTTCTGGGTAGAATCGCTGAGAGACCACTTTTGGGGATCAGCTAAAAACTCAAGACCGCTGATGACAGGGAAGTCCACGCCAAAAGGCTCGAACAGGATTTTCCCAGATTGCAGTCCAGCTGCAAGAAAGACTGCATCAAAGGATGAAAGTTCTTTCCAGCTCACCTCTTTTCTCACGGTCGTGTTACCCCGTATGTCTATTCCCAGTGATTGGATTCTTTGAATGTCACGATTAAGAACAGACTGGGGCAGACGATACGAAGGGATGCCATAGCGCAACATACCCCCGATTTCAGATCTCCCCTCAAATATGGTTACCTGATATCCTAATCTTGCCATATGGTAGGCAGTGCTCAAACCAGCAGGGCCTGAACCGATAACCGCAATTTTTTCTTTTCTTGAATGAATCGGCACATCCCCTCTTATATCCACCTGACCATGGTCAGCGATAAAGCGTTCAAAGCTCCGAATACTAATGGATTCGTCAAAATTCCCTCGGCTACACTCCGCTTCACAGGGGTGATAGCAGACCCTCCCGCAGACACCAGGCAAGGGATTGTCCTGAAGATATGTGCTTAGCGCTCCATCAATATCCCCTTGCGATGCCAGATGAAAGGCGGTGGAAATGTCAATGCCGATGGGGCATGCATGACGACAGGGGGCAATCTTATTGATAAAAACTGGTCTTTCCGATCTCTGAGTTCCGGTTTTGAAAGAGAGTGAATTATCACAAGAGATAGCTACAAATGGAGCATCTCTTCTCAACATTGGTCTGTACCGCATTACCATGAGAGGTCACACTTTTTGATGGAGTGAAAGTTTTTCATAAGCCTCTTGCGCTGCAGCTACGTTTTGATCAATGGCCCCGGGAACCGTGTCTCTGATAACCTTCAGGAGCGTATCGAGGCTCACAATTTCAGTTAACCGAACATACGCGCCCAGGATAGCTGTATTCACAATAGCCTCCAGTCCATTTTTCCTGGCAATCTTGAGCGCATCGACGCTACCCACCGTATATGACTTCAGGGCATCACTGTTATAAGAGTTATCTCCATTGCGCAAAAGAAATCCTCCGGGGACCATCTGCTCGCTGATTTGTTTTTCGTTCACAAGCGTTGTATCAAATAGAATGAGGTGATTGGGATGATCGATATCACACTTAAGATAGATCTTCTCATCACTTACCCTGACAAAGGCAGCCACAGGAGCCCCTCGCCTTTCAGCACCGAAAAGGGAATAACACTGAGGATACTTGCCCTGTCCAAAACATGCTCGGGCAAGAATCTCAGAGGCAACTACAACCCCCTGCCCTCCTCTACCTTGAAATTTTATCTCAATCATATTTGATCCTCGGTTAGCTTAGTGGAGTGAACCTGTTTTTATAACACCCTCTTGGATTTCAGCACTAGTTCCTGCCCCTTACTTGATCCCTAATAATCTGGATGACATCCCGCTTTGTCCTAGTAAGATGGTACTTAAAGGCAGATTCAATCTCCTTGATGTCCCGCTTGCCTAAGGCTCGCGCAATTCTCCTGTGACCTTCATTTGATCTGCGGGCAATGTCAGCCACGCACAGACCCTTCATTCTGAACATAAGCATATGATCCCTGAGCCTGCGATTGATCTCCTCAATTATTTTGCTTCTGCTTGCAATACAAATGATATCATGAAACTCTGTATCCAATTCAACCACCTTCTGTGACTCGTGCCTATCAATGTATTTATCCGTTAGTTGGATAATTCTATCCAGACGTTCAAATTCTTTTGAGGTAATCTTCGGTGCAGCCCATTTGGCCGCCAAGGTCTCGGTAACCATTCGTATTTCGCAAATCTCCTTCACCTCTTTTTCTGTGAATTCCCTGATCTCATAACCACCCTTTGGTACAGGGTAAATCAACTTCTCCATCTCGAGCTTGCTGAGAGCCTCACGGATGGGTGTACGGCTGATCCGTAGCTCTTCAGCAAGTTTTCCCTCCATCAACCTTTGCCCGCTCCGGATCTTCCCAACTAAAATCATTCGGCGAAGATAGTCATATACCTCTTCCCGAATGGTGGGTCGAGGCTCAATTCTGAAACCATTCATTATCTCCACAGCCGTCTCCATTTATGAATACCGTATTCGGAATACGTTATGCACATCTTTCCATCTGTGTCAACACTAAATCGCATGTGGACATTTTTCTATTGACACACAATGGCAATTCTTCTATATTCCCCTCTGGAAAAAGCAAGTTCTTATCATTAGGTTCTCCCCTTCCTGCTTGTGGAGATCGGGGTGCTTCTGATGGTTACCTATATTCCCTTCATTTCATTATGGATCCCGAGATTGTTGGGGTATGTGCAATAGGATATCTGATATAAAAATTATTGGAGGAACAAATGTCAAGGAAAAGAGTAATCATTATCGGTGCAGCTGGAAGAGATTTCCACAATTTCAATACCTATTACAGGGGTAATGAGTACTACAAAGTGGTTGCCTTTACCGCGACACAGATCCCGGACATCGAAGGCAGAAAATACCCTACTGAACTGGCAGGCGATCTGTATCCTGAAGGTATCCCCATTTATGCCCAAGAAGAGCTTCCAAAGTTGATCAAGGATCTTAAGGTAGATGACTGCGTATTCTCTTACAGCGATGTTTCTTATCAGCACGTCATGTCAGTGAGTGCCATTGTTTGTTCAGTGGGCGCCAACTTCGTACTGCTGGGTCCGGGCGACACCCAGATTAGAAGCACCAAACCGGTCATTTCGGTGGGTGCCGTCCGAACGGGTTGCGGCAAAAGCCAAACTTCACGCAAAATAATTGAGATAATGATGGCGAAAGGCCTAAAGGTCGTGGCCATTCGTCATCCCATGCCCTATGGCGATCTCGTGGCTCAGAAGGTACAACGCTATGCAGAGCTTTCTGATCTTACCAAATACGATTGTACCGTTGAAGAGATGGAAGAATATGAACCTCATGTAGTTCGTGGCAATGTCATTTATGCGGGTGTTGATTACGAGGCAATTATCAGGGCAGCTGAAAAAGATCCCGACGGCTGTGATGTCGTACTCTGGGACGGCGGAAACAACGACTTCCCATTCTATGTATCCGATTTAATGGTAACCGTTGTCGACCCCCACCGTCCGGGTCACGAGCTGACACATTATCCCGGTGAGGTTACCTTGAGGATCGCGGATGTTGTGGTAATCAACAAGATAGACAGTGCTGATGCCGCCGGCATCCAGACCGTGAGGAGGAGCATCGCCGCGGTAAACCCGGGTGCGATTGTAGTTGATGGCGCCTCTACCATCAAGGTGGAGGATCCTTCCGTGATAAAGGGGAAGAAGGTCCTTGTTGTTGAGGACGGTCCAACCCTCACGCACGGTGGGATGAAGATCGGGGCCGGGACAGTTGCCGCCGAAAAATTCGGAGCAACCGGACTGGTTGACCCCAGGCCTTACCTTGTGGGCAGGCTGTCAGAGACCTTTGAGACCTATCCGAAGATCGGAACGTTACTTCCTGCCATGGGGTACGGCGAGGTGATGTTAAAGGACCTGGAGGCGACCATAAACAATACCGAATGTGACGCGGTTGTGATCGGCACGCCCATTGATCTGAGCAGGATCATTGACATCAAGAAACCGAACACGAGGGTCTATTATGACCTCCAGGAGATCGGGGCACCGAACCTGGAAGACATCCTGACCGATTTCGGGAAAAAACACAATCTGTTTTAAGTTATAACCGTTTTATGTTATAAATCGCAGCGCCCCGTACTCCGCTCGCTCCTATTTTTTTGTTCTCGATTTTAAATACTCGCGTCAGATTCTGCTAAAAAAGGGGTAAGTTATGGCTTTTAACCTAAGAAACAGACATTTTTTGAAGCTCTTGGATTTCAGTCCAAGCGAAATCAAATTCTTGCTTGATCTTTCTGTTGACCTGAAAAGGGCGAAATATGCGGGAACTGAGCAACCCCGATTGACCGGTAAGAACGTCGCCCTGATTTTCGAAAAATCGTCCACAAGGACCAGGTGCGCCTTTGAAGTGGCGGCATACGACCAGGGCGCAAGGGTTACCTATCTGGGCCCGTCCGGTTCTCAGATGGGGAAAAAGGAATCCATGAAGGATACCGCCAGGGTTCTGGGCACGATGTATGACGGTATCGAATATCGCGGTTTCGGCCAGGAGATAGTTGAAGAACTGGCAAAATATGCTGGCGTACCGGTCTGGAACGGTCTGACTAACGAGTTTCATCCTACCCAGGTACTGGCGGATTTTATGACCATGATGGAGCACTCTGACAAGCCGCTGCACCAGATCAAGTTTGCCTACCTGGGTGATGCCAGGTACAATATGGGCAATTCCCTTTTGATCGGCGCCGCCAAAATGGGCATGGACTTTCGCTCCGTGGCACCCAAGGAGGTTCAGCCTTCCGGAGAGATGGTTGACGATGCGAAAAGGATTGCTGCCGACACCGGCGCAAAGCTCCTTATCACCGATGATCTGAAGGAGGGCGTCAAGGACTGCGATTTTCTCTGCTCGGACGTCTGGGTATCCATGGGTGAACCGGATGAAGTGTGGCAAGAGAGGGTTGAACTTCTAACACCCTACCAGGTCAATAAACAGGCTATGGAGCTGACCGGCAACCAAAATGTAAAATATATGCACTGTCTGCCTGCTTTCCACAACCGTGAGAGCGAGGTCGGTGAAGAGATCTACCGGAAATTCGGTTTGGAAGGAATGGAAGTGACCGAAGAAGTGTTCGAATCAGAGGCATCCATTGTCTTTGATGAAGCTGAGAACAGGGTCCACACCATAAAGGCCGTCATGGTGGCGACTCTGGGAGATTGAGCATATACCAGGTAGAGTGGCCATAATGTTGGATGATTGCCAGCAAGAGCAACTTATGAAAGCCAACTCTCTTATGACTTCATTTATCTTTGGAGCCGGGGCTGAAGCGTGTCAATCTCTTTTCAGAGGCGAAAACCAATATCATAAGATAAGACGTCAGTTGCTCCCCAGTCCCGCTCCTAACTATAAGCGGGATTTGGCCTCTTCCAAGAGATCCCCTCGACTACACCCCTTTTTCAGCGGGCCGAACTGTTTGGAATTACTGAACTCACTCGAATTTGGAAAAAGGCCAATGTCCCCGGGGCGCTGGCAGGATTTCTAATTGGATCTGCGCTTCGATTGTATCTGTTCTATACTATCCCTGAGCACTTGGCCGGCTTGGACACCATGATACCTCCCCTTGTCTCTCTGATTGTCATGGTACCCGTTAGTCTGTGGACTCAAGAAAAATATCCGCCCAAGCATGAGGTGATCCATTACGTGCCGACCGAAGAAGAAGTGCTCTCAACCGCGTACTAAAAAAGGTTATATTACTAGATGAGTTCATCTAGTAATTGCTTTGATATTTTGCAACAGTTCAGCCCCGAATGGTGGCTGAACTGTTGCAGTATTTTTTCAGGCCCTTGCCGAAACAATGCAGGGATGGACGTTGTGCTGGCGCACAAAGAAGTGGTGTGCATGCGCTGCCTGCCTGCAGATCCGGGGCTTTGAGGTTACTGACAGTGTGATCCACAGGACACAGTCGGTGGTGTCTTACGAAGCCGGGAACCGACTTCATGTGCAGAAGGCTACAATGCCTTTGCCCATGGCTTGTCATTGGTTTCGAGCTCTTCGATCTGATTGCTTCGAAGAGGATACAGTAAAAAAATATCATAGAAATTGGATAGCGGACCAGTGGAAAAAGAGGTCCTCTTTTTTTCAATAGATTCCCCATGGAGGAATAGCGTGTGACAGGAAAAGCATCTAACGAGTCACAATCCAGTAAACACATTGTTATCGCATTGGGTGGGAATGCAATACTGAAATCTCATCAAAGGGGAATTGCAGAAGAACAACTGGAAAACATCCGTATCACATGTGAGCAAATACTGGATATGATAGCGAACGGACATAATATCATCATCACGCACGGTAATGGCCCACAGGTCGGCAATCTTCTCATACAGCAGGAAGGGGCCCATTCCAAGGTCCCGGCGATGCCCATGGATGTCTGTGGGGCCATGAGCCAAGGCGAAATCGGATACATGCTGGAACAAGTTTTACATAATCTCTTTCAAGCCAAAGGAATCAATCGGGATGTCTTGACGGTAATCACCCAGGTTATGGTGGACAGTGAGGATCCCGCCTTTAAGAATCCTACAAAGCCGGTAGGTCCATTCTACGACGCTGAAACCAAAAAACGCTACGAGAGGGAAAAGAACTACATAATTAAGGAGGTGAAACCAGGGAATCATCGTCCCTTCCGAAGGGTGGTCCCATCTCCAAACCCTTTAAGAATCCTGGAGGCTAAAGCCCTTAAGCGTTTGGTTGATGCCGGCATCATTATCATCGCTTCGGGTGGTGGAGGGATCCCGGTAGCAATGGATTCCAAGGGAAACTATCATGGCGTGGAGGCAGTCATTGATAAAGACTTGGCAGGGGAGAAGTTGGCTGAGGCTGTAATTGCTGACCTGCTCCTTATCCTTACGGATGTGGAGAAGGTTTTTCTTAACTTCGGTACACCCAAGCAAAGGGCCTTAGATCTGGTCCGACTGGAAAAGGCAAAAGCTTACCAGAGGGAAGGGCACTTTTCTCCCGGGAGCATGGGGCCCAAAGTTGAGGCCTGCCTACGATTTTTGGAGTTTGGCGGGGAAAGGGCAATTATAACGTCCTTGGACAAAGCATCCTCTGCACTCGAGGGCACAACAGGTACCCATTTTATTCCTTAGTCCCTTAAAAATAAGATTCGTGCTTTTTGTGGCAGAAAGCATTTTCATATTAAGCACAACCAATGAAAATCAGAATGTTAAATCCGAAATCCGAATGTCGAAATCCGAAACAAATTTTCAATTTTCAAAATTCAAATGACCAAAACTGAATGTACAATTAGGGATATCAGAGGTGACCTAAATTTAGTGTTTTGAACATTCGAGCATTATTATTTTGGATTTGTTTCGTGCTTCGAATTTCGTGCTTCGGAATTCCGGTTTATCCGGGTTAGGGCGATTAGAAGGAGGGATGTAGATGTTTCATCTGCTCGAGTCCCAGCAGTTCACCAAGAAGAAACTCAGAGAGCTTTTCGATCTCACCAGCCGTATGGAGAGCATCTTGGCACGAGGGGGCGAAGAATGTTTAAAGGATAAGATTTTAGTCAGCCTTTACTTCACTCCCAGTTTGAGAACACGTTTTTCCTTCGAGGCAGCCATGCTCCGCCTGGGTGGGAGCATCCTCTCTACAGAAGCAGCCGACATCTTTTCCTCAGAGCTTAAAGGTCGATTTGAAGACACCATCCGGGTGATATCAGAGATGTCCGATGTCATAGTGCTGCGACACTATGAAAGTGGCTTTGCCAAAAGAGCAGCTGCAGTCTCTTACGTGCCGGTAATCAACGCTGGAGATGGGCCGGCCCAGCATCCGACTCAGGCTCTAGTTGACCTTTATACCATCGACCGTCATTTAGGAGGCGTGGACGGGTGTTCCATCGCTATGGTTGGGGATCTGAGTGGCCGCACTGTCCGTTCTCTATGCTATTTCCTGGCCAAGTTCCATGGAGTTTCCATATCCTTTATATCTCCTGATTTAACAGAGGTCAAAGACGACATAAAGGAGTATCTACAGCGACATAAGGTTCGGTTCACTGAGATTACGAATCCAAAAGGCGGATTAGAAGAACTGGTCAAAGGGGTTGATGTAGTGCACATCACTCAACTCTCCAAGGAATATTTTGCAGACGGCCTCAAAGACTACGAGAAAACTATAAGCAACTATGCGTTGAGCGCAAAAGCATTAAGTGCCATGAAGAAATCTGCCGTGATTATGCACCCACTTCCCCGTGCCGAGGAATTGCCTGACGAATCGGACAGTGACCCCAGGGCAATCTATTTTCGTCAAAACCATTATGGGCTCTGTCTTCGCATGGCAATCCTCAGTACCGTGTTGAATTGCTATCCAAGCTTTCTTTGAACATGATTATGTTGTATTCCTGATTTGACAAGAATTCCCTTTGCACAATTCTCAACAAGGTCACGGTCTATGTAATTTATGTGTCCATCAATATTTACACTAGCCTCATGGTCTCTTGCTTGCATTGT
Source organism: Pseudomonadota bacterium (assembly GCA_030603345.1). GTDB lineage: Bacteria > Desulfobacterota > DSM-4660 > Desulfatiglandales > B25-G16 > JADFWK01. The sequence continues at coordinate 8,889 of JAUVXZ010000033.1, forward strand.
AGGTTTACTCCAGGAATAAAAAATCCCCACACTAAAGTACAAAGCATGCCTTTTGAGAAATCAAGCAGATTCATATAGTTTCTTGATTTTTTCCATTTGTCTACCAGTCTTGATCAGCTCGTCTGTAAATTCTTTTTTCTTAACATAAAGTTCTTTTGATTTCTTTTTCTTGCAGCTCTCTTCAACATATTGACAAAGGATTGGAAAAGTGAGTGATGCGCAAGAATAGACAACAACATTGTTTATATCTGCTTCTTTTACCTTGCCCCATGACTTGGCTTCCTGTGGTGTTGCTCCGGACAATCCACCCCACTGGGGTGAGTCTGTTGTAAGCTGGATAAAATAATCATGACCACCCTTCTCTTGATACAGTATCTGCCACAAGGTGGGCTGGGTCTGCATGAAAAAATTCTTAGGAGAACCACCACCCACCTCAATCGCACCATTCTTCTTGCTATGCTTGACAATTGCAGCTGTTTCTAAAACATCCAGTGTCGTGCTGACATCAACCTCTTTGCCAAAAATAAAAGGTATTGTCAGATTCATACCAATAGATGAATCTCCAGGAGATGAACAATATATCGGCACATTATGCTTTGCTGCAGCTGCAAGTATTGATTTTTCAGGATTGGGTGCTGTTTCAAGGACCTCTTTACCAAAAGCATAATGCAGGTCTGCTGTAGAAAATCTCTTAGGCAGTTTTTGGTTCTTTATTGCTCGGCGGATAACCTGATCGGTTTCAAACAAGGTATCATCATCTGCGACAAATACATCATAAATCCTGGCTATGCCGTGCTTGTAAAGATGATCATCATCAGCTCTGAAATCACCCTGCACCATGGGATAATTAAATGTCCTATGAAGATCATGATAAAGGTTTGCACCTGTTGAAATAATCCAGTCAACAAAGCCGTTCTCTATTAGTTTTATTATAGGTCCTGACATTCCTATAGGCGTCATTGCACCGGCCAGTGTAAGGCACACCGTAACATCTTGATTGAGCATTTTTTTATAGAGTTTGCATGCCTCACCAAGCCTTCGGGCATTATAGCCTGACTTGGCAAAGACTTTGTCAACAAAATCATTAACCTTTTGACCTTTTGCTATTGGCAATGGTTCAATCATCTGCCTGCCATCTATAAGACTATCTTTCATCATTGATCACCTTAGGAATTTGTAGCCAATCAACCTGCATAACAGTGTTGCTGCTGTATCTTCCGACCTTGGCATTCCAACCTTGTATTTTATTATGAACCGCGAGAAAAAAGGCTTTTATTTCAAATGCTTTTACAAAAAAGTAAAACCATTGAAAATAAGCTATTCCAATATATATTTGGATGTGTAAAAATGAAAGAAGAAACTAGATCAGAAGATGTTGAAGAAGGACAAAAAAGAATCAACAGAAGAGGAAAAAAGAGCAGATGCTCCAAAAGAGACTAATGAACTGCTATCACGGACCAAGAGAGGAATGTGGTGTCTTTGGTGTTTTCGGGCACAGGGATGCCGCAAAGCTGACCTATTTCGGCCTTTATGCCTTACAGCACCGAGGGCAGGAGAGTGCTGGTATCGTTAGCTCCACTGGAAAATCCACCTATGAACACAAGGGTATGGGGCTGGTACCAGAGGTATTCAATGAATCCATCTTGACCGAGCTCTGTGGCGATATAGCCGTTGGCCATGTAAGATACTCAACCACAGGCTCTTCTATCGCCAAGAATGCGCAACCCTTTGTTGTCTCCCACGGGGGCAACACCCTTGCCATTGCCCACAATGGAAATCTCACCAACGCCAAAGAGATGAGAATGGATCTTGAGCAAAAGGGTTCTATTTTTCAGACCACCATGGACAGCGAGATTATCGTTCACCTCCTGGCTCGAAATATCCAAAGGGGCGTGGAAGAGGCAATGGTTGAGGTTGTTTCACAGATGCAAGGGGCTTATTCTTGTGTCCTCATGACTAAAGACAAGCTCATTGCCTTGCGAGACCCTAACGGATTCCGGCCCCTCTGCCTGGGACTGCTTGGCGGAGGGTATATTGTAGCCTCTGAAACGTGCGCCCTTGATTTGATAGAGGCTCAGTATGTCAGAGATATCGATCCAGGCGAGATACTGATCATTGGTGAAGATGAGCTAAAATCAATCAAACCGTTTCCAGAACATAAGAAGACCTTCTGTATCTTTGAATACATCTATTTTGCCAGGCCTGACAGCAATATCTTTGGCCAGAACGTGTATGCCGTGCGAAAGAGGCTTGGAAGGAGCCTGGCACAGGAATACCCGATTGATGCCGATTTTGCCATGCCCTTCCCTGACTCTGGAACCTACGCAGCCATTGGCTTCTGTCAAGAGTCTGGCATACCCCTGGAGATGGGGGTTATCAGAAATCACTATGTTGGAAGGACCTTTATTGAGCCTGTGCAATCCATGCGGGATTTCGGGGTAAAGGTCAAGCTGAATCCGGTTAAGGAGATTCTGAATCAAAAACGGGTCGTGATTGTGGAAGATAGCATCATAAGGGCTACTACCAGCAAGATGAGGATTAAGACCTTGCGGGAAGCAGGGGCATGGGAGATTCATATGATGGTGAGTTGTCCTCCCCACAGGTACCCCTGTTTCTATGGTATTGACTTTTCAACCAAGGGGGAGCTGATCGCCTCGGAGCACTCTGTAGAAGAGATTAAAAACTTCATTGGCCTGGATAGCCTATGCTACTTGAGCCTTCCCGGGATGATCCAAGCCACTGGCCAACCAGAAGACAGCTTCTGTCTGGCCTGTTTTAATGGAAAGTATCCCATCCAACCCAAAGAAGGCATCTCAAAGCTCTGCCTGGAGACCTGACATAATGTGTAACGTTCCCGGTGTATGCGAAGTTGCCGAGCAATTTAGGCATCAGCCTTTTGTGCCGTGTTATCGGAAGTGACCGCAATCTCTCCTTTTAGCAACCCAATACAGAATTCCCATTGACCCAATATGGGAATTATATTATCCTTGGTTACATATTGCAAGGAGGTAGTCAACATGCAAAACAATATCAAAATTAATGCCGCTTTCCAAGAGATTGGTACAAGAACAATGGATGACCGAAACCGGCTCACTCTTGGCGAAATCTTCAAGGGCTACAAAAGGGTTCGATTATATAAAAATGACCGGGGTGAAGTACTTTTGCAGCCCGTCGTTGAAATCCCAGCTTCAGAGCTTTGGCTTTTTCAAAATAAGGAGGCCCTTGAAAGCATTCAACGGGGCTTAAAGGATGCATCTGAAGGTAAAATAACGAAACTTAATCTTGATGAACTTTAGGATTAGCAATTGTTTGAAATATTGCTCACCAATGAAGCAAGAAAACAATTAAATAGGCTTAGGGCTGATAAGGGCCTTGAAAAACGATATAAAGCGGTCAAAAAGGCTATAGGCTTTCTTTCCTCAAGTCCTAGACACAAGAGCCTTCGAACACATGAATTCGCCAGCTTGAGAGGACCCAATGGAGAGAAAGTATTTGAGGCTTATGCTGAACAGTCTACTCCAGCAGCATACAGAGTCTTCTGGTATTATGGTCCTGATAAAAATCAAATCACTATTATCTCAATCACCCCTCATCCATAAACAAGTGGGTATTGCGTCTCTTTTGCCCGCCTAAAATCAGTTTGCAGTCATTTCTGATAACGTATTGCGGATAAAAGAAGTTGCCGAAGGCGAATTTAGACGAAGCAAAGCATAGTCTCTTACACCGTGTTATCGGATAGTTGGATACTATATATCTCGATAAACAACATCATTTAAGCCTTCCCCCAAAGTTACCCTTCGTGTTATAAGTGCAAAGTGATAATTTTCCCCCCAACTGAATTTGTTTGACATGCGTCGGAGCATTTCCAAAAATTCACTGCGACTATGTAAAGCCACAGCCGCCTTAGAATCAAGGACTGGTCAACCAAAAGTATTTGATTTTTTAGACTATCTTGCTATATTGGTTGGTTAGAAACCACACCATTGGACGTAGAGTTCGCATGATGGGTGAGAGGTGACCATTTGCCCGGCATGAAAAAAACCGAGGAAGCTGGTGAAAAACCCTTACTTAGCTGGGAGGAGCATATGCTTTGTAGAACAAAAAAAGATGTCATCAAACTAGTTAACGAAAGAAACGTCAGTTTTATCCAGTTCTGGTTTACGGATGTTTTGGGTATTTTGAAGAGCTTTTCTGTCACCCCATCTGAGCTGGGGGAAGGGCTGGAAGAGGGAATGGGTTTTGACGGGTCTTCTATCGAAGGGTTTGCCAGGATTGAGGAGAGCGATATGATAGCCATGCCTGATCCAGCTACCTTCCAGTTCCTCCCCTGGCGGCCCCAGGATAGGCCGGTAGCCAGGATGTTTTGTGATATCCTTCAGCCGGACGGAAGCCATTATGAGGGAGATCCTCGATATGTCTTGAAGAGAATGACAAAAAAACTAACCGAAAGAGGATATAAAGCTTACATGGGGCCAGAACTGGAGTTCTTCTGTTTCGAGAGCCATGATTCCCCCAAGCTTCTTGATAAAGGTGGATATTTCGATAACAGGCCCTTAGATATGGGTGGGGATTTGCGAAGAGAGATGATCTTTGCCCTCCAGGATATGGATATCCGCGTAGAGTACAGTCACCATGAGGTTGCCCCCAGCCAGCACGAGATTGACCTCAGATATGATGAGGCCCTGGCCATGGCTGACAAGACCATGACCTATAGAATAGTGGCAAAAGAGATTGCGAGGCAGCAGGGTTCCTATGCCACATTCATGCCCAAGCCTATTTTTGGCGAGAATGGCAGCGGCATGCATGTCCATCAATCTCTCTTTAAAGGTGATATAAATGCCTTCCACGATCCCCAAGACCAATACCACCTTTCACCAATAGCACAGTCTTATATCGCTGGTATTATGAAACACGCAAGAGAGATCGCTGCAGTAACCAATCAATGGGTAAACTCGTACAAAAGGCTGGTTCCCGGTTATGAGGCACCTGTGTATATCTCCTGGGCAAGGCGCAACCGCTCCACCATGATTAGAGTACCCATGTACAAACCGGGTAAGGAGCTGGCCACAAGGATCGAGTTCAGATCACCTGATCCGGCGTGCAACCCTTATCTGGCATTTGCAGTTATGCTGGCAGCTGGGTTAAAAGGCATCGATGAGGACTATTCGCTTCCCGATCCCATTGAGGAAGATATCTATGAGATGGACGAGGTGGCGCGGGAAAAGGCTGGGATTGAGTCCTTGCCAGGAAATCTATTTGAAGCGCTTCAGGAGGTGGAAAAAAGCGAGCTGGTGCGTGAGACGCTAGGTGAGCATATCTTTAATAAGTTCGTAGCCAACAAAAAAATCGAATGGGATCGGTATCGGGTCCACGTAAGCCAGTACGAGATTGAAAAATACTTGCCAATACTGTAAGCAGGGGAAAATCACGAAAAATGAGGCAACCTTTTGTGAAGTAATTCCCTTGCCTTTTTGGGATTGGCTCTTCCTTGAGTTTTTTTCATTACCTGGCCAATGAGAAAATCGATCGGTTTAGCCATTCCTTGATTGATCTGACTTGCTACTTGGGAATTTTCTTCCATCACTTCATCCAATAACCTTTCCAGGGCATTGGTATCGTGGATCGGTGTAAGACCTCTTTCATCAATAATTGAATCGGGACTGCCGCCTGTTTTAAACATTTCCTCCAATACAGTTCTCCCTATGTTATCAGTAATCTCACCCTTGCTGACACTATTGATCAGTTGCGAAAAAGCCTCTGGACTCACTGGACATTTTTGTATGGGCATGGAGGCCTCGTTGAGCAACTTGAATAACTCCTTGATAATCCACCGGCTCAATTTCTCTGTGTCCTCACAATACCCAGCGCAGGCAGCAAAGAAATCTGCTATACTCTTATCCTTCACTAAGATACGTGCATCATTTATCGGTATCCCAAACTCTTCAGTAAGTCGATTCACCGTTTCCTCGGGTAATTCGGGCATACTGTTCTGAATATGCTGGACATATGCCTCGTCAATTTCAATATCTACGAGATCAGGGTCCGGAAAATAGCGGTAATCAGGTGCGTCTTCTTTGCTCCGCATGGGCACCGTTACCCTCTTTTCTTCATCAAAAAGCCTCGTCTCCTGAAAGATCTGCCCCCTCGATTCAAGTGTCTTCACCTGTCTCTTGATCTCATATTCCAATGCGTCCATGATGGATTTGAAAGAGGCCATATTTTTTATTTCCGCGCGATTACCAAAGCTCTGGGTCCCCTTGGGGCGAATGGATATGTTGACATCACAACGAAACTGACCTTGCTCTATGGTGCAATCACTGACCTCTATATATCTCAGGATTTGTCTCATCTTTTCCAAATAGCTACGGGCTTCGTGTACCGAATGTAAATGGTTTCGTGTATGATCTGCGACGATCTCAAGGAGTGGAACACCGGATCGGTTGTAATCCACAAGGCTGTAATCCGATTCCTCAAATGAGTTCGCCGAGTGCACCAATTTGCCGGCATCTTCCTCAAGATGAATGCGCCTGATTCCCACGGCATAAGGGTTGCCATCATCACCTGTTATCTCCAGGTATCCTTTTTCACAAAACGGGCGCTCGTATTGTGAAATCTGATATCCTTTGGGCAAATCAGGATAGAAATAGTTCTTGCGGGCGAAACCAGACGTCCTGTTGATGCTACAATGCGTGGCCTTTCCAGCCCTAACGCAATATTCAACGGCCTTTCTGTTCAAAACCGGGAGTGCACCGGGTTGCCCTGTGCAGATGGGACAGACCTGGCTGTTGGGAGGTGCTCCATATCTTGTGGAACACCTACAGAAGAGCTTTGTTTCTGTATTCAGTTCAACATGTATTTCAAAACAAATAATCGTCTCGTAGTCCATTTACCCATTTCCTGCCATCTGCTCATAAGCGTGCCCAATCCGCAGAACCATGGTTTCGTCGAATGGTTTTCCAATGATTTGAAAGCCAACAGGAAGCCCCCCGACCATTCCACAATGGATGCTCATTCCGGGTAATCCGGATAGGTTCACTGAAACGGTATAGATGTCCACAAGATACATTTGCAGAGGCTCGGCAATCTTTTCACCTAACTTAAAGGGGACACAGGGTGAAACAGGTGCAATGATGCAATCCACCTTTTCCAATGCTTTGTCGAAATCCCTCTTAATAAGGGTTCTCGCTTTTTGGGCCTTAGAGTAATAGGCGTCGTAGTAACCGGCAGAAAGGGCATAGGTCCCCAGCATGATTCGTCTCTTGACTTCCTTCCCAAACCCTTCAGTTCTCGTCTCTTCATACATGGTTGCTGAATCGGAAACGCCGTCCCTAGCGCTGAAACCATATCTTACGCCATCATACCGCGCAAGGTTGCTGCTGGCCTCAGCAGTGGCTATGAGATAGTAAGAGCTGATTGCATACCGTGCGTGAGGCAGGGAGATATCGACAATATCAGCACCATTCCTATCGAGTAATTCGACAGCCTTCATGATCTGATCTTTTACTGGTAAATCCAACCCCTCTACAAAATATTCCTGTGGCAGGCCTATCTTGATTCCTTGAACTCCTCTGCTTAAGGCTCGGAGAAAGTCCGGCCTCTTGACGTGAGCTGAGGTGGTATCCAAACTGTCATGCCCGCAGAGAACATTAGCAACATGGCGCAATCCTGTACTGTTCGACCCAGCGCCCCTATTTGATCTAATGATGATGCATAGGAGATTAGTCCATACCGAGAAACCCTGCCGTATGTCGGCTTAAGCCCGACAACACCGCAATAAGCAGCGGGCAGACGGATAGAACCACCGGTATCCGATCCGATGGCCAGAATAGATTCTCCTGCCGCAATTGCAGCGGCGGAGCCTCCACTAGAACCTCCTGGCACATACTCGGGATTTATGGGGTTGTGGGTGGGACCAAAGGCACTGTTTTCGGTGGAAGACCCCATGGCGAATTCGTCCATGTTTGTTTTTCCTACGAGCACAGCGCCATTCTGCAATACCTTTTTCACTACGGTAGCATCATATGGCGGGATATAATCTTCTAGGATATGCGAACCACATGTTGTTCTTATTCCTTGAGTACAGAGATTGTCTTTGATCGCTGTAGGTATCCCGTTCAGCAGAGAGTTCCTTTTTCCCTTCCGAAACCTGGCATCTGCCAGGTCTGCCTGTCCTAAGGCTAAATCACGGGTTGTAGTGATAAAGGCATTAACGGTGCCTTCTTGTTCATCAATCCTCTCGAATACCGACTCGGTTATCTCTCTTGAGCTAGTCTCCCCTTTTCTGAGCATTCCGGCCAGTTCAGAAGCACTTTTATCACACAAGGCCATCCTTTACCCTTCCAAGATTTTTGGCACTTTAAAATAGCCCCGTTCCTTCACAGGAGCGTTTGATACAATTGATTTGGTTTTTTTTGATTTTCCTGGCCTATCATCACGCCAAACGTTCTTTGATTTTGCGGCATGGCTCATTGGATGGGTCTCTTGTGTGTCTAGTCCTTTTAGGATCTCAACATGTTCCAGTATAGAATTGAGGTCTTTTTGGTACGAATTGGCCTCAGAACCAGCAAGCCTCAACCGCGCCAGTTTTGCAACATGTTTGACTTCGTTTATAGAAATTCTTTCTGAGCCTTCAAAATTATGGGTATCGATGTCTGCTTGAGTCAGCCCCTCAGGCCTTGTCATAGGATGCTCCTCGTCCAATCTCACCAGCAAGCCCAACTCATTGAGCTGTGACTTATCCACTGGGGATGGGGCCCTGGTCAGTGGGCAGAAAGCGCTCCGGTTCTTAGGAAAGGCGATGACCTCTCGAATGGACGGTGCTTTTAAGATCATTGCAATCACTCTGTCCATGCCCAGTGCAATCCCGCCGTGAGGGGGAGCACCGTATTCCAAGGCCTTGAGAAAGAAGTCGAATTTGGCTTCCAGCCCATCCTGCTTCAATCCGAGGGCCTGAAAAATCTTTCTCTGGATATCCATCCGGTGAATACGGATACTGCCGCCACCTAATTCCTCACCATTGATGACGAGATCATAGGCCCTGGAATTGAGTCCGAGCAACACTTCCCGATCTGTTGGGTCAAAATCAGTTCGGTCGGGCATGGTAAAGGGGTGGTGCTGGGAGGTCACCTTTCCATCCTTGAGCTCAAACAGGGGAAAGCTGGTTACCCACACAGGGCAATAGCGTTCTTCGGGAATCAATCCCAGCCTGCCAGCCACATGAAGCCGCAGGTTGCAAAGCACCTTATTGACCAGATCGCGGGAGATACCACCAATCATCATAATGACATCCCCTTCTTCGGCACTAAACTGTTTTATGAGCCGGTTCTGCTCAGACGGGCTAAAGAATTGGACAATATTGGAATCCAGCTTACCCCTCACAACTTTCATCCAGCTCATACCCTTGGCTCCAAAGGAGGGGGCTATCTTCAGGGCATATTCATTTTGGAGCACGTTCTTGCTGAGCGCCGCGGCTTGTCCCTTGCCGCAAAACCCCTTAACCTCCCCACCCTGTTTAATAATCTGCCGAAAAACACTATAGTGGGTATCCTGAATAATATCCGTTACATCCTCAAATGCCATGGCGAATCGAAGATCAGGACGATCGGTCCCGTATCGATCGATGGCTTCCTGGTATGTAATCTTCGCGAATGGCCTGGGCAGATCAATACCTCCCAGTAAAAACATTCTGACGGTCAATTCCTCAATGACTTGATAGATTAATTCTTCGTCAATAAAGGCAGCCTCCAGGTCCAGTTGTGTGAATTCCGGCTGGCGATTGGGCCGTAAATCCTCATCCCGGAAACATCGAACAATCTGAAAATAGCGGTCCATCCCACTCATCATAAGGAGCTGTTTAAAGAGTTGGAGAGATTGTGGCAGGGCATAGAATCTACCCTGATGTATCCGGCTGGGAACCAAAAAATCCCTAGCCCCTTCCGGGGTGCTCTGTGTAAGGAAAGGGGTTTCTATCTCTATGAAGTTCAGTTCATGAAGGCAATCTCTCATGCATTTAATAATCTGATATCGCTTGATAAGCAGATCCTGCATGGACGGACGACGGAGATCAAGGTATCTGTATTGAAGTCTCAGATCTTCATCCACGTTTTGCGGATTCTTCGCGATTTCTTCCCCAAAAACCATGGCCTTCTCAGAGAGCTGAAAGGGCAGGGCTTTTGAGGTGGAAAGTATTGCCAACTCTTCAGCGAAGACCTCGATATCTCCGGTTTTCAAATGCGGATTTTCGGTGCCTTTCTCCCTCACAGTGACGGTTCCCCTCACCTCGATTACATATTCTTCCCTCAATGCTACGGCTCTCTCACAGGTTTCCATGCTAACCGTGGGATCAAAAACTACTTGCACAATACCACGGACGTCCCTGAGATGAATAAACACCAGGTTTCCATGATCTCGAATTGCATCAACCCAACCCATAAGCAGAACCTCTGTGCCTGTGTGGGAGCGGGTTATCTCTCCACAATAAAATCTCTCTCTCCACTTCATAACATGGCGCCTTCCCGTGCGATGGGTTTTTACAATTTGGCCCTAGTCTAACGCGTTGGTATCGTTAAAAGTGTTGGCATGAACCATAGTGGGTGGTCGTTCATGTTCTAAACCCAAGTTCATGACTCCAAGAAATTTTTCCTTTAAAATCAATAAATTACCTTTGACAAAGATCGTGTTTTGTCACTACAGATTTCAATTTTTTATAAAATTGTCTTTACCTTTTTTCCTGGTTGATAAGGAAGCTTCAGGG
>JAUVXZ010000177.1 GCA_030603345.1 Pseudomonadota bacterium
AAGACTCCAAAAGCCTTTGTATCGGCGTGCGACAAATTCATCTTCACTGAAGTTCTTCGGTTCCAGGAAAATGCCGAGCCTGCCGTTAAACCGAAGACTTCAAACGAACTGAAAAGAGATGCCAAACTGGTAGCTCTTCTCAGGAATGCTCTTGAGGCCGCTTCAGACGAGAGTGGGTGGGCTCATTTGGGTGCTGTGGGCAGTAATATCGCTAAGCAGGCCCCAGAGTTTGACCCTCGGAACTACGGATTTAGCAAGCTTGGGGAACTAGCCGCAGCCATCAAACTCTTCGATGTGGATGAAAGAGTCCAGACTGACGGTCATTCCAGATCAATCTACATTCGCGATAAGCGCAAGAAGCCCAAGAAATAGACTGGGAACCTGCGACTGCACGAAGTCTGCTCGTATCCTCGCGGCCTGTGAAGCGGGCCGCTATGCCATCCTAGTAGCAGGCATCCAGACTGCACAAAGAAGCAAGGCACTATTAGCTGCAGGTTTCTAAAAAAATCTTGGAAATATAGAGCGAAGAGGACTTGAAGTCTTCTTTGCCACAATCCTCATCCGGCTGTTGAGCAGTTCGCTTGTAGCTTACGATCGGTAGTGGTAAGTTTTTGAGCTTCCAGAAATTCTACAAGTAATAGCAGAAATTATAACTTTCGGGATAAACAGCTAATACACCATATATAGTAGGGCGTTATTTCGGCAGCTCTTAAGAACTGTGCATGTAGAGCCTACTTCCTGTCAAGAATCTCCCTGATTTTCGTCGAGAGCTCTTCTATACTAAAGGGCTTCTGAATAAAACCATCGCAACCGCGCTCCAATATCCCCGTTGCCTCGCCGTCTATGCTGTATCCGCTTGAAAGGAGCACCTTTACCTCAGGGTTAATCTCCCTCATCATGTCGTAGGTCTCGCCCCCTCCCATATCCGGCATGATCATATCCAGGATAACCAGATCTATGGCATCTCTCTTCTTGTTGTAAAGTTCAACAGCCTGTCTGCCTCCTTGTGCCTCAAGCACCGTATAGCCTAACTCCCTAAGTACCTCGACACCTACCTCTAAAACCATCACCTCATCGTCTACGAGGAGAATAGTCTCGTTTCCCTTAGTGGCGTGGTCAGCACTCTTACAGGCTTGCCCGCCCTTGCTTTCCGATGCAGGCAGATAAATCTCGAAGGTAGTTCCCTGTCCTTTCTCAGATTCAACATCAATATATCCTTGATGGGCCTTGATAATCCCGTAGACGGAGGCCAATCCAAGACCAGTGCCCGTACCCAGTCCCTTTGTTGTAAAGAACGGCTCAAAGATACGCTCTACAGTCTTTTCGTCCATACCCATACCCGTATCCCTCACCGTAAGCAAGACATAGGCTCCAGGCTCCGGTTTATAGGGCCTACCGCTCATATCCTTATCGGTGACATTCATCGTTTCCACGAAAAGATCTCCACCACCGGACATAGCATCTGCAGCATTGACAAAAACATTGAGAAGAACCTGCTCAATCTGCCCCTGATCAGCCTTTATCCCCAAGAGGTCCCCAGCAAGCTCTCGATGTATCCTAATCTCCTTTTTGGTGGCGCCAAAGGTATTAGAGGTCTCTTTTACCAACTGGTTCAAATCAAGGGGCCTGACCTCATATCTTCCTCCCCTCGCATATCCGAGAAGCTGGCTGGTCAATTGAGATCCGCTCTTAACGAGCTTTTCAATTCTCTTGAGGTGCTCAAAATGGGGTTGGGTGGGATCTGTGTCGAAAAGTGTCAAAGAGATGTTCCCCATGATACCCGCAAGGAGGTTGTTGAAGTTGTGGGCAATGCCGCCAGCCAAGGTGCCGAGAGCCTCCATTCTTTGGGCATATTGGAGCTGGGCTTCAAGTTTCTTTCGTTCCTCCTCTACTCGCTTACGCTTGGTGATGTCTATAATGAACCCTCTTAAACCGACCGGCATTCCCTCTCGCACTATGGGAGCCGAACGGATCATACAAGGAAATGTGCTCCCGTCCCTTCTCAACGCTGTATACTCAGTAAGGCCAGTCTCTTCCCCTTTCAATATCTTTTTAACGTTTGCCATGGATCTGGGACGCTCGTGGGGAACAAGCATATCAAAGGCGTTTAACCCGTGCTCAAAATCCTGTTGCGTGTATCCAAAATGAGTGAATGCATTCCGATTCACAAAGGTGAGATTGCCTCTGACATCCATCTCATAGATGGTTTCCGGTAAGAGTTCAGCTAACTCTCTGAACCTCTCTTGACTTTGTCGAAGCGCCTCCTCCGCTTGTTTATGGTCGGTAATGTCCGCGACTGCTCCCCGTATGGCGGGTTTTCCGCCATACTCGATGAGACTGGCGATCATCTCGAGCCAGCACACCGTACCGTCCTTCCGGATTCCGCGATACTCATAGCGGGGTGGAATCTGTTTGCCTTCCAAACGATCTTGAAGGCGTCCCCAGACCATCGCCTGGTCCTCGGGGTGAATCAGCGCCCTTACTTGATCGGGTGAAAGCGACACCAGTTCCTGAATGGTGCAGCCTGAGATCTCTGCAAAAGCGTCGTTGGCGAAGACGATGCGGAAATCTTGCATGATTACCAGTCCCTGGAGTGATTGCTCGACCAACGAGCGATAGGCCTCCTCTGCCTCCTTTTGCTTGGTAATATCTCTGCCTAGGGATTGATATTCCACCACCCTGCCATTTTTATCAAGGAGTGCACAATCGGTCCATTGGTGCCAACGAATCGTCCCATCGGGAGCAATGACCTTGTGCTCGTAGGTTACTATGGGATTTTCTTTAGTGAGGGAAATGAATTGGTTCCTTACTCTCGTCTGGTCTTCTTGAGGGATAAATTGAAAAAAGTTCTGACCAATTAACTCTTCGCTCTTTTTGTTAAAATAGCTACAGTAACTCCCACTGACGAAAGTCAGGGTTCCATCAGGAAGGAAACGACAAATCAAAGCAGGCATGTCTTCTACCACTGCACGCAATCTCTCCCCGCGTGCCCGCAGCGCTTCCTCACCCCGCTTATGCTCAATTGCCTCTTTCTCTAATTCCTTTATCCTCTTTGCGAGTTCTTCATATGTTGGTTTTCTAGTCATCACAACATATCCTTCCGCTGACTGTGAGAGCAGAAGGCCCCCGTCAGGAGAACTTAATTCATCTTGATGAGGGCTTAATTCTGCCCTTGAATTTGTAGTTTTTTCCTCAATTGAGAAGGTCGGAGATCAGGCAATGTGTCAAAGTCAGCCCCAACAGACAAGTAGCTACACTTACAAAAAGACCACGGAATTGTCAAGGGTTCGTCTCTTCGTCTCTTCGATGTTCGTCTCTTCGAATGGGAACATATAACATGGTGCGGTTTGTGCTGCGTGTGAAAGCATCTTGTCGAAACCTGCAACAGAGATTCTCTCATTCTTGCAGGTGCTTATTAACGAAGTCTTGAACTTCGTGAATAATGCAGGTTAGAGAAACCCTCATTCTTGAATGAAAAGGGAATTTGATAGAATATGGTCATGGCAAGGCATCAAATGCTTAAGGCATTCTAAGAATTAGATATTGAAATATTGAAGTGTGTCCCCCTTTCTTCTCAGGGTAATCCTAATTTATCATAGCCTGTGATTCTTTTTGTTTGACTCACAAACCTCATTTGTCCATATTTATGATAAGAAAAGAAAAATATTCCTATTCACAGAGCTAAGACAAACGTCCAATTGCACTATTAGTCGCTTCACCCTTCCCAGCAGATGAATCCCCGGCGTTTAGCTCCCGTTGAAGAGAAAGAAGATAATTTCACCCGGATAGCACTTTTCTTATTTCCGGCGGCTCGCGTTTGTATGGCTATCAAGATTTAACCGAATTTTTGCGAGTAATCTATGAAGCTTTGTCAAAACTGTGGTCAGCTGGTGGCCGAAGAGATCATCACCTGCCCCTCCTGCGGCAGCGAGGTTGTCGAAGGGAGGAGGCACATCGATGATTACCGGATAGAGGAGATTCTCCATGAGGGCTATTCAAGCATCCTCTGCAGAGGCAGGAAGGAGGGCGTGGAAGAGCCGGTAATGATTCGCATCTTCACACCCCAATCCGGAGTCGACGAAAAGATTGCCGAACGTCTTAAACAGGAATTGGAGGAACTCAAGAAACTTCCCGAGGACTATTTTGTAAAGCATCTTGACATCCGGAGATCTTCCGATGGTTTGTGGTACAGGGTTAGTGAATGGATTGACACAGAAAACTGGGGTACTTTGTTATTTTCCGGTCGCCTTCAGGACTACCGAGTGGCTTTTAAACTCTTTTACAGAATAGCCTCCATCCTTGAAGGCCTCCACCAGATCGGACACTTTATACCCCATCTTATTCTAGATGACATCATGGTGATGAAAGGGGATCGAGAAGAGTTTGAGGTCAAAATAGATTACAAGCTTTCTCGATTTCTGGATCCCGAAATGGATCGGTCCGGACCCATGCTTAAGAAACTTCTAGCCTCCCATCCGGATATCATCAACCAGCGGCCCCTGGATTTCAGAAGCGATATCTGGTCTTTGGGCAAAATTTTCGTGGAACTTCTTACCGCCGACTTTGAAGCCAATGATTTTCTGGCCAAAATAGACAAAATGCCATTGCCCCAAAATGTTGCAGTTTTGTTCAAAATTATGCTGGCCGAGGACCCGAGTCTCCGGCCCCGGTCAATGGCGGAGGTGGCTGAAACCCTGTCACGGGTTAGTGATGAAGAGATTGAAGCGGCCAAACAAAGTCACCTCGAATCGGCCCCGGCACCGGTGAAGCAGATTAAAGGGCTTAAGAAAAGGATAAGCCTGTTGGTGATCATGGTGGCCGTGTTGGGGCTCTTGCTCGGAGGTCTGGCCTGGTATTACTTCAGCTTCAAAGAAAGGGATACCGAGGCCATCCTTGTAGGTTACGCCAATCAATATGCCGGCTCAGTGGCCTTCATAATGGTTGATTATCGGCTGCATGATGGAGAATCCGTTGCTTATCACAATCGGACCGAGGGTACTGCCTTTCTAGTGGATAAGGACGGCTACCTGTTGACCAACCGCCATGTGGCCTGTCCATGGCTGGAGGACAGCAATCTCTATGTGATCATCAATATGCTCAGGCAATACCAGGGACCGCTCCGTTTAGCATATCGGGTGTTTTTATGGTTTGAAGGGGAAAAAGCCTTCAATCGGTTGCCTGATTTGTCAGGCAGCACCGATCTGGAAGACATCTACTTTCTTGATTCGGCCTTCAGCACGGACGGAACCCGGCGCCTGATCATTTCCGGAGTTGCCAAGTCACCGGCCAAAACCTGGCAGCTGGTCAAATCTCCCCTTAAAGATGACTTTGCTGTACTTAAAATCGATCACGTGCCCGAGGGGCTTGAGCCTCTGCCCCTGGATCTTAATATGGATCCTCTGAAAATCCCAAGGCTCTCACCGGTCATTACCCTAGGCTTTCCCCTTGGCAGCCAAACCCAGGAAACTGCGGTCAATGTTAGTGTAACCCAAGGTCACGTGCGTCGTACTTTTGAAAACATGCTCCAGGTTGACACCTCTATCCATAGTGGCAACAGTGGGGGGCCGATAATCGATATTCGTGGCAAGGTCATCGGCATTGCCTCAGGTGTGGCTATGGGATGGGCAGTCGCACCGGTGCCAATAGGTACCCCTCTGTCGGACATTGGGATGATCCTGCCTATTACCAAAGCTGTAAATTTTATTCAGGAGTTGAAGGCCGGACAGATCAAGTGGAATGGGGTTCTGGATCTATCTCTTGACACCAAACTGAAACAAATCACTGATAAGGCCAGACAGCGTAAATGGGCCGATGCCAAAGCTATGGCTGATAAGGAACTCCGGCTTAGCCTTGACCCCACATTGGTAATGGCAGCCGGAATGATGCACTTTTGCGCCGGGGACAACCATGGCGCCAGGAAACTCTTCGGTCAAGCTTTATCAATGGATGATGAAAATAACAAGGCAAAGCTGATGCTCTTTCTTATCGATTGGCTGACCGGCAAATCTCAGGTAAGCACTTACCGCCAGGAATTACTGGCTTTGGATTGGCGATCACCGACCGAATTTTTAGGTCACCTCGTCAAGGTTCTGGAAGGACTGGTTGATGAGGAATCAGCCCTCAAAGGGGGGTATACCGAGGCTGAAAAGAGCTGGCTTCACTACGTTGTCGGTCTTATCCGGGCTAAACTGGGGGACCTGGCAGATTCGGAGAAGCTACTGAAAAAAGCTGTCTTAGCGGCCGACATCGATGACTGGTTGTTCTTCCTGGGCCTCGCCGAGCTGGAAAAGGTTCAGAATCAGAGATTGGATGCTTTACAGAACAAACCCGGAAGGACTGGGTATAAGGACGAAATTGAAGCCTTTGCCAATACAATAGAAAAAAATTATGCGGCCAAGTTAGAACAACGGACCACGTTAGCCCCCCTTATCTCTCAGCTCAAACAGGAGTCCATCAACCCGGAGGACAAACAAAGTGTTCTGGAACAGATCCTTGAAAATGACCGCAAAAATGGAGAAATCTTGCTAGGGCTGGTCTTCTACAGCGCAATGAACGAACAATGGCAACGTGCCCTTGAATACGCCCGGACTTTTCTCAAAATTGAGGGCCGGGAAAATGCGGGACGGTTAAGTGTTGGATTGTTGGAGCCCGAGGTTCTTCACAATATGGGACGGAAGGAGGAGGCAAAGACCAGCCTTGAAGGCTACTACCGCCGGACCAAGGACCCCTGGTATCTGGCCATCAGTGAGCACCTGTTTGGCGAGCGGACCGAGCAATCCCTGTCAGAGAAAGCAGGAGAAAGCCCTGAAAATCTCGTTACCTGGCACACAGCACTGGGATTCTGGGAAGAAGGCTCTGGGGACAAAAAGCAAGCTATCAAGCACTACAAAGAAGCTCTTGGGTCGTACATGGATACCAGGATTGAATACGATTTTGCCAAAGAGCGGATCAAGAGGCTAAGAAGGCCTTCAGAATAGCTCCGGAATTAACGAGTTTAGCCAGATGAAAGGTGAGGGGGATATACCACATATTGTGCATGGGTTCAGAACGCGATAAGTTCAACTTAGCTTGCCAAAGCCTTTAACTGAACATCGACCCATTTCAGTAGAGACTACCGAATCAAACATGAAATATCAAGGAGGTATCATTTTCTTGGTACTCTGACCACATTCAATGGTATCTAATGTTCAGTAGAATAGTGCTGATCTCTGGCATTGACTGCGCCAAGCTAGTGTAATATCCTTAGTTCATCGCTCCATGCTCAG
>JAUVXZ010000047.1 GCA_030603345.1 Pseudomonadota bacterium
GCTCCCCACCCAAACTTTCTATAGCACGCTCACCATTAAAAACCTTTATTCCCTTTTCCTCGAGCATTCCCGTCACCTTATCAGCACCCCTCTGATCCAAGCCGAGGGGCAAGATCTGATCCATCATCTCAACGATGGTTACCCTATAGTCCCGCGCCAGGAGGGCTATGGCGATCTCAATGCCGATGGCCCCTGCCCCGATCACCACTGCCTTTATTCCTTTATGTTTGAGGATGTCATCAGCATCCTGTAAGGTCTTGAGTGTGAACATACCCTTCTTGCGTTCACCAAAGACCATGGCGTCGCTTCCCGTTGCAAGAACCAGCTTATCAAATGGAAGGGCTCTCCCATCATCGAGGGAAATGGTTTCTGCAGGGGGATTAATCTCCTTGACCTTACGCCCGAACAGGGTATGGATACCGAGTTGCTGATAATCTCGGTCTGTTTTTACAAAGGTGTGTTCTCGGGAGATTTTGCCTGAAATGTAATTCGGCAGTACACAGGCAGAATAGAGGGGGGTGGTCTCTGTGGCAATCATGGTAACGTCACAGCGGTTGTTCAGCCGTCGTACCGTTGAAGCTGCACTGAATCCTCCTATACCGT
Organism: Pseudomonadota bacterium; assembly: GCA_030603345.1. Lineage (GTDB taxonomy): Bacteria > Desulfobacterota > DSM-4660 > Desulfatiglandales > B25-G16 > JADFWK01. The sequence goes on from JAUVXZ010000047.1 coordinate 604, forward strand.
TACCAATTACTACTACCTTCATATTAACCTTCGTAAAGATATGTGACTTTAGATATATGGAAAGGTTAAACAAAAAGCAATCTAAACGGTAAAGGAAAATCCATGAAATCGGGTATCCTATGCTTATCAGCGGATAAAAGTCTAAGGCAGCGTTTGCCGTAATGAATTCAACTTAACAGAAAGGGATGCAAGTTAAACAATTAAGATTGCAAAAGCGCTGTAATCTATTGAACTTATGAATATCTTTTTACTATTATAGCCTTGATCGGGCTACTCAACAGGGCAAGCCTCCCCCCTCCCCGCCATCAGGGCGGCGAGATCTTCGGTAATTGAGAGGGACTACAACGCGGTAACCCAGTAGCAAGATTACCAGGTTAAACCCCTCTTCCGTAAGCACCCGTTTCAGATCATGGGATTGGAGCTTCACTTTTTATGCACCGTCACGGCCTCATCATCGGTAAGCTCAATGTTGAGCTCTTGAGACCATATGGCAACATTATCAAGCCCGCTTTTTTTGCCCATCACGATCTGTGGGGTTGCATGAGCCACAGAATCAGTGTGAGCCGGAAAGACTGTGTAGAGGTTATCTACTTAACCCCCATAGCTTACGTCTCAATAGCAAATTCATGTCTGCCTTCTAACAGCTCTCCTGACCAATGCCGATTGATGCACTTTTCGGAAAAAGATCTGTTGGAGCGACTCTATTATGATTCCCCCTACCCCATCAATCTTCTGAAGCAGGATGTAAAATCCTCAAAAGTTAAGGACAGCATCAATATCTTCTTGAGGTACATCGAACACTGAATTAGTTGGCGGTAGTGGCTCTTTCCTCATCCAATCGGGAATCCTGTCCGCACCAGGGCCGATACCTGCCTTCATGTTAAAGGCCCGCTCTTGACGGAGCATCTCCTTCCCGAGCTCCAGGTATTCTTCTTCAGTCCAGTTCACCCCATACAGCGCATTGATCATGGGCACGATCACGTTCGTTGCAGCGCGGAGGAAGGTAAACAGACAAATACCTGTGGAATCGAAGGCAGCCATTTGGATCTGAGAGGTCCTCGATCGGTCCCCTTGCCCTTCCGATGACAGATGTTCGACTGCGACCCCGCCTGCCGTATGATCTGCTCCCTGAGGGCTGGTGGCATAGGTGACCGCCCACCCCTTGGAAGAGCGGGCCGCATGGGCAGGAAGGCCGAGCCCTTTTACCGCAGGGACGCGATCGATACCAAAGGCCTTGGCAGTTACCACAACCCCGCTGCCGAGGATGCGCCCCATTGGGGTTCCCTTTTCGATTTCTTCGAGATACGATTGGGCCTTTTTAGCATCACCAAAGGCAAACAGGCCCACGTCGTTCAAAATCCCGATGGTGTTGCCCAATTCCATAGTGTCGATGCCCAACTCATCGCATTTCCGATCCATCCGTGCAATTGCATCCAGGTCGTCAATTCCCAGATTGGAACCAAGCATACCAATCGTCTCATACTCAAGGGCTGCTGTCAGGAACCTGCCAGAAGTATCATGAAAAACAGTAGAGCACCGCACCACACAACCCGGCAGGCAGCCGTGACCCAGGGACCCACCTCTTGCTTTGATCAGTTCGACAAATTTGGTAGCATTGATATTCTGGTATTTTTCAGAGGATCCCAGCCGATGGTTGTTCGTAGGAAGGCTTCCGCGCTCATTGTCTGCATCGACCCACATGGCAGTACCCAGCGTATGAAGGGCCTCTGTAACAGGCCCATTTTTGATTGCCTCCGTGGCTGCCTTTACAGCGGCTTTGAAAGCTTCCTGGTCGTGGGGTTTGCGGGGTACTCCCCCTGTATCGTCAATGACGATGGCCTTAAGACCCTTAGCACCCATCACCGCCCCTAATCCGCCCCGGGCGGCATGCCGGGAAGGCCTCCCATCGGGATCGGTGACGCCAACCGTGGAATTGGCCAGCTTCATCTCACCTGCAGGGCCAATGCTAAGAATGCCTACCTTATCTCCATAGCGCTCCCGGAGTTTATCACAGGCCGCGTAGTTGGTCTGACCTTTGATATCCCCCGCAGGTTCAAGGGTGGCTCCCTGGGCGGTGACCTTCAGGATCTGCCAGTCTTCACTTTTTCCTTCCACCATGATCGCCCGGATACCCAATCGGCCAAGCTTATGTGCTGCGGTTCCACCAGCATTGGCCTCTTTAATGCCCCCCGTTAAGGGGCTTTTGCCTCCTATCGATAGACGGCCCGACATCGGAGCACTTGTTCCAGCAAAAAGACCAGGTGCAACAATCAATACACTTCCCTCTGACAGGGGATGAGCCGTAGGTGAGCCATATTCGCTCAACAGGTAATCAACCATTGCCCGTCCCCCTATGATCTGGTCTTTGGGGAATGTTTCGGTACTAATGGTTTTCTGGGACATATTCACCCTTAGAATGGTCATGGCTTCCCTCCTTATATCTGATGATTACAATGTGCGATGTTTGAGATAAAACCCACCTGATCACCTCCCCCAGCTGCTGGGAGCTATGCTAACGGTTGGACAGCCCATTTCAGAACATGAATTATCCTCCAAATCTTATCAATAGTTGCTCGAATCTTTCGAACCTTTCGGTGGCTATTTGCACTCAAATAACGCTTCAAGGGATCTCTTCGCAAAAGCAGCATACTTAAATTGAACACCTCAAAGAGATTGCACAATTAAATCTTTGGTCTTTGCTACTTACTGACAGATAAGACTTCTTATTAGTCACAAAACCAAAAGAAGAGGCGCAATTGCTTTCTGGACCTCCTGATCTAATTGGTCCGAAAATGCAACCCGCAAAAGATGGGTTCCCAATGTTAAACAACCTTTAATCGTCAAGCCTTTTCGGGTTTGCTGACGGACTCTTATCCACCTCCCAGATCAACAAGATCCACTTTTTTGTTTTTTGAGTATTTGGTGAACTATGACCGGAACCAATAAGGAAAGACCAATAATATCTGTAAGAAATCCCGCTTTCATTAAAGCCAATGCAGCGCCAAACAGCATCAATCTCTCCACATAATGAAGACCCCTTAACAAAAACCCAATTATCGCCGCTGACAAGCAAATAATGCTGACGATACCCGTAATTGCCGTTAGAATTATGTCCGTTGGCGGACCAATAAAGTTGAGAGACGGGCTATATACGAACATATAGGCGACAATATAGCCGGCCAAGGCTAGTTTCCAAGCCATGAATCCTGTTTTCATTGGGTCGGAGTCGGCAATTCCTGCCGCTGCATAAGCGGTAAGGGCTACAGGAGGGGTAACCATGGACATCATCCCAAAATAAAAGATAAACAGATGGGCTGATATGGGGATGACTCCCATTTCAACGAGAGCGGGAGCTACCATGGTGGCAAGGAAAATATAACAGATGGTAGTCGAAACACCCATCCCTAAAAAAATTGCGACAATCATTGTCAAAACCAGGCACAAAATCAGATATCCATGGGAAAGGGTGACAATAAACCCCGAGATTTTAAGGCCGATGCCAGTCAGGGTCGATATTCCAATAATTACACCAAGGGTTGCAGCAGCAGCACAGATACTAACGCCGTTTCTCACGGCTGACTCGCACGCCATCAAAAATATTTTTGGCAAATCCCAAATTGACCTTCTAATTAAAGCTACCACCCCTATCGCTATGATCCCATAGATAGCGACTCTACTAGCCGAGTATCCAGCGATCAAGAAATAGACGATGGTCACGACTGGTACGAGAAAATATCCTTTGGTTTTCATGGTCGCCTTGAAGCTCACGATTTCGTCCTTAGGCACTCCCTTTATGCCCAGGCTCTTCGCCTCAAAATGAACCATCATTCCAACGGAAAGAAAATATAAAGCGGCAGGGATGAGCGCCGCTTTGCACACATCCAAGTATGAAATCCCTAAGAATTCCGCTATAATGAATGCGCTGGCTCCCATCACGGGCGGCATAAATTGGCCACCGCAGGATGCAGCCGATTCAACACCTGCGGCGAAGCTGGCCGAGAACCCTATCCTTTTCATCATGGGAATAGTGATAGCCCCCGTTGTAACAGCATTGGCTGTAGAGCTTCCAGAAATAGAGCCCATAAAGCCACTTGACACGACCGCGATCTTTGCAGGCCCCCCCGCCATCCGTCCCGTGAGACTGTTGGAGAGATCCATAAAGAAATCGAGCCCCCCCGCCTCACTGAGGAATGCGCCAAAGGTAATGTAGAGCATCACATAGAACAACATAACCTTCAGTGCTATGCCAAAGATGCCATCCATGGAAACAACTAGATGTCCGATGATTCGCTCCAAGTCATAAGGGAAAATCTTCAGCCCCCCCGGAAGAAAATGTCCGAAAAAGGCATAACCAATGAATATCAACGCAATGATCGGTATGGGTAATCCGAGGCTCCTGCGAGTTGCTTCCAAAGTGAGAATCAAGATAGCTGTACCAAAGATAAGGTCACCCAAAGTCAGTTCACCAGCACGGAAGACGATAGCGTCATGGGATACATAAAAGTATATGATTGAGACAACACTTAAGGTCAATGCTGCAGAATCGATAACGATCCACAGTTTTGACCTTGTTCTTGCTTTCCTGGGCGCAAAGATCAGGAAGGTCATAACCAGTGTCAATAAAAGGAATAGCGGCCTCATTTTCATTGGTGGCAGCCTCATCGTGAAAACCGCCCAGATGTTGAAAGCCACAAATAAAAAGCTTCCCCATGTAATGGCGAACTTTTTCTTATCCAATTGTCTAACCTTGAGCAGAATATATCTAGCGGACATATGAGTTTCTTCTGGAGACAATCTTTAAGAGGTCTCCTGGTGGAACAAATTCCGAAAAGGGGTAGTCGCGTCCCCGAATCACCAAGGTATGATTTGCCACATAGCCGACGCGGTATGCCAGCGTAACCGGCACGTTTATATTGCTCATATAGTACCACCCATTTCTTTGTTCTGAAGGATAGAGAGTGGGGAGATATCTCCCGTATCCCACGCCGATTTTTTTGAATTTCACCTCTTTCAAAATGATCCTTCCTTCGTGATCTAAATAAAATGATTCAAAAATCGGAGCCTTTTCCACAGAATGAATAAATTTGACGGTGAAAGTCTCCCCTTGTTCTATCCGGATACTTTCCACAATAGAACCGGACTGACCATCAATGATTTGCAAACAGAAATACGTCTTACACGAGACGAGAGAAAGCAAGAGAATCAAGCCAATTATTAAGCCAATTCTTTTCATCATTTCTTTTCCGTTAGACCAATGGGGGGAAATTTGCAGGTAGTCTTACGGTAAACCCGACACTCGCGGTAACTTATCTCTTCCAGACACCTCTTTCTTTGTAGTACCTAATTGCTCCGGGATGAAAGGGAATCCCAAAATCGGTTACCGCATTTTCGACCGTGATAACCTTGGCAGCCGGGTGTGACTTCTCGATGATGTCCCTGTGTTCATACATACCCTTAACAATCTCGTAGATTAAATCCGGCTTCTCTTCTGCATTGCAAAGCAAAGTCAGACCTGACATCCAAACCAAGGAATCGTGGCCCACACCTTTGTAAGTTCCTTTCTTAATGTTGAAAACTCCAATGCCCGGTTTCAATGCCTTCATCTTTTCCATATGCTGCTCATCCCCTGATAGGATGTCTATATCATGGGTTGCAGCTATGGACATGATACTGGCTGCTGGCGGCGCACCAACCAAGATCGCGGCGTCAATGCTTCGGTCTCTTAGGGCATCAGCCGCCTCTGAGTGTCCCATATAGCGAATATCCATATCATCGAAACTCATGCCGTACGCCTTGAATAAATACCCCGTAGCTTTAGATGTCATACTGCCCATTTTGCCTACGGCAACCCTTTTGCCTTTCAGATCTGTAATTTTCGTGATCCCCGACTTTTTTAAAACAACTGGAGAGCCTGTCGAAAAATGAAGTGAAGAGACGCACCTGATATCAATCCTTTTATCAAAGGGCTTTTTTCCGAGATATGCAGGAAGCCCAGCAAAAGCCGGCTCAACAAAGGCCAATCTCACTTTTTTCCTTCCTAACAATTTCACATTTTCTATGGATGCCCCTGTGACCTCTGCTGTACCTGTCGCTCCTTCAACGTAGTGGTCGATTATCTTGGCAATGCCAGCCCCCACCGGATAGTACGAGCCCCCAATCCCGGCTGTCGCAATGTTTATAACTTCTGCCCCCTGCGTAGTTCGGCTCATGATAATGCCACCAAGAAAAAGAAAACAGACAAGCGTGGCCACAGCAATACTTTTACCTTTTCTCATTGCAATTACCTCCTTTTAATGTTTCCTGCAAAATTTCCCCCCCCTTAATTTTTAATAAGATCTTTTGAATGTGCATACACTCTTTCTTTCTAGATTTCATGTTGCCAAAAGCCTCGATTCTCTGAGTTCTCCTCGCTTCTCTTATATATCATCGTGAAAGTCTAGAACTTCTGTCTGCAAAAGCTGAGCTTAATACGGCAAGAGTACTTAGGTTAAACGGTTAGGGTTGTAATGTTCAGTGTCAGGATCTTGGCTATTTGAGAAATCCAAGCTTTGAGAGTCCCTTCGCCGATCACCACATGATCAAAGGGAAAGAAAATCGTCTGGATCAATCCTGTCCCAGACCTCCTGTGGGACATTAACCCTTTTAGGGAAATCTATACCCACCGGCCTGGTGGCATCAATCCCCATTTTGGTGACCATGCCCTCCCCGCTGAACAATGATTCAAGACCATAGGAACTGGGGTCTAATACACTGGACCGGGCTCGCGGAACAATGAAGACATCCTGGTCAGCCTGAACGCGGGTTGAAATCGCCCACAGTACTTCGTCGTCATTGTGTATATCTATATCATCATCCACAACAACGGCATGTTTGAGCATGTATTCACTCCCCAATAAGGTCAGTAAGACGTTCTTGCCATCGCCGTCCCGGACCTTCTCGATTGAGACATACGCATGATAGCCAGATCCATTTAGCGGCAAACACACCTCTTTCACGGTGGGAAACACCGCCTTGATCTTTTTATAAAGGTTTGCCTCCTTGGAGGGGACGATCCAGAGCCCCAGATGTTCCCGAGAGGAAGGGATGATATCGTGAAACAGATAGTCACGCCGGTGGGTAATGGCCTTGACCCGAAACACAGGGGACTTCCGCTTCATCCCATAATTCATGGTATATTCCCCAAATGGCGCTTCGTCTTTTCTGACACCGGGCAGAATCTCGCCCTCGATAACGATCTCTGCTGCAGCAGGCACAGGAAAGCTCAAGGTCTCAGCAGGAACCAAAAGCAAAGGCTCTCCTAAAAGCCCACCAGCCAGAGCGTAATCGTCGGTTCCCAAAGGCTCATTGTTTTGGGAGGCAATAGCCAGAGCGGGGTGGTGGCCAACAACAATGGCCATCTCCAAGGGTTCGTTTCTCTTCTCTGACTGCCGGAGCAATTCTCCCCCGTGATGGATAGGGTTAATAAACATACCCCCTTCATTAGAACCTGAAACCATAAACCGATACATGCCCATATTAACAGATTGTCCCTCAGTGTTTTTGACGATACAAACCCCTGCAGAAATATAGGGCCCGGCATCCTCCCCGTGATGTCTTGGGACAGGCAAGGATGTCAAGTCCACCTCGTCACCTCGCTGCACCACCTCCTTGACTGGCCCCTCTTTGACGATATGAGGGGCAACAGGATTCCTAAGCCTGGATAAGTAACCCTCATTCATTTCTTCGGCCTGGCACTCAAGGCCCAGCGCAATGGCCTTTCGGCTCGCAAACAGATTGCACACCACAGGGTGCTCGGTTCCCACAACCCGTTCAAAACAGACCACAGGATCACGGCCTCGGACCCCTAGCTTCTTTACAAACGCCGTCATCTCATAATGTAGCTCAACCCCACGCTCCACTTTCAGCCATAACTCAGGGGCCTGCTCTTGAACCAGGGTCAAATAGGACCTTAGGTCTTTGGCATCATCACCCATATTGCCTCCCTTTAAACGATCTCGCCTATTATGCTCTCCAGATCCTCCCTGGAGGCCTGTCGAGGATTCACTTGATTTAGAAAACTATTGTAGGCCTCACCTACCACAGGAGCGATATCATCCAAGGTTTAATCCCCCAGAACAGCCACTGCTTCGATTTCCAGCATCAGATCCTTATGGACCAGGCCCTTGACCTCCACCATAGTACTTGCTGGAAATACGCCCTTGAAGTACTCTGGCCTTAAGGCAGCCACCTTGGGGAATTGGGAGACGTCGGTGATGTAGTAATTGGTCTTTACTACATCCTTAAAATCAGTGCCTGCCTTATTCAGAATGACCCGAAGGTTCTCGAAAATCTTCCTAGCCTGCGCCACGATATCCCCCTCGCCCACCACTTTCCCCTCATCATCAAAGGCGACTTGACCAGATATAAACAAAAACCTCCCTGCCGACACAGCCACCCCTGGCGAGTAACTGGCTGTCCATTTTTCAGGTTCACCAGGGTAAATCGCTTCTGCACTCATTATATTCCTCCCGCCGGAATTTAAGCCTTTTCGCAACAAACCTTGAACGCGACCTCTCCAATACCGCCACATCCTACTCCCGTGTCTGTACACTTCATATGATCGTACAGATGACCATTGGGATCCAAACCCTGGCTCAGCCGATCAAAAATCACATAGCTAATAGGAAGTATGGGTGCCAGGGCCCAAAGACACAAAGGAAAAGTACATTCCTCAGGGATCAGCATGCCGCTGCCATTCATGACATATCGATCTCCTACCTTGGGTTTATAGCCACAGTTCTCTGATTTAACGACCTCCATAATAACCTTATAGGCACGCCGTGATGGTGCCCCCTTGATGATATTCCGTTGTTTTTCGGAAAGGCTCTCGGCCTCCTTCTCAGTATAGCCGAATACATCGATAACCTTTTTTTTGAATTCTTCGTCCATATAATTCCTCCTTTCTATTGATGGTCAGTCTCTTTAGCCCTGATAGCCTCCAGGATATGTTCCGGGTAAACTGGAATGGTGGTGAGATCGATGTCAACGGCATTGGAAATGGCGTTGAGTATGGCCGGTGTTGTTGAATTCAAGGCGTGTTCAGCGAGACCCTTTGCCCCGTAAGGCCCAGTGGGATAGGGCGTTTCCACTGCATCTGCCACGAATTCTTCGGGTATGTCCATAGCAGTGGGGATGAGATACTCTGAAAAGGATGGTGTTATGAGCTTACCCTCCTCCACAATCAAGTTTTCAGTTAGGGCGTATCCCAAGGCCTGGAGGGATCCACCGTAAAGCTGCCCTTTCGCTAAGATCGGATTGATGACCTTGCCTGAGTCATGAATGTTCACGAGTTTCAAAATCTTGATTTCACCGGTTACCAAATCTACTACTACATCAGCGGCCGAGGCCATAAAGGTGTGCCCATACATATAACGGTCCTCAGGGTACTTGAACCACCCTTCCTCGCGAAGTTTCAAACCTTCATTGGAACATACCGTGGCTACCTCTTGGAGACCCACACCCTTAGACGGTGATCCTTTCGCTTTGATTTTCCCATTTTCCAGGATGAGCTCATCCTTGCTGACCTCAAGCATCTTCGCCGCGCGACTGAGAAGGGTATTACGGATCTTTTCAGTCGCCAAGAGCAAGGCGTTTCCCAGGACATAGGTTAACCGTGAAGCTGACGTTCGTCCCGCCCGGGGACATGTCCAGGTATCACTCATCTCCACGAAAACCTTATTGATGGGTAAGCCCAATTCTTCAGCGGCGATCTGGGCCAGCACCGTAGTGATGCCTTGTCCCAGTTCGGTTCCACCGGCATATACACAGGCGCTGGCGTCTGAAAATATCTCCACTGCAATGCCTACACCTGACTTTCCAAGTACCGGTATGGCCGATACGTCAAAAACGGGCATGTCGAAACAAAAACCCCGGCCTACCCGCTTATTCTGTTCTGGAGACACCTCCGGCAGTGGTCCCATTTTTTCGAGAATTTGATCCTTTAAGAGCTCAAGGCTCACCGGGCTATCACCGAGCACCGGGCTGAGCGTCTCTTGGCCAGGTTTAAGGAAATTTTTTTGCCTTAACTCCAGCGGATCCATCTCTAAGGTTCCGGCCAGTTTATCAAGAATGCTCTCCCGTGCCACCGCGGCCTGGGGCGCTCCAAAGCCCCGCATGGCACCTGAATCCAGATTGTTCGTATAGATGGCCTGGCCGGTTAGATGAACACTGGGAATCCCATAGGGGCCCACAAGGGCAGACACGGTCAAGCCCAATACCTCAGGGGTACGTCCAGAATAAGGTCCAGCATCCGAGAGCACCTCAGCCTCAAGGGCTTGGATCTTTCCATCGCGGGTGGAGCCCACCTTGACGTGGATCTCATCTGGATGTCGCTTGGGATGAAAGATAAACGACTCCTCGCGGTCTAAGACTATCTTCACTGGAACCCGAGCTAAGTAAACCATAGCTGCCAGATGGACCTCAATGGTCGTGATCAGTTTTCCCCCAAATGCCCCGCCAACGATCGTGCCCTTAACGTGGATCCTGCTCTTGGGAATCCCCAAGGCATAGCAAACATCTTCCAGCACATCGTAAGGGTCTTGAAGGGAAGAAAAGATGTGAAGCATGCCCGAATCGTCCACGTAGGCTACGCCCGATTCGGTTTCCAAGAAAGCCTGTTCCTGGCGTGATGTAAAGTACGTGTGCTCAACGATAACCTCGGAGTTTTTGAATCCTGCAGCGATGTCCCCATGGATCAATTCAGGTCGGCAGCATATGTTTCCTTGGGATCCGGGGTGAATCTGATACGCCCCTTCGGCCTTGGCCTCCCGGGGCGAAGTCAGAGGAGTGAGCACCTCATAGTCTACCTCTATGTTTTCCAAGGCTTGATCAGCAGCCTCCGGTGTCTCGGCCACCACCAACGCAATAGAATCCCCAACAAAACGAGTTTCTTGGCCTTCCCCTACCAGAAGAGGGTGGTGGTGGATTTCGTACCCGTAAAGATTGTTACCTGAAATGTCCTTTGCGGTGATTATTTTTCTAACACCATGTAGGGCCTCAGCAGATCGGGTGTCGATGTGAAGTACCCGAGCCCTTGGGTAGGGACTAAAAAGAATCTTGCCGTAGTGCATATTGGGCAATCTCAGATCATCAGCATACTTGGTCTCCCCCGTGACTTTGCCTATGGCATCGACCCGGTCTACTTCTGCACCGACATATTTCCCTTTGACCACAAAATCACCTATCATTTCTATTCATTGTTTACCCGTGAAACTCTGGCCGCAGATTGTATCGCATCAATAATCTGAACGTATCCTGTACATCGACATAGATTCCCGGAGATCGCCTTTTGAATCTCTTCTCTCATTGGCTCTCGGTTTTCCCGTAATAGGGCCCACGCAGTCAATATCATCCCTGGCGTACAGAATCCGCACTGAACAGCACCATGTTTAATAAAAGCCACTTGAATGGGGTCAAGCTTACCGTCGCGGGCAACCCCCTCGATGGTTGTAATCTCTTTTCCATCAGCTTGCACGGCCAGGACCATACATGAATTCACAGGCTTACCATTCAACAGAACCGTGCAGGCCCCACAATCACCCTTATCACAGCCTTTTTTTATTCCTGTTAGATTCAGGTCTTCGCGGACCACATCCAGGAGGCTTCGATCAGACTCCACCTCAAGCGAGTAGCGTTTGCCATTTACCATTAAATAAATATTGTGATGCGACATGGAATCCTCTCAATTTGCCTCGTTTTGAGTCATCAATATCTGAAGCAACCGAAATGTCCAGGCCTCAACCAAAAGCCGTCGACCTTTCTGTGTCCCGCGGATATCCGAAATAGGACTACTTTGCCCTGCCGTTATCCTGGCTGCCTCCTTGAGGACAACCTCATTGGGTCTTTTTCCTCTCAAAAATGTTTCTGTTTCTCCAGCCCTGATAGCAGTTGGCGCCACAGCGCCTAAGACCAACCTGACATCCTCTATGACACCGGTTCGATCCGTTTTTATCCATCCTGCAATGTTAACCACACTGATGGCCACCGCCTTTCTCCGACCAACTTTGATAAAATGACTCTTGCATCCATTACTCAACTTGGGAACAACAACCCCAATTAATACTTCATCCTCGCGAATATCTGTCTGGCCTGGGCCTTCCATAAACTTCTCGATAGAAACCTCACGATTGCCCCCCTGACTACCGAATCTTAGCCTCGCACCCATGGCAATAAGGGGTAGTACTGTATCGGCTGCAGGCGATGCACTCACAATATTCCCTCCCACGGTGGCCCGGTTCCGAATTTGGGGAGAGCCCAACTGACTGGCAGCGAGGGAGAGAAAAGGAACAGTACTCTGAACCACATTGGAATCGGCAACATCACAGATCCGAGTAGCAGCACCTATGCGAAGACTGTCTCCTTCATCTGAGATACCCTTCATCTCATGAAGATCATTGATGTCAAAAAGAACCCTCCGAGATACTAAACCGGACCGGATCTTGACAAGCAGGTCTGTTCCCCCCGCCAGAATAGCTCCCTCTGACTTGGCCTGAGCATAATCATTGATGAGACTCTCCAATGATGGTGGTTTAACATAATCGAACGCAGCCATAGCCTTTCCTTCTTGGCTCTCAGCATTCAAACAATATTACTCTTGGACTGATGGGGAGACCGATTAGTGACCACGTAAATCGCCTAACCGGTGTCCCCTCTTCTCAAATCCCCGAAAATCCGGGACTCTTACTCAGGTATTCGCTCAACCTTCATCAGTTTCTGCTCATGTGCAGGAAGGATATTATCGCCGAACATATTAAGTAACCTCAGACCGGTCTCATAGGCGACGGTAACATCAGTATGCACAGCAGCGGGAAGAATCTCATAACCAACTGCCTTCTTGATGTCCTCTGGGGGATGCAAGTTATGCTCGACTCCACAAAATCCACAAATCACATACCAACCCTTTTTCGTATTGATAGCCACCGACTGGCCGCCTGGAGTATGGCCTGGCGAGAAGATAAAGCGCACACCAGGCATAAACTCTACATCGCCCTTAACGAATCCCAGATTCCGCATCCCCTCATAGTACCACCGGGGGGCATAGGCAAAGTCAAATAGTTCATGATGATGATATGCGCCCTTCCACTCTTCCTCCTGAACTATGATCCGAGCATTCTTGCACTTTGCTGTGCCCATGATATGATCCCAATGGAGATGGGTCATAATAATGATGTCGATATCCTCAGGCTTGAGGCCCCACTTGGCAAGCCCCTCCTCAAAGGGTGTTATGTCCTCAACATCCTTAAATGCCTCGCCGCCAGCTTGAAACGCCTCGTCGGTTTCTCCTTTAATTACCCGGTAGTAATCAGCGGCACTGCAGCCTGAATCGATGAGGATGTTCTGATCTGCACCCTCGATGTTCCAGACTATATAGGGAATGTCTACGGTCTGACCATAGTAGTTCAGGTAAGTAAACCGGGATTTCTCCCGGGCTGGACCCTTTGCGTTGGTAAATAGCCTTATCGTGTACTCTTTCATTTCTACATCCCTCCTTTGTTAATGTCTAAGATCTAAAATCTTCGCTTAATGTGAATATTGTCCAACCTTGCACGAGGACTACTCTTCCTTCAGCAACTCAGTAAGTTCAGAGATATCATTTAGTTTATCCAGTGATTCGACAGTGTCGATTATCTCGGCAATTCTTTTTTCACTGAAAAGGCAAGAAGCAAGCGTTGTGAATTTATCCCTCAGCTCCTCAGCGCTAAAGGGGTTATTCGGGGTGCCCTTCGAGTACTTGATGCGCTCCTGGAAAGCCCTCCCGTCAACTGTCTTAAGCTCAACGGTGGTGGGAATTGCCAGGCCCTTCTCGTTGTTGAAGACCTCCTCAGCCGTGGGGTCAACCTCCATATTGACCTTCTGTGCTACAGCCGCTGCTTGTGGATTGTGAAACATGTTTTCTTCGCTCATCCATTCGGGTCCTGGCTTTTTGCGAAGTGCAAGCATAGACACAGCATGAGGCAGACTGAATTGCGCATCATACATGGATTCCATCTTGGGGCTTGCGAGAAAATCTACAGCCCGCCCCAAGGTTTTCACTTTGACTAAGGCGATATTCTGGGCACTGATATGGTTTTCTTCAAATATCTTCTCGACAGCATCAACACTGGTATGTCCCCACGTGCACAGGGGATAGGGTTTAAATTTCGTGTCCATGATATTGTACTGTTCATCAAGCCCTTCCACGAGTTTTTGAAAGTCATGGTGGTCTGAACCCATGATGGTCCAGAATCCCGCATCGCCGTCCAGAATATGTGCAGCTCCCTTCGCACCTTTCTGCGCCATCAGCGTCCAAAACACCCCGGTAAAGGTCGTCCACCCAAAAACATTCTTGGCGAGCCCCATGGGCCGTTCAACGAATTTCTGCATATCAATCGGTACCGGTGGGGCAGTTCCTGCGAGGCCAAAGGCATGGTAGAGCTCTGTTTGCCCAAGACCAAGCAACTTTCCGGCTACCGTTACAGCATCGAAGACCTGCCAGGTGGAAGGGAAATAGGTTCGGGCCATGGCAGGAGACGGCCAGCAGTACATCATGATACGGGATCCCACCTCAAAGCCAACCACAATGGCATGGAGCACATCGAGGCCAGACGATTTCTTTGCTTCGCCGATGCCAAAGGCTGTGGGGATGAGGCAATTGGCCTGATGGGCGGTACCGGCAAAGACATCATCCATATCTAGCAGATTGGCCAAGGTAGAATTAGCCCAGCAGGCAAAGGGAAGGGATACCTTGCTCCCCTCCCCAAATAACGAGGCTTCACCTGCACCACTGAATTCTTTTGCCTGAGCCACAATATCTTTTCCCGGTTTGGTACAGTATCCGCCGATGGCACAGCCGAGGGTATCCAAAATGAATGTCTTGGTGTGTTCAATTACCTCCCTGGGCAGGGACTCTTTCTCTGCATTAACAATATAGTCAACGACCTTCTGTGTGTAGATCATGACGCTACCTCAGCTCTCACCTGCCTTTCAGGTCAGGGTCGTAAGATTTCCTCGACTACTAACTGCTGTAAGTGAAACCCTAGAGCTTCTCCTCAGAGCTTTCCCTGCACTGTCAGCTTTCACCCCAACTTCAGGCGCTCATGTGCAGAGAATCTCTATAAATCCTTTGTCCGGGTCTACCCTGACACGATCTCCGGTTTTCACCACCTCCACGATATTCTCATCAAACTGGTCCATGGTGGGAATATCAGCCAGGATCGCTACCATTGCAACCACCCCATCGGCCTTTTGACAGAGGATTGCCTTGGGTGCCACGCCGTTTCGCTTGCAGTCTGTTACAACGTAAGGAGCTAATGTGGAGCCTTTACTCTGAGGAAAGACCAGAATCTTATCCTTGAGAGACTCCCCAGCATTCGTCCCCACATTGATAACCCCGTTATCCCGATTGACATCGCCGAAAAATGAGAAGTTCTCATTCTGCGCCATTACCTCACCTTCGACAACTCTGCCTCCTAATATCTTATTTCCTTTCACGATCATGATGCCCACCTCCCTGTGTCAACGAATTTTCCAGTAATCATGGAATTGACGCAGTCTTCGGTACTCCCAAACCGCACATTCACCGTCATTGCCGAGCCTGCATAGACGTAGTGCGCCGCCTTGGCTGAGTTGGTAGCCACTACCTTGGGCTTATCCAGCATTTGATCCCATGGGGTGAGGGGCCCATTGCAGACACCGGTCAGGATGGTTGCCCCAGAGTTTTCAATGATGCGATCCAGCTCCATCTTCTTGGCCATAGAAAGCATGTCGTCACCAACACCGATAAAGAGCCTTTTTCCCTCTTTTACCTTCTTACCCTCAAGGAGGACAGCTAGCTCTTTGAGCTCTGGAATCGACAGGTGGGGGCACCCCAGGCACACCATATCCACATCATCAGAGTCGGTCGTGTTTAGCTTACGCCACGTCTCCTTCATCTCTTTTTCACCGAGCTGAATGGTCTCTGCCGGCTTTTTGGGCCCGAAGGCCTGCTCGAGGCTCTGTGCCTCAGGAGTGGTTCCCACTATATGGCAGAGAGCAACGGAACCGGAAGTAGCCATGGGTGCGGTTAAGTACTTAAAGGCCTCAAAGTCCACACTCTTCTGAAAACCGTCTACCACGCACACCTTGTCCTGTGCAACTATACCCACATAGTATCCCAACAAGCCCAGGTCCGCATGGTTAAAGGTATCGACCTTGAGTGCAGGGTCAGTCTCAAAGAGTATCTCTCCATAGCGGTTCTCAT
>JAUVXZ010000304.1 GCA_030603345.1 Pseudomonadota bacterium
CCTCCAGGAGCATGTGCTGGGTTACCAAACCTATCAGTTTATCCTTTTTGAGAACAGGCAGCCTTCTGATCTTATGGGCCTTCATTATCTTTCTGGCATCGTGAAGAGAGGTATCCTCGCCGACGGCTACCACGTTGGTAGCCATAAAATCTTTAATTCTCATTGTTTCCTCCTATTTTCTTAGGTGTTACTATTACTATTGCACCAGGTTATGCTCTTTGACAACTCGCTGAGCTAGGAGATGATGGTTGCAGCGGATGCCCAAGAACGTGGAGACGTGCTCATCATCCGTATAACAGCGTTTCGTAACAGTATATCAAATTTCCTGGTCAAAATGTACTGGCCATACCATGTTTGGCCGGTAGGTAAATGCCAGAATTCTTTACTGCCTCAGCGAGGACACATCTTCATAGCTAATTCTAAAATAATTTCAGCTCATTATCAAAGAACTAGGTGCAATTTTCGTGGGGAATTTCCATCTTTTATAATGCCAAGGTCATGCCTTGGTGGAAATTGCCCCTTACTGTAACTAGATGTCTACATAACCCAAGATCTTAACATTTGTGTCAAGCCCGCCCTGGCGCGATGTAATTTTAGCAAGCTATTGTAGCTGTAATATCAGAGAAATGTAATCTATATAACTCAAACCCTGCATGCCAGGTCTGGGCCAGGGTTTTTGCTCGTTTATTTGGGCAACGGTTAGGGTAACGAAGCCCGTATCGGTAACGGTTAAGGTAACGGGGAAATAAAAAGACGAATGACGTTACCGAAAAACGAAACGGGCATCCCCGACAGTATAGTCGGGACAGGCTCCACCGTAACCCAGAAACGTTACCCAGTATTTCGTATTTTCTTACTGACACAGGTTCTCGACGGTTTGAGGCAGAGCTTCGCTATAAAAATGCGTTTTCTCATATTATTGTCCAGCTCATCGTGCTCGGTGAAGGAATACGCTCCCGGAGCAAAATCATTATTTTTCATCTTAAAGTTTATCGATTTCAAGAGATAGGTTCAATCAGGTAATATACTCAAAAACGAGAAAACCACACCCATTTATACATGGGAGTGGTTTTTCTTGGTGCCTCTCCCCTATCTCTTGTAGGGCAAAGTACCTAATCCCCGTTAGAAACCTCCGCCTTTCTTGGCGAGTCTACTATAGATGAAATGTTTACCCCGTTAGAAGGCACCGCCTTTCTAATGGGGTTGGTTCCTTATCGCCTAGCTAGTGCCATCTCAACATGTTCCAAAAGATCGTCAGGGGAAACAGGTTTCTCCAGGAGAAAACTGCAAGCGAGCCATTCATCCTGAGGGTAGGAATCCCAGGGTCCCTTAAGATCAACAGAGGTAATCATAATTCTTGGCTTATCTTTGGCCTCCTCGTCCTCATTTAAGGCCTTAACGACATTTGATCCCTCGCTATATGTCTCCATCATCAAATCTATAATATAAAGGTCAGGCTTATCTGACCTGGATTTTTCAAGACCCTCTTTTCCACTGAACGCCTCCAAGACCTCGTATCCAGCAGACTTTAAAACAATGCCCGTAGTCTGAACAAAATCGGGATCGTCGTCAATGATTAGTATCTTTTTTCCCTTCTCATTCATAATAGTCCCCCTAGCATTGACTAAAAGAAAAATCTCCCTCACAATAAAATCGCGCAGCGATTACATATTTTAACTATAAAGAATCACGGCGAACATTACAACGCGTTTAGTTCCTGGATAATTTCTATAGCGCCGAGCCCGACAGGGCAGGTATCAGAACATCTACCACAGCCGACACAACCCGACTCCCTAAAGTTAACGATATCAAACTTAAGCTTATGCTCATGCCTTCTGGCCAATCTGGACCCTTGGGTAGACCTCGGGTTATGCCCGCTTGTTTCTCTTGTAAAACCGGCGTGCACACATGCATCCCAACTCCGGCACCTCATGTATCCACCCTGAGAAGGCAGATCATATACATTGAAGCAGGTGCATGTTGGGCACACATAAACGCACCCCCCGCAGTTAATGCATCTATCTGCCAATCCCTCCCAGAAGGTCTCATCAGGCTTATTCTCTCTTAGTATCTCAATGGCCTTTTGCATCCCGGGACTATTCTTTTGTGAATGGAGGGCCTTATTCTTTATTTCCTCCAACCTTTCTTTATCCTCTTCATCCCCTTTTTCAAAATACTTGTTTGCAAGGATTTCTTCTCCATGTTCACTGCCGGAAAGAGCTATATAGTAATCACCAGCATCAAACAGTTGAACATCATAACCAGTTTCCAAATAAGGCATTCCTCCTGCGTCAAGGCAAAAACAGGTATCGCTTGGCGGTTCATGGCAGGCAATAGCAATAGTGGTCACTTTTTCCCTTCTTGACTGGTAATGAGGGTCAATGAAATTGTCCCGGGTCATAAACTGGTCTACAAACTGAATTGCTTTGTTTTCGCACGGCCTTATCCCAAAGAGTAAGGTTTTTGAAGCGTCAATGGTTTTAGAAATACTCTTTTCCGTGAAAGACAGTATCTCTTCTGTCTGAGGGAATAAGACGGTTTTTGCGGAAATCGTTGTTTTTCCAATATCTCCGGTATATACGCCCTCTTCCAGGGGCATAAACATTAGATCTCTACCATCCACACTCTGGGGGCAAAAGACCTTCTCTTTCTTGTTTATTTCCTTGAAAAAGGGTAGGATATTTTGTTTATTTATCCTCTTCATTAGATCCTCCTGATGCTGACGGCACAGGTGAATTCCGGTATCTTAGCCACCGGGTCAACAGCGTTAATGGTCAGCTCATTGATATTCTGCTCACCGTAGTGAAAGGTACTAAACACGACGGATTCCGGAACATCCGTTGTGATTTGCACTGGCAGATGGACCTCACCACGTCTGGACTCTACAGCCACCGTACTCCCGTCTATTACCTTCAACCTTCGGGCGTCTTTTGGGTTTATTTCCAGAACCGCTCGAGGTGCCTCTCTTTCAAGTATGGAGGTTTTCCTCGTCATGGTCCCTGTGTGAAACTGAAACCCAACTCTGCCTGTTATGAGCGCAAATGGGTATTCCTCATCGGGGGGCTCTGCCGGTGGAATATACTCCCTTGCGTCAAAGGCACCGACTCCTCGAGCAAATTTATCTTTGTGCAAAAATGGCGTTCCGGGATGATCCTCATTGGGACAAGGCCAGGATAAGCCCCAGGAGTGTTTGAGGCGTTTATGGGTAATCCCTGCATAAGAGGGTGTGACCCTGTTTATCTCATCCAAGATATCAATAGGGCTGTCATAGTTCATGGGATAGCCAGCCCGAGAAGAAACTTCGCAAATGATCTTCCAGTCTGGCAATGCCCCCTGGAGCGGTGGTATGGCCTGTCTGGAAAGCTGAACCCATCTCTCCGTGTTCGTATATGTTCCCATTTTTTCTGCAAAGCTTGCACCAGGTAGAACCACATTAGCGAGTCTACTTGTTTCTGTAA
>JAUVXZ010000159.1 GCA_030603345.1 Pseudomonadota bacterium
ACGAATCAGATAGCATTTGACATAATGTTCATATTGATGTACAATTACATGTACAATAAATAAAGGGGAGTAGAAAGATGGAGAGGCTAACTATAACCGAAGCGAGAAATAGATTTATGAAACTTCCTGATGAAACCACAGGTAATCAGATTATTGCTGTTACCCGCCGGAACAAAGAAGTGATGGCCATGATGAGTTGGGAATTATATGAGGGTTTATTGGAAACTATCGAGATATTGGCTGATCAGGAACTTATGAAGAACATAAAAAGAGGAATAAAAGAGATCAAATCTGGTAAAACTTATACCATTGAGGAATCCCGAAAAAGTTTGGGACTGTGACATACAGACTGGAAATAACCGATGTATGTCTTTCGTTGATTAAAAAAATACCTGATAAAAGAATACAGTCGGTCGTTATTGAGCGTATAGAAGCACTAAAGACTGACCCAGAAAAGCAGGGAAAAATCTTGGTGCAAAAACTGGCAGACTTTCGTTCTATACATGTAGCCGGAAGATACCGTGTTATTTATAGAATTGATGAAGCTTCTTCCACTGTTTGGGTTTTAGCAGCCGGTATTAGAAAAGAAGGTGATCAAAAGGATATTTATAGGATCGCCAAAAAGCTGTTGAAATTAGGCTTGCTAAATTATGAAACATGAGAATTTCTTACCACCCTGTGCTTACCCCGCCCCGTAGGTCATGATGATGGCACTGGGGTGGAATGCTTGCCCTATGAAATACAAAGCGTATTTAACTAGGGCGGAGTCATTCCTTTGGAGACACGGCGAATATAAGATGTGCCGACCTATAGAAAATGGTCAAAAGCAGACGTGATGCCTTGACCAGTCATTTCATTTTTCAGATTACCTTCTGATAAGTACGTCAACGAGCTAGCATTCAGATAAAAAACTTATATATCTATGACCCTCATTATTATAATAGTAATGAGAAGCAGATGAAAAAGGCCCTAACTAAAAATCAAATAAGTGCATTATCTCAATATCTAACTATCTTGAGAACCAAGTTTAGGGAGAAAATTGTAGATGTCTTACTTTTTGGCTCTGTGGCTAGGGGTGAGCATGATGAGGAATCGGATATTGATATCCTGGTTATCGTTGAGAACGGGGATGCTCAATTCCGTGAGGAGGTTAGTATGGCTTCCTATGAGCCAATGTTGAGAAAGGATGTGGTGATGTCTTCCTTAGTGATGGATAAGGCCATGTATAATTGGCACAGAAAGTATAAAGCCCCCTTGTACAATATGATTAAAAGAGAAGGTATTGGTCTGTGGAAGAAGCCACCAAGATTCTTATCAATGTCAGAGTAGAGAGCGCTGACGAGGACTTGGAGACAGCTAAGGAACTATTGAAACTGAATAGGTATAGAGCTGCTGTAAATAGGGCGTACTATGCGATATACAGCACAACAAATGCTGTTCTTTTGAGCAAGCATATAGAGAGAAGTAAACACTCTGGTGTTGAAGGAGCATTTATCCAGAATTTTATAAAAACCGGACTCTTTGGGATTGAGTTCGGAAAAATGTTCAATTACATCAGGAAAAAGAGGGAAGAATGTGATTATAGTTCAAGAATTAAAATAGACAGGGAAACAGCGGAGAAGATTGTAGAGGATTCGTAGAAATTCATCAGGCGTATGAAAGAATATCTGAGGGAGATGGGAGCAATCAAATAAAGAAACCTCCTGTCCCTAATCACTGGCTGCATTTGTTGAAATTAAAGAGCCCATTGTCTTCTCCGTCCATCCCCGCACACGGCAAAAGATAACTGAGTTTGGTCTTGACAATCCGCAATTTATTGATCCTGTAGGATACCTGGATATGCTGGTACTTGAGCAAAATGCCCGCCTGATCCTCACTGATTCCGGTGGGATGCAAAAGGAGGCATATTTCTTCGGTGTGCCTTGCATAACCTTGCGACCAGAAACTGAATGGATCGACACAGCACTATTCGGTCAAGAGAAAAGCAGCACCGGCGTTAATAGGTTATGAGGATGGCCAGACAAAAGATGAGATCTTCTTGATAATGCCCGACGAACCTGATACTACCGTATGAGAATAGGGGAGGGGTGCAGGAGCAAAATCAATAAAATGGGATCTGGAAAGGAGGTTAAGATGAAAACAAGACCTTTTAAGATTGCTGCCTGTATTTTGCTCATCAGCATGTTGCTAGTGCCTGTCTATTTGATGGCTGCCGAAAAGGTTAACCTGAACACTGCGACTCTGGAAGAACTGATGACGCTTGAAAGAATTGGTCCGAAATATGCTCAGAGGATCATCGACTATCGCGTGACACACGGTCCCTTTGAGAAGATAGAAGACATTATGAAGGTCAAGGGTATTGGGCCAAAAACCTTTGATGCCAACAAAGATATAATAACGGTGGAATAGTCGGTCACAAATTTGGTTCCTGTGCCTCTTCCCGTGAGTAAGAATGAAGTAATCTTCAAACCCGGTCCGGCTTCGAGAGGAGATTTGGATGTAATGTTAGCGACCTTGCAAAAGAACCTTGAGGAATTTTCAGTTCAACAGGAGAATTTTCTTCTCGTCTTTTTATTTGGTTCATTTGCAAGGGGATTTGGCACAGATGAAAGTGATGTTGATGTTGCTATCATGTTTGAAAAAGTACCTGATTTCTATAAGCTTGGTGACCTGAAGGATCAGCTATCGCGTTGTGCTGGGAAGGAGGTGGATGTTCTTAGATTGAATACAGCCTCGCCTATCATAAAGATGCAGGTGCTACGATATGGTGTGTTAGTTAAGAGAGACAAAGAAACCTATAATCATTTTTTCGTTAGCACTTTCAATGAATACAATGACCTAAAATACCTGAGAAAGGAAATAGAGGAGAACCTATTGAAAGGTAGAATATATGCCTGACAAGGATGTAGTTATGGCCAAGGTGGCCATTATCCAAAGGTGTTTGAAAAGGATAAAAGAAACCACACGTCTTAATCCTGAGAGCTTGGACGACATTGATAAGCAAGACATATTCGTATTGAATCTCCAAAGAGCGGTCCAGGCGGTGATAGATCTGGCAACACACATTGTAGCATCTGAGGGATTGGGTTTGCCAGATACAATCAAAGACAATTTCAATTTGCTTTATGAAGGGAAAATAATTCACAGGGAGCTTGCCAAGAAAATGGAGGGCATGGTTGGTTTCAGAAATATTGCTGTGCATAATTACGAATCTCTTAATGAAGGAATTCTAAAGTCAATCTTGGGTAAGGATCTGGCAGACTTGGAAGAGTTCTATACAACAGTATTAGACTATTTTGGCTGGAAATAAAAACCGCTGAACAGAGTCAGAAAGTATGCGTAGCCTGTCCACCGTTTAAATACCGCGCACTGAAAAGCCGCAACCGGAAAACTCCCACGTACACCTGCTTGACCCTGAAGGATACCTTGCTATGTCGATCCTTGAGCAAAACGCCCGCCTCATTCTAACCGATTCAGGTGGGATGCAATAGGGGTTATAAAAGGGGACAGGCTACTTTTCTTAGGGATTTAAGTAATGCCGAGGATTGCAAGAGGTGTGGTTGATGGCTTTATTCGCCTTCGCCAGAATACCCCGCAGCTTGCTGCGGGGAGCTTCATTAATGGTTTTGAGGTATGTGGAGGCTAATCCGGTAAGGGCAGGATTGGTAAGTGGAGCGAGAGATTGGGTATGGTCATCTCATGGAGAGGTAATAGGAGATAGAGAAAGGGTGCTGGTTGATGAAATCCCGATAGAATTGCCAAAGGGATGGGATAGATATGTAGATGCACCGTTAACACAGAAGGAGTTAGACAGGCTTTGCCAGAGTGTCAATCGTCAATCCCCCTATGGGAAGTTGGAATGGCAGATGCGAGTGAGTGAAGAACTTGGATTAGAATCTACACTTAGACCAAGGGGAAGACCAAAAAAGAGGAAGGGAAATGATAAAAAGTAGCCTGTCCCCTTTTCTTATTATATGGGAGGTATTCCAATGACTACTCATACTTTCACCGCAATTATCCATAAAGAAAAAGATATATATGTTGCAGAGTGTCCTGAAGTCGGAACAGTAAGCCAGGGCTACTCTATCGAAGAGGCAGTATCCAATTTGAAGGAAGCCACCGAGCTCTATCTGGAAGAGTTTCCTTTGCCTGAAATAACTAAGCCTTTGATGACCACATTTGAGGCTAGATTGAATGTCTAAATTACGCAGAGTGTCTGGAGAGGAAGCCATCAATGCATTGGAACGGCTCGGCTTTGTACGAGTGCGTCAGAGAGGCAGTCATGCTGTTCTCAAAAAAGATATCCCAGAGGGATCCGTTGGATGTGTGGTTCCTCTGCATAGGAAGTTGGCGATTGGTACTTTAAGAGGCATTCTAAGACAGGCTAAGGTCACACCAGATGATTTTATGGACAATCTTTAACGGACGGAGAGAATAACGTATTGAAAAGCTTTTATTTGATCTTGATCAATATTGTCTGATGTGCGTTTTCTTCAGAAAGAGCTTTGGACAACAGCCAGCCAAAAGCTGATCTCCTCTGCTTATTTCTTGGTACCCTGATCCCATTTATTATTAACACCTATTATATATCTCCAAGGAGTTAAATGTAATGAAATACAAAGTCATTTTACAACAGTCAGAGGAAGGCTTTGCCGTGTCAGTGCCTGGATTGCCAGGTTGTCATTCCCAAGGGGCTACTGAACAGGAGGCCTTGGAAAATATTGGCAATGCCATTGCAGAATATCTGGAAGTGGTGGCGGAACTTGTCCGAGGCAAAACGGCCCGTGAAGTGGAAGTCAGGGTAGCGTAGTTATGCCAAATTTGCCAGGAGTAAATCATCTTGCTGCAGTTCGTGCTTTGGAAAAGGCAGGTTTTTGGGTTGCTCGCCAGGGTAAGCATATTGTTATGACAGACGGAAGCCGGATCATAACGATTCCTCGGCATAATCCAATTAACGCAATCACGATGGGGAACATTGTACGAGATGCGGGCTTGACCAATGATGATTTTCGTAAGCTATTGTAGTGGCTGATCTGACAGTGGAAAGCGGATACATCAATACCCAAATATATAGTCACCGGTATCAAATATTTAGACCTGTCGCTACACTTCAAATATTGTCTTAGAACGCCACAAAAATCGGTATTAAAGAAGTTATGCAATTTCTGCATGATGCCCCTTTTTACTAACTATGAAAAACAAAATTCTGAAGATCCCGTAAATCCTGCTTGCCCTGTGAAATCTGCTTTGCATTTCACTGGGGTCTAATAAAGAAATGCCCCGTTTACCCAGACTTGATGCCCCAGGGCTCTTACAGCATGTAATGGCAAGGGGTATTGAAGGCAGAAAGATCTTCCGTGATGATAAGGACCGCAAATCCTACCTCGGCCGCCTTGCAAATATACTGGATGAGACTCAAACCCAATGCTACGCGTGGGCCTTGATTCCAAACCATTTTCACCTCCTCCTCCGCACCGGCCAAACACCTCTGAGCAAGGTCATGCGTCGCCTCATGACCGGCTATGCGGTCACATTCAACAAACGCCATAAACGGAGTGGACACCTCTTTCAGAACCGCTACAAATCCGTTGTGTGTGAAGAAGATCCTTATCTTTTGGAACTCATTCGGTACAGCCACTTGAATCCAATAAGAGCAGGCCTGGTAAAGGGTTTGAGAGAGCTTGATCGATACCCTTGGTGTGGCCATAGCGCTATCCTTGGCAACCGCAAAAATCCACTCATTCCTAAGAGGCCACCGAATGATGCACCTTCCGCCGATAGGCGGATTGCTATTTCTCTGTTGCATCAGGGAACAGAGAAAGCAAAAACAAATCCTGAAGATCCTGTTGATCCTGTCAAAAATAAAAAAAATTCCTTGGCAGAAGCAACCATCGAGGATGTATTGCTCCATTTTGGTGATACGATTAAAGTTGCTCGTAGAAGATACCGACGATTTGTTAGCAATGGTATTGATCAGGGCACCCGACCGGAACTCCAAGGAGGTGGATTAGTAAGGAGCGCTGGTGGTAACAAGGCGGGCCTTCTTGGTCGGAAGAAGGAAGAGCGCGAAAAGGGAGATGAACGGATTTTGGGTAGCGGGGATTTTGTTGAGACAATTTTAGGAAATAGTAGCGATACAGAACCAAGAAGAGAGACAAGGATATCGCTCGAATTGTTGGGTCGAAAAGTCGCCTTCCATTTCAATTTAAAGGAAGACGATCTGAGGTCTCCCGTTAAGAGGAAATCAATAGTTGAGGCCAAGTCCGCTTTTGGTTATATAGCGATAAAGCAAATGGGGTATTCAGGACGAGAAGTTGGCCGGTTTTTGAATATGAGAAGCTATAGTGCGATTAGAAGGTCTGAACAAGGCGAAAAAATTCTTGACAAGAGGGAATTTCTGTTGGATTTAGCCCAAGAATAGTGGTATAGTGACAACGTCCCTCATTAATAAGATTTCCACAGAAATCCAGAAGATGCTGGAAGGCTCAGAGCGAATAAGGATACAACTGCTGTAGGCAGATATTTAAGCCGCAGATTCACGCAGATGAACGCAGAAAAATTTAAATACAAAGAAATCAGAGAGATGGAGTTTTTATAAAAAAAGATCCGCGGTAATCCGTGTAAATGCGCCTGCCCTGTGAAATTCCGAAGGACAAGGGTAGCGTACTTAACCGGGGTGGGTAAAAAAATTAAACATTGTCCTGGAGAGCCAATGGGAGTCAGTATTTCTGATTTAACTTGGGACACATTCATCTACCCCAGAGCAGGGAAGAGTGAGAAGACCATCAGCGCGTATATTGAGGCCCTTGCGATCGACGCGCAATTTCCACCAATCAAGATTCAAAGAGTTTTTAACTATCCAGATGGAAATGAAACAACCGAAGCGACTTTAATCTTGGACGGTATCCACCGCTGGTTTGCGTTTAAAGAAAGTGTGCTCAAAAAAATTGAGGCTGTTGAATGGAAAGACAAGCCCCTTGACTACGAAAAAAACAAAACAGCCCTTCTCCTTGAATCAGCCGAATGCAACATCAATCATGGCGACCGACTAAGCCCGGGCGACAAAAAGCGGATCGCCCGTGAGATTGCGTCAACAGACCCGGAATGCAAGTGGGCAGAATCAGCCCTTGCGGAAAAACTGGGCGTTATCCGCCAAACGGTCAATACCTGGATTTCTGACATCCGTGCGCGGCAGAAAGCAAGCAGAAACACCATTATCATCCGTCTGAGCCGTCTTGGATGGCCTCAGGGAAAAATCTCAGAAACAATCGGATTGAGCCAGAATCGTGTATCAGAAATTATCGGAAATGCCAATTTTGGCAATATCGATAATCTTCTTTCCCAAGGCCATGACATGGAATACATCGCCAGACATTACAACATGGACCTTGCCCTGGCCTGGGCCTTACGTTTGGAAGGAAAGACGGATCAAGAAAAGTTCAAAGAGCTTGGCTGGGGCCTGCGCACATGGGATCAATGGAATTTCAACGAATGCGATGAACGATTCGGAGACGACTGGCCCGGGAGAATACCGGCGCAGCTCGTCGGCCACACACTATACTACTTCACAAAACCCGGCGATCTCGTCCTCGACCCAATGGCCGGCGGCGGCGTAGTCTCAGATGTATGCGTGCTCTTTGAACGAAAATGTCAATCCTTTGATATGGCCACAAGGGATAACCGGCCCGAAATCCAATATCACCACTGGAACACGCAAGATGATGACTGGCCCATAACCAAAAGGCCGGATCTGATATTCTTTGACCCGCCGTATTTCAGCAAAAAAAAGAAGGACTTCGAGAAAAAAACAGATGGGAAAGCACCTCCCATCTCATCTTACACCAAAGAGCAGTATGAGAAATTCTTTGAAAGCTTCTTCATCCTTGCCCACAAGAACACCGGAGAGATGACCACGATAGCCTTCCTGAATGCCGATTGGCACGATTTTGAATCCACACCGGCATCAGAAGAAAAACCCGA
>JAUVXZ010000228.1 GCA_030603345.1 Pseudomonadota bacterium
ACAGCGGCATAACTCATTTGGCAGGACTGCTTGGAACATCAACCATAGCCCTTTTTAAAGACAGCAACCCCTTTCAGTGGACTCCCCTGGGGCCAGATGTTACGGTCGTTTGTGATGTAAAATCTCCTCAGGTTATCTATATGAAGATTAAGGAAAGAGCGACAAATGGCAAAAAAGTTTTGCCTTGACTGATGTTTAGGGCTTCAGTATTCTTCCGAGAAGACTCCTGTCAGTCACTATTCACAGATAATGTAAAAGCAGAGGGGAAAATATGGATTTTTCATTATCAATGGAAAATGAGATATTGAGGAAATCTGTACGGGATTTTTCTGAAAAAGAGATAAAGCCCGTAGCCAGGGAACTGGATGAGAAAGAGGAATTCTCCTATGATACTATGCGGGCCATGGCTGGGCTGGGACTTTTTGGTATGTTCGTATCTGAAGAATACGAAGGTCAGGGAATGGATTATGTCTCCTACATCATTGCTACCGAAGAAATCGCCCGAGTTGACGGGTCCCATGCTGCCACCGTTGCTGCTGGTAATTCTCTGGGTACTGGGCCCATCTATTATTACGGAAATGAGGAACAAAAAAGGAAATACCTCCCAGAGGCATGCAGGGGCGAGACCCTTTGGGCCTTTGGCCTGACTGAGCCAAATGCCGGATCCGATGCTGGAAATACACAGACAAGCGCTGTTCTTGACGGAGACGAATGGGTAATAAATGGAAGCAAGATCTTTATTACCAATGGGGCAACCGATATCACTGCTGGTACGGTATCACTGTGCAAAACAGGGACACGAAAAGATGGCAAGCCAGAACTAACCTGTATCGTGGTGGAGAAAGGAACCCCTGGCTTTGAGGCCAGGGAGATGCACGGTAAGCTGATGTGGCGGGCATCCAATACCAGTGAGCTCTATTTCGACGACTGCAGGGTACCAAAAGAAAACCTTCTGGGCCCTATCGGGGATGGTTTTCATCAGATGCTCGGAACCCTGGATGGGGGAAGGCTCTCCATAGCTGCCATGGGTTTAGGGGGGGCACAGGGTGCCTTTGAAATGGGCATGAAATATGCCAAGGAGAGGGTTCAGTTTGGCAGGCCAATATCAACATTTCAGGTGAATGCCTTTAAGCTGGCCGATATGGCCACAGAGATAGAGTGTGCGAGACTGCTCCTGTATAAGGCTTGCTGGTTGAGAGATAATGAAAAGCCATTTGCAAAACATGCTGCCATGGCCAAATTATATTGCTCTGAGGCCATGGGCATGTGTGTTGACCATGCTGTCCAACTCCACGGCGGCTACGGCTTGATGAAAGAATACGATATTGAGAGATTCTATCGGGATCATAAGCTCCTGGAAATTGGCGAAGGAACCAGTGAGGTTCAACGGATCGTGATCTCTCGACTCATTGATGCGGTTTAGTTTCATGTTTGACAAGATTTTTGGTCATGATATTGCTCACTATATTAGGGGGTACCGTGTCCTGCTAATGGTTGCAGTTGTCCTGGGTGCCCTATCAGCCCTGTTTGTCGTTGTACCTGCGTACCTGCTTCAACCGCTCGTTGATGACGGAATGAAAACCGCAAGTGAGCCTGTCGAATGGACGATTCCCTGGTTACAACTCAGCTTTCCCTTCTCAATCAAAAAAACGGAGCTGACCCTAATAGCAGGGATTACCCCCAATCGCTTGCTCATACTTCTTGGTGCTATTGCATTCCTTTCGGTGCTCTTTAAATCAATTACCGTTTACTTCAGTGAACTTGCCGGAGCAGCCTTCTCAAACAGGGCCATTAGAACACTGCGGATTGATCTGGCCAATAAGTTTATCTCCCTTCCATTAACATTTTATCATAAACGCAAGAGTGGCGAGCTTCTTGCGAGGGCTACAGCAGACCTGACCGTAATGCAGGGGTTTATAAGCAATATTACTATTGGCCTTGTGCAGCAACCCTTAACACTCTTGGTGTTCGTTGGGTATCTGCTTTTGATGAATTTCAAACTCACCCTGTTGATTTTCACTGTTACGCCCATCATTGTCGTGCTGGTCAGGCTTTTTGGCCGTAAGGTCAAAAAACACTCTACCAGGGTCCAAGACGCCACAGCCGAGGTAACATCAAGCTACCAGGAAATCATCTTGTTACTCAAGGTGATCAAGGGATTCTGCAGGGGAGAATATGAATCCGGTATGTTTACAAAGCATGCCAACAACCTCTACAAAAAGGTTATGCACTGGAACAGGTGGCAGCTCGGTATTGGGCCCATGATGGATTCAACGACATTCCTTGTCATCCCCGGCATCTTCGTAATCGGAAAGATCTATTTCGATCATACCTTAGGAGAACTGGTGGCCATGCTTTATGCATTCGCCAAAGCCTACGCCCCTGTCAAAGAGTTGGCCAGAATAAATGTAAATTTGAAGACCCTTCAGGGTGCGACCAGAAGGGTCTTCGACATAATGCGCACCATCCCAGATATACGAGATAGACCTGAAGCCCAGAACATGCCGAGATTACAAAATGCGGTAGAGTTTCTTCATGTGGATTTCTGTTACAAACCTGGGGAATCAGTCTTGAGTGATGTCTCCTTTAACGTTAAGGTGGGGGAGATAGTGGCCTTCGTCGGTTCCACCGGTGCAGGCAAGAGTACCCTCTTGGATCTCATTCCCCGTTTCTACGACGTATCCTCGGGCTCGATACGTATAGATGGCACGGATATCAGAGATGTAACGCTGGAGTCCCTAAGAGGTCAGATTGCCATTGTAAGCCAAGAGAGCCTCCTTTTTCACGATACGATAGCGAGTAATATCAATTATGATGGAGGTCACTCTACACTGGAACAGATTCAGAATGCAGCTATCGTTGCACAAGCCCATGATTTTGTCATGGCCTTTCCTCATGGATATGAGACAGTTGTTGGTGATAGAGGAACACTGCTCTCTGGTGGACAGAGACAGCGAATTGCCATAGCCCGGGCTCTTCTTAAAGACCCAGCTATTCTGATTTTAGATGAGCCAGCCTCAGCCCTCGATCCAGAAAGTGAGCATCTTGTCCAGGAGGCCATCGAGAACCTCCTTGGTCAAAGGACCATCTTTATTGTTTCTCACCGGCTGAATACCATCAAAAGGGCCGATCGAATCTATGTGCTTGAGCATGGTGCGATTGTTGAGTCAGGAACACATAACGAACTCATGGCAAAAAATGGTAGATATAGAGACCTATATAATATCCAATTTCAGCACTAATGCTCCATAGTGCCTGACAGCCTTTTGCAGGCTCCGAGGATTGGTATTTCTATCTCTCGCCCCTAAGACCTTCCTTGATGCTCAGGTAAGTGTCCTTAATCCAGCGCGATACCTTCTCAACGACTGTTCTGTTGAAGTACTTTCTGTCTTCGTCGACCATATCTTCATACTTGCCGTCATATTTCAACTTTACCCAGGCGTTGAAATCAAATTTACTTGCAAGATTATAGAGATAGCGATTTAGAGGCGCAAAACCCGATCTCCTGATGACAGCCACACCAAAGTCGATAACACAAGGCGTGTGTCCTTCTACGACTAGAAGATTGTCCTTTTTCTTGAGGTCAGTATGTGCAACACCAGCCTTGTGCAGCTCTTTGATCAAGTTCAAGAGGGCCTTGAAGAACACGTCACGATCGGTAATCCGAGCACTCCGGACTGGCACCCCGTCGATGAATTCGAGTACTAGGTAGCACCCATCGACAAGGCCGTAACAACGGGGTACGCCAGCTACTCCAGATAGTCTGGAGTAAACTCTGTACTCATTGCGCAACATGACCCGGCGGAGAAATCTGCCTAATCCCCACCCCATAGGAGCCTTAATGATTAGACGCCGATCTTTGTCTTCATACAGATACACATAACCCTGATAACCGCGTCGAAAAATGTTCGATCTGGTTTTAATGCTCCCCCTGACCCACTGAACGAGCTCTCTTTCAGTAAGGTAATCTATATCTCTCAACATCGGTTCCACTGGGGGGTTCAATGTAGACCCAAGGAAAGGAAGTACAGCCAAAACAGGAGAAACAGGGCAATAATGGGCTCGCCGTTATGCCGCAAGCTTTGCATGAACGACCACCTTCCCCTTTGTCCAGGCCGATAAGGGGTAAGGCGTGGAATGAGCGCCCGTATTCTTTTGCTCCATTGCTCCCAGTCCTCTTTAAACATGCGATGAAGATTTTCATCTTCTTGGTGGATGGCATGAGGATAAAAAGCAAACAAGATAAATATAAACAAGGGGAGGCTCCACCATAAGCCGGAGGCAAGGGCAAAACCAACTCCCAACGTGAGATTGCCCACATAGGTAGGATGCCTGACATAGGCATAAGGCCCATCGGTGGCAAGGGCCTTGTTCTTTTTAATATGTCCTGAGGCCCACAGTCGCACTGCAATACCCAGGAAAACCAGCACTCCACCAGGAAAAAATAACAGTTCCTCTGGTTCACCTGCAACACTGACCAGGATTACAAAGGAGATACCAATGAATTGGCGGAAGCGTTCCCGATGGTATCTAATATCGTGAAGGAATCGTTGCAACCCGAAAGCTATTGCCATTGCTTTAGTTCCCTTGAACCAATTTTAAGCGTACAATTCTCCTGGTCTCGGCGGAGTTGTAACGCGTATCGATTTACCTGTCAGCCAGAAAAACTTCCTTTTCAGAAAGGCCAATATAGGATAGAGTCGACCGTGTGTCAAGTGGACCTTGGTCGAAGCATAATTTTTCAAACAACCTACTCTGTGTCTACTGCCCGGTAACAATATACAGTCAGAAATAAGGAAGAAAAACCGGGTACTGTTTTGATTAGCAAAGGGAGTCTATAAATATTTTTAAGTATAGGCAAGCTAACCGCTAATTTTGGTGTGAGGCCATAGAATACAATATGCCGGGCCAGCGGCTGGAAGGGGGCTTATTTTACACTAGGTTTTAACAGGCTGTTGCCTCTAGTCAGTGTTCCAACAATTTAGCCGATTGACTTCTATAACCATACATGTTCTTTAGAAAATAGGTGCATTCATCACAAAAGTTCAGGCCTCTACCATCAATAATTACTCTGACATACCCCCAATATCCAAACTTATTGAATTCTCCTTTACTCATTGGACATAATGATCCATCACGAGCCACCTTATAAGAACCATGATCTGTTAAACCCAAATTATGACCCACTTCATGCAGAGACACTTTTAAAGTCCTATCGATGTATAAGTCATAATCCCTTTTGGAGTTGATTTCAGTTGGACCAAGTCTTCTTGTGGAGACTACTGCAACATCATTCTGAGGATTCTTGCCTCCAAAAATAGAATTATAAAACTCATCTTC
>JAUVXZ010000165.1 GCA_030603345.1 Pseudomonadota bacterium
GGCTATAGAAAAACAAGACCACATCCCAGTTAAATAGAAGCAAGAACGTTTAACCCCAGTTGAACACCCGGAGGGTCCCGGGTTCAACGGGGCACCGCGCTGCGGCATCTTTGACGGGCGGGATAAATCTTAAATACTAAATATTGACACCCCAACTGAAAGGGGCGACGATCTTAAAAAACTAAGTTTATGAAGTCAGCCGGAGCAAATATTTCCTTTTGACATTTTCCGGGATCAAACCTGGATTCTTCCCCAATCCCCTCCCTGCTGACTGCTGATGACTGCTAAAGACTCGCCGAAAACGCCATTTTTATTTTTGTGTTTGCCTTTTTCTAAAGAGGACTTACCCTCATGGGGCAGGCCACCTCGTTTCACCAACTAAAGTAAAAGCCCTTGCTGTTTCGATTACGAAAAGAAACCTGGACTTTCTTCGAGTTGAAGATTTTGGCAAGTAAGTGGTACTTTTCGAGCGCAATAATTTACCCCAATGTCTTGAGGATATACTACTCTTGACTTTCAAAACTGCCTATCTATATCTTTCGATGCCCTTTCCATTGACACACAGCCAGCATTGTCTTACATTTGCCTAATCCAAAATCAAGCTCCTGCAACCCCAATTGAGCCCAGATAGATTAGTAGTGAGCGAAATAATTCAGCTAGAGAGAGGTGCTTCTGATTTAGGCCCAAATTTAAGGGATATGCGAAATTATTCGGGTTTGAACGAGAGAGGAAATTACCCGTTGTTTTAGGAGCTAAACAAAATGAAAGATGAAGATAAAACAAGAGAGCAACCCCTCAATGAGATAGCAGAACTACGCCAAAGAATTGCTGAATTGGAGGCATCCGCATCTCGGAGGAACGAGTCCGAGGAGCTACTGAGAAAGCGAACCCGTGATCTCGGAGAACGGGTTAAGGAGCTGAATTGCCTCTATGGAATCTCCAAACTGTTGGAGAGGCCTAGTATTTCCTTAGGGGAGATACTCCAGGGGGTCGTTGATCTCATTCCCCCGGCCTGGCAGTATCCAGAAATCACTTGCGCTAGAGTAAGTCTGCATGATCAGATATTCACGACAAAGAATTTCAAGGAAACAATTTGGAACCTGACCAGCGACATCGGTTGGTGCGGGAAACGAATCGGTGCTTTGCAAGTCTACTACCTGGAACAAAGGCCTGAAAGAGATGAGGGGCCTTTTCTCAAAGAAGAGAGGAGTCTGCTCAACGCTATTGGTGAACGATTAGGAAGGGTTTTCGAGCGCAAGCAGGCAGAAGAAGAAAAAAAGAAACTTCAAGCCCAACTCCAATATGCCCAAAAGATGGAAGCCCTTGGAACCTTAGCAGGCGGCATCGCCCATACCTTTAATAACCTGCTCATGGCTATCTTGGCAAATACATCTGTGATGCTCTTGGAAGCCGATCCCGCTCATCCGCATTATGAAAAGCTGACGACCATTGAAAGAGTAATTGGTAGCGGGTCTAAACTGACGAAACAGCTCCTAGGATATGCCAGGGGAGTATCCTATGAGATAAGGACCCTGAACCTGAACCAATTGGTGAATGAGACCTCCGAGGCTTTTGGCATGGCCAGAAAGGATGTTACCATTCATCGAGAGCTTGCCGAAGGCTTATTGGAGATAAGAGCAGACCAGGGTCAGATTGAGCAGGTCTTGTGGAACCTCTATGTCAATGCCGCAGATGCAATGCCCAATAGTGGGGATCTTTTCTTAAAGACCATGAATATCACTGATAAGGATATGAAAGATAACCCCGACAAACCAAAGGCTGGAGACTATGTCTTAGTAATTATTAGAGATACAGGGGTAGGCATTGACAAAAAGACCATAGAGCGCATCTTTGATCCCTTCTTTACAACGAAGGAGGTAGGTAAAGGCACCGGCTTAGGGTTGGCTTCGGTCTACGCTCTTATCAAAGCCCATGGTGGGTACATAGAAGTGGACTCTAAAAAGGGAGAGGGAACTAGCTTTGAGATTTATCTGCCAGCATCTGAAAAGTAGGTCGGCAAAGCTTTGGAGAGTTCAGAGCAAATCGTTGAGGGAAGCGAGAAGTCTAAGAAGTGAACTAGAATTCTTAAGCATTGAATTACGGTAGGGTTAACAAAGGCTCTGATTTTGATGTTAGAATGCCCAAATATTGTGTGCCAGTCTCTTGGCCCAAGAACACAGCTTACTGCCATTATTGTGAAAAATTGAAACCCCCGAAAATTTCATGTATACATTAGGCAGTAAATCCCAGAAGCCTCGGTACACACCACATTTCAAACGGAAATAATCACAATCAGCAAGGACCGTGGACGACAGATTCATCTTGAAATATGGTTTTTCCTATTGAGATTTTTCGCTCCCAATCCTTATATTGACCTTTAAACTACGATATGTAATCTATAAACTACAGGAAGTTCACCTTCTGGCAAGCTAATATGCGCTTTGGGTGCTACTGGGCCTACCACAAGATGTTGCAGTTCTCCCTTTCCTATTCTGATTGACCTACCTTGCTGTTTTCAGTATAGTTCTATGAGTAGGATTCATTTTTCCTCAGCCATCTAACCTCTATTCAGGAGGTTGCCCATGGAGAAATCCCTCAAAATGTGCTCACCTTGCTCCTGACAGAGAAGTCCCGTTCTGTCAGGAGCTTGAGGCTCAATTCCCTGGATCAATTTAGGCTTTCCATGAATATCCTTGCTTTTGTACCTTTTGTAGCTCCCCTAAGGAAGAAAGCGAGGACGTAACCGTGGAAGGGTTCCATTCGGGTATCAGGGGTTTAATTTGAAAATAGAAGATACAGGGTCGTCTCGTCAATTTCTATTACGGGGAGTAAGGGAGTAATCAATATGAAGTGCAGACTTAATCTATGCTTACTGGTAGCAGTTGTGTTTATCCTTGCCGCTGGACGCCCCGCAACAGCAAGCTCATTGATGGAAGCAGCGTCAAAGGGTGACACGGAGAAGGTGCAGGCTTTGCTGGCACAGGGTGCTGATGTCAACGCTAAAGACAATGATGGCTCTACAGCCCTGATGGCTGCGGTAGCATATGGCCACATCGACATAGTGCATGCCTTGCTGGCAAAGGGCGCTGATGTCAACGCTAGAGACAATAATAGCTATACAGCCCTGATGAGGCCGGCGTTATGGGGCGGCCGCACCGACATAGTGCAGGTCTTGCTGGCAAAGGGCGCTGATGTGAACGCTAAAGACAATAGGGGCTATACACCCCTGCTGTGGATGGCAGCATATGGCCTCAATGACATAGTGCAGGTCTTGCTGGCGAATGGCGCTGATGTGAACGCTAGAGACAATTATGGCGGTACACCCCTGATGCAGGCGGCATTGGAAGGCCGCACCGACACGGTGCAGATCTTGCTGGCACAGGGTGCTGATGTCAACGCTAAAGACAATAAGGGCGATACAGCCCTGATGGCGGCGAAAAGGGGCGGTACAGCCCTGAGTTCGGCGAAAAGGGAGGGCTATAAAGAGATCGTTCGAATGCTCAAGGAGGCAGGGGCAAAGGAATGAGGGAACGTCTATATATTGTGGTTTCAGCGAGTTAGCCAAAACTATAACTTACTGCTATGATTGCCGAAAATTTAGAGCCTGAAAAACCTTTGATTACCAAACCAAATCTATAATAGAATCGGATTGATCGCGGCTGTCAGCTATGGCACGAATGTTTGACTTTTTGATTGCAGAGTGCCCGCTTGCATATTGTATAGTCAGAGCAAATTCACAAAAACCCCCAATCATGCTGTCCAACACCTGAATCCGTAAATTTTTGAATCCATATTAACCGCTCTCCTTCATCAGTCAGATTGTTTCTATCTTTCCAACACAACTGAGCTGCAACCTGCTCTTGTAGCCATTAAAGTACGGTGAGCAAGTGTCAAGAATCTGACACGTTAATGGACTCCACATCAAATTCTCCCAGACTGAACTTACAGATCCCTGAATAAACAAGCCTCAAGTACTTGCAATAATCTGTGCATATCTCTAAGACCCGCTTTTGGCATGATTCCTGCTCAAACAATGAAAGGGGGTAGTATTCCCCTATTGGAATAACTATTGCGTTAGTAGAAGGCAAAACAGTGTTGAGTCAAAATGCAGAGAAGAGAGGATTCTCTAATGGCCAAAAAACCAACCTGTGGAGAATTGGAGCAAAGGGTAAGGGAGTTAGAGAAAAAAGCCGTTGAAGAGAAGCGAGCGGAGGAGGAGGCGCAGCGGCGAGCGGTGCAGCTTGGGCTGATCTATGGAGTAGGTCAACGCATGATCAGTAAATTGGAACTCGAGGCACTGTTGTCCGAAATCGTGACTGCCGTGCATGATGCATTTGGTTACTATGGCGTGATGCTGCTGTTGGTTGACGAGGAGACCAATCGCCTGACTATGCAGTCCATCGTAGGCGGCTATGCCAATCTCTTTCCCAAGGATCTCTGGCTTGCTATCGGGGAAGGGATGATAGGGTATGCGGCAGCCAGCGGCAAAACTCAGCTCAGCGGCGATGTCAGCAAGCACCCTCATTACGTGCGTAAGGCAAAGGAGGAGACAAACTCGGAGCTCGCTGTACCTATCAAGAGTGGGAAGAAGGTCATTGGCGTTCTGGATTTACAGAGTGACGAATTCGATGCCTTTGATGAGACCGACGTGATGGTAACGGAGACATTAGCCGATCAGGTTGCCGTGGCTATCGAGAATGCACGCCTGTACGAGGCAGTTCAGCAAGAACTGACCGAGCGCAAGCAGGCAGAGGAAGCACTTAGAGTGAGCGAAGAAAGGCACAGGAAACTGTTCGAAGAAGCCCAAGATGGCATATTCTTAGCTGACGCCAAAACGGGCGTGATAGTTGACTGCAACTATGAGGCTGCCAAACTGGTTAACAGGGACAAATCCGAATTGATTGGGCAGCATCAGACGATCCTTCATCCTTCCCGCCAGACTAATGAAAACTTTTCCGAGACCTTCCAAAAGCAGCTCGGAGAGAGTGAGGGACAGGTTTTGGAAACACAGGTCATCACTAGCACCGGGGAAATTAAGGAAGTCGGCATTAAGGCCAGCCTCCTTCATATAGGTGACAGGAAACTCCTGCAAGGGATATTTCGGGATATCAGCGAACAAAAGCAGGCAGAAGAGGCCCTCAAAGAGAGTGAGGAAAAATATCGCACCATCCTTGAGAACATTGAAGACGGATACTATGAGGTTGATATTGCCGGGAACTTTACCTTTTTTAATGATTCTATATGCAAAGTACTTGGATACACCAATGATGAATTAATGGGTACGAATAACCTACAGTACACAGAGAAAGAGGACGCTAAAAGACTATATCAAACCTTCAACAGAGTATATGAAACAGGAAAACCTACAAAGGTATTTGATTGGGAGATTATTAGAAAAGACGGTACCAAAAGACATGTAGAGGCCTCTGTATCTCTCATGAAGGATACAAAAGGTCAGAGAAAAGGGTTTCGAGGTATTGTACGAGACATAACCGAGAAAAAGCAAATGGAGAAGGAGTTAGTCCAGACCAAGAATTTCTTACAGAACATCTTAGATAGCTCCATAGATGGAATAACCACCACCGATCTTCAAGGAAATGTCATATATGCCTCGCCAAGAACAAAAGATATCTTAGGGTATGACCAGGAAGCGGCCATTAGTAAAAAAGCATATTCCTTTTATGGCAATAGAATAGAGGATGCTAAGCTGATTATGAAGGAGCTAAAGGCAAAAGGTGAACTGATAGACCATGAGATGAAACTGAAAAGGAAGGATGATGAGTTGATAGATATCAATCTCTCGGCCTCACTGCTAAAA
This sequence comes from Pseudomonadota bacterium, assembly GCA_030603345.1. Classification (GTDB taxonomy): domain Bacteria; phylum Desulfobacterota; class DSM-4660; order Desulfatiglandales; family B25-G16; genus JADFWK01. The sequence continues at coordinate 5,819 of JAUVXZ010000165.1, forward strand.
GATGAAAAAGGAGAGGTTATCGGAACACTTGGCATTTTCAGGGATATTACTGAGAAAAATATGCTGGAGGCCCAGTTAGCGCAAGCCCAAAGGATGGAGGCGCTCGGCACCTTAGCAGGCGGCATTGCCCATAACTTCAATAACCTCCTTATGGGTATCCAGGGAAATGCCTCCTTGATGCTCTTAGAGACCGATCCCACTCATCCAAATTGTGAAAGGCTCAAGAACATTGAAGAATCGGTTCAAAACGGATCTCGACTGACCCGCCAGCTTCTTGGGTATGCCAGGGAAGGAAGATATGAGGTCAGGCCCATTAGTTTGAGCCAGGTGGTTGAAGAGACCTCAAATACCTTTGGCACAACCAAAAAGGAGATCACGGTTCACCAAGATCTTGCCAAAGACCTATACGGAATAAAGGTAGACCAGAGCCAGATTGAGCAGGTCTTGCTTAACCTCTATGTCAACGCCGCAGAGGCCATGCCAGGAGGAGGGGATCTTTTCTTAAAGACCATGAAAGTCACCCACAAGGATATGAGAGGTAAAACTTATAAAGCAAACCCTGGAAACTATGTCCTCTTAACGATTAGAGACACAGGCATAGGGATGGACAAAAAGACCAAAGATAGAATCTTTGAGCCCTTCTTTACAACAAAAGGGCTTGCTAAAGGCACTGGTCTTGGACTGGCTTCTGTCTATGGTATTGTCAAGGCGCATGGTGGATACATAGATATTGAATCTAAGAGAGGGCAAGGAACTACTTTCGAGATCTATCTGCCTGCAACACAAAAAGAGGTAAAAGAAGAAAAGAAGTCCCCTGGTAGGCTTGTAAAGGGCAAAGGGACAATTCTTCTAGTCGATGATGAAGAGATGGTTATTGATGTGGGTGAGCAGATGCTTAAAAAACTAGGCTATGAGGTCTATCTTGCTAGAGGCGGGCAAGAAGCCATAGATGTCTATGAGGAGAATAAGGATAACATTGATATGGTCCTTTTGGACATTGTTATGCCAGGCATGAGTGGTGGAAAGACATATGAGAGTCTAAGACAGATAGACTCAGATATAAAGGTCCTCCTTTCAAGTGGCTACGACATAGATGGCAAGGCAAAGGAGATATTGGAACGTGGCTGTGATGCCTTTATCCAGAAGCCCTTTAGTATGAAGGAATTATCACAAGAAGTCAGGAAGATTCTGGATAGTTAAGGTAGGGTCGGAAACGGCCCTGCCTTTTCTGTGATTGCCCCCGTATCTTGTATAGGTCTCGCATACCCTGACGCTTTCCAATACTGCTGAACCTATTTCGATAAGATCCCCACTCAACCCTTTCGCTTACAAACGCAAATCTCAACCCTGTCAAGCCCAATAGAATATAGATTACCTCCTCTTGTTGCTCTGGGGAGCCATCAGTAAATTGACCGAAGCTGCTGAGAGGAGTTGGGGTATCTTGCCAAGATATTCGATTTAGGAAAAGTGAATATCTGATAAAAATATCTAAACCTCAAGCTCCCATGTGAGAGATGTCGGTTTATCCAATCAAGGAAAAGGGGACGTTCGTGCAGAACGTGCTCAAAACCAAGTGGAAGGGGGTCAGGCCCGCCACAAGAACGGCGGACGAGCCCTCCAGTCCGCCACAAGAACGGCTGACAAGGAGGACGGCGGGCAAGTCTCCACATTTCACAAACAAATAGGCATGGAATTATTACGGTAAAGTGATGGATCAACAGGAAACCAAACATTTTGTCAAGTAAAGGATTCAGGGACGTTGTTGACTAGGTTGAATTATTTCCAGAAGTGTAGGGAGGGCCCGACGCCGTTCTCGTATCATGCGGGATTTTCCAGCTTCATGGATAGTGTTCAAATATGGAGTTATCTAGCTAGAAAATCCTCAAGAATTCAAAATCGGACTCGCAAATCTAAAAATATTCGTAATTAGTCAGGAACTGTATACTATCTGGTTTGGCCTTGACAGGGAATAAGAATGATGTATAATACCGATGTATACAGTATTGGAGGTGTGGCATGGTACGAACGCAGATATACCT
>JAUVXZ010000207.1 GCA_030603345.1 Pseudomonadota bacterium
CAAAAATGCAAGTTTTTCGATGGAATAGATCCAAGGGTGGTCGATGCACAACATGGCTGGTGGTTTCCGGAGGAAGATGGAGCAGAACCTTCCTTACACGGAGTCTGGAAATCACAGTGTAACGTATTGATTGATGACGACCCTGATGTCTGCAACCATAGTAGTGGGGGGTGGCCCCTTCGCGGGTTGCTCTGCAAAGTCTATAGAGCTGAAGCTTAGTCGAATTGAATTTCTTTCGTGAGATAACCAGGGGGACCTAGGGAAAAGAAGGAAAACTCCTCCTCAGCATATAGCCGCATGCTGATGGGAACAAAAAGAGGTGGGGTGAATGGACCGAAAAAAAGTATCAAAGGCAAACCGTTACTTTCTTAAGAAATTAGAAACCATGCCCATAGATGAAGTAAGAAAACTACAATTCGAAAAAACAAAGGAAACTCTAGGCAGAGCTTATTCTAAGACTGAATTCTATCGCGAAATCTTTGATAGGGCAAAGGTAAAACCGGAGGATTTCAAAAAACTCGAGGATATTGCCAGATTCCCATTCATTGATAAACAAGACCTGGTAAAAGATCAGGAGGAAAATCCCCCTTTTGGAAGGAGGGTTTGTGTTCCACCCAGCAAGATCCATCGCGTTAATGTGACCAGTGGTACCTCAGGGATGGGGCAGGAGGTGCACTGCCATGACGAAAAGGCCATCTGGGCGGCAAACGCCTCCACCGCATCGCATTTTGCGGCAATTGGGTTAAAGAAGGGGGATGTATCGGCTGTCTTATATCCCCTGGGCACCATGACCGGTGGTATGCTTTCTTATGAAGGCCTCCGGATCTTCGGTGCTAGCCCCTTACCTCTGGCTGTATTCAACACCAATCAGAGAATCGACATGATGAGGAGATTTAACGTCCACCATATTCTCACCACGCCTGCTCATCTGGCTCGCATAACGAATATCTGCATGGAGCGTGGTTTAGATCCGAAGAAAGGGTTCCCCCGTTTAAAGGGGATTACCCTTTCAACAGAACCCTTTTCTGTCTCATGGGCGCTACAAATGGAGGAACTATGGGGAACGGTCATCCATGATATTTATGGATCCACCCAATTAAATCTGAATTATGCCATTACCTGCAAATACGGCGTGGTCCCCGACGGACAATTTGGATACTATCACTTAGCCGATTACTTTGCATTGGTTGAGGTATTGGATAAGGAGACCGATAAACCGGTAAAATATGGTGACTGGGGAGAACCTGTCGTAACAACTTTTTGCAGGGAAGCCATGCCGCTTATTCGCTTCAGATCGAATGACCGGGTAAGATTACTTCCACCGAGACTTTGTGACTGCGGCAGAGAGTCTGCAGCATGGGAGGTGGGAACGATTTCGAGATACGACGATATGATCAAGATAAAGGCTACTAATGTATGGCCACAAGCCGTGGATGAGGCAGTATTCTCTTTTAGCGAAATCGAAGAATATAATGGCAGGGTCTTTATCACAGAGGACGGTTTAGAAGTAGCCACAGTAAGCGTTGAATTCAAGAAGATGGCGTTGGATGATAAGGCAAAAGCTATGATACTCAAGAGACTGAGTGACAAAATAAAAGAAGTAACCCAGGTTACCATGAGAGTTGAAGAAGTTCCCCATGGAACCCTGCCTCGATTTGAGTACAAGGCCAGACGCTGGACCGATGAGAGGGTTGAGGGGTTGGAAAGGGTGAAGTATATTGAGAAATAGAAAGGTAATAGCGTGGACTGAAAAACGTTGGACCGCATTTTCGTGAGAAAACCGCAACTTATAATTTCATGGACGCCCCGCTTTTTCAGAATACTCTTTACGGGGTGTTTGCTACTTATTGTCAGGCACCCAGCCCGTAGTCGATGGCCGTTTCCACCATGGCGCTCAGGTTTTCTATCGATGTACCAGGAGGAACTCCGCACCCGCTCATAAGAATGAAATGGTTTTTACCGCCGGTGCGAAGACAATGCAGGGTGTCCTCCACCACCTGTTCTCTAGTCCCCATGAGCAATGAGTTGATAGGATCCACGTTCCCTCCCAGAACAGCTTCGGGCACCAGATCTCTTGATTTAGAAAGATCCATACACTGGTCCAGACTGAGGACTTGGAAACCCGTTTCCTGCATGACTTGAAGTGTAGGAGACGTATCACCGCACATATGCAGCATACAGGGTGCTTTCAATTCGTTAGTAAGGGATCGTAACCTAGGGAGCACAAATCGCCGGAACATGGCCGGTGAAATCATGGAGGCAGAAGCAGATGGTTCTGGAATGAAGAGCACATTGGCCCCACTCTCGATAAGGGCACGCCCAAATTCAAGCAGAAATCCATTGACCCTGTCGAGTAAGGCCTCAAGCAGGAGGGGGTTCTTGTAGATCATTCGCATGACCTGATCGGCTTCAAGAATGCGGGTTGTGGATGTGAAGGCGCCTTCAAAGGCGCCGAGCACCAGTATATCACCACCGCCATATGCATTTAAATCCTTCACGAGTTCCAGAATCACGGGAAGTCGCCTCGCCCGTCGTGCATCGGGGATGGGGATCTTTTCCAGATCTTCAATGGTGTTGATGGAATGGGGCAATGCGTCGACAAGCGGCCCTGTCTCTGTGAAACGAACCTTGCATCCGAAGGCCTCTGGTATATACAGGGGATCGGCATAGGCAAAGAAGGCATCGTGGCCCACGGTTTCCATGGCTCGCACCTGGGCATCAGCGATCCGTTTTGGATCCTGTGCAAGTTTGGAAAGGGGAACATCCGAAAAGTTGGCCGCAGCCCATCCCCCAATCATGGGGATAATAGGGACTCGATCATTCGGTGTACCCCTGAGTGCATCCTGAAAACGCCCCATGCATGAATCGGTCACAGACGCCGTACCTCAAAAGACAGGAAAGTCATTTGTTTCAGCAACCTGTATGTTATCAGATTGACAAAACCATCTGTTAATCAATGGTGCCGCAACGATAACCTCATTTTTTCATTCCAAGGCATAATAAAAGCTGGCCAGGCCTTTGACAATAAATAATCTGGTTTGCTTTTGCAATGGAATACTACTGCAAATAGGCTGGCTATCAGTTTGATGAACCTCGGCATTAAGAGACAGGACCGAGTTTTATTACAGCTCCCTAACTGGAGTGAGTTCCTTTACTCCTACTTCGCTCTCCAAAAAATGGGGGCAATTGCTGTTCTGCTTCTTCCAAGACATGGGCAATCAGAGATTAACTACTTCCGCCGTTTGAGGGGGGCAACAATTTGGATCTAGCCACAGAAAAAGAAAATGTTCGATTTATTAGTCTGGAAAGGCTGATATGCGATGTCCATCCCACAGTGACCTTGTGTGCTTCCCATCAGCCTATTTAACGCTCAGTGACTGAAGAAAAGTCTTCGGGGATAACTATCGAAGTACTATTTATTTTTGTATTTAAAAATACAAACAAATTGTATTTATAAATACAAGTTTTTTCTTGACACATCTCTTGAAAAGCTGTTATTTCTTCTAGAAAATTAGAACGCTTATGCTTACAGGCAGCAAATATAGAATTACAGGCACGGAACTGCTACAAACAATTGAGAATTGGGAGCACCTGATAAATTTCAAGGTTAACCTGATAGGCTGTGGTGGGACTGCCCTGACATTGCTTGAAATAAAAGATTCTACCAAAGACATAGACTTCATTGTTCCTATCGACAAAGAATATGTAAGGCTGATGAAGTTCCTCCGGTCGCTAACCAATCTCCTCGATTCCCCCCTGGACCCGGGCGGAAATATACCCATTAAGAAATGGAGACATATCTATCTAGGTGCTTTGAATCTTCAGGATCTTATTATTACCAAGATGTTTCGAGGAATGCAGGTTGACGTTGACGACTGTGTGGCTGCTTTTGCCAGATTCGAGATAGACCCCGAGGAATTGCTGAAAAGATATGCTGAGGCTACGAAGTATGAGATTAATCCAGAGAAAATGATGCAGAACTTCATTGTATTTGCAGAAGCCCTCGTGGAAAAGGGCGTGGTAAAACATCACTTCATTGAAAAGGTAGCAGCGTACAAATGAACAAAGAGGAACTGATCACCGCACTGGGACAACTGGGGTACCGACTCTTTTCCCCGGAAAAACAGAGGCTTAGTAGTAAGAAGGTTCTTGATGTCCTCGACGAGTTATCAGCCTCCGATGATTCCAGGCTAATCGAAGCGTTTCCAGTCGTTTTGGCGAACTGCGCTCGTGGAGGCATCAAGTTGGATATCCGTGGGCTGCTTTCCAGGTATGGCACAGGGAGTCAAAAAAGGGCAAACCTGGAAAAGCTGATCCTGGCGAGTTCGGATCTAATGGCACAGGAGGGGCTGGATAAACCGAAAGAGCTAGATGGCAGCGTGAGCCACGTGAGAGCGAAATACGGTGATTTACTAAAAGAGGAACTATTGGACTTGGGCAAGCACAGATCTGTATCAACAGAACGTTTGAGAAATGCCCTCAGAAGATATGCGATAGATCTTGAGAGGTCTGAGTCTGTTCGTGAAAGGAATAGCAGGAAACAGTTTCGATCATTCCAACTGGACCTGCATCTTAGCACATTATTTCCACCAAAACAAAAGGAACTCATTCTCAAAAAGCTCAAAGGAGATTCATTGTCAAAGACAGAACAGGAGTATTACTCCCGCGTAGTAAAGAAGAAGCTTGAAAGCGTGGTGAACAGCGAACTAAGAAAGATAGCCTTGGCACTAACTAAGAAGTAGAATCGAAAAAATGTTTGTCTCTATGCTCAGTCTGATAGATCTATAGGCCGCCTTAGTATGCATCCCTAAACCTAGGTCTCAAAGTTGATTTAACAAGTTTACCGACCCCTCTTGCTTCCGACATCATTTAGAAAGTGCTCATGGAAATACTCCATGAACCACTTCATGGGGTAAAGAACCCTGCGCTTCCGCACGGGGGATCTAGGGGGGATCATGGATTGATTATCGATGAACAGCTGCATTTTTCATCTTGTTTTCAACAGACTAACTCAGATGATAGAAAATAGCCTGAAATGATCTGTCTCAACCTGAGTGAGCATGCCTGAATGAAATGAAGATCTGAAAATCGTATCAAAGGATTTGTGAAAGGTTATGAATTGCAAATATAGCAGATAGCAAAGCCTCAGACCCGATTATGGCTACCACAAGATGAGCGGATTGGCGAATTAAGAAACGACACTAAATGACTTGGACACCCCAAGCGATGACGCAAGGCCTTCCCGCCGAGGCTAATCCATTTAATTGCGATACAAATATTGTATAATCCCAATTACCGTCCAGGACCCTAGCATCTTGAAGTAGGTATTTCCCACAGATATTTTTTTCGCCACCAGCGTTCAATCTGATATTGACCTTTCAACTACGATATGTAACCCTAAAATTAACGGAAGTTCACCTTCTGGCAAGCAATATAGAATTTTCGAATGCTAGGACAAACCCCACTATGTTGTGGATTTAGTTCATCAAAAACGAGGTTTTCTGAGTTAACCTTTGCCTCCTGCAACTGCCCACTCCCTCGACAGTGCCAATGCACCACTTTTATCCAGCCAGCACTCTGGATTTTTGTCTCCGCATCTTTTCCTAATAGTTTCGCATTGTTTTTATTGGCCCGTGAGATGCTGAGTTCAAAGAACCTCAAAAATGCTTATAGCTTTTTTGCTCTGATAGGGATACGAAATAAGGGTAAAGAAAACCAGCCCATTCATGAATGGGTGTTTTTTTGTTGTTTTTGAGTAGATTCCCCCATTGAAATTATACCCTTAGATTAGTATAAAAATTATTAGGTTATTCATTTTAATAGCTAAGAAGCGATTATTCTCCTCAATCCAATCCCTCGGGAGAAATTGTGACAAGAGATCCCCTGAAGATGCCGATATAAAGCCTCCAAAGGTTCCTATGTTCTTTGGAGATTCTTGTATTTTGAGCGGCGACAAAGCTAAATTATCTTTAGGCGTGGGTGAGTAGCGATGGTTCTTAACTGCTCATCTCTTCTTGTTATCCCCTTTTGCATTTCAGTGGCTGACACAACAGCTATGCTGGCTAGCGTTTGTTAGTGTTCTATTTTTCGCCTCTGTGTTTTCCTTCTCATTCTTGAAGTTCAAACCCTTACAAGAGATGGCCGAATTCGACGTTTTCATAACCCTGAAGCGATAAGCTGGGTATCCAGACTTTCAGTTTTCCAGAGACCGTTTATTTTTC